>NZ_JQFA01000004.1:1200000-1502112 GCF_000763385.1 Leptolyngbya sp. KIOST-1
AGACAGCGCTGGAGTATGCCGAGGCGCAGAACTCGGTGGCGCTGCTGGTCATGCACCGCGATCGCCTGGTGCTGGAGCAGTACTGGCAGGGGCACACCGCCACCGACCGGGTCAACTCGATGTCAATGGTGAAGACCCTGCTGGCGCTGCTGATTGGGGTTGCGATCGACGAAGGGCACATCGGCTCTATCCAGGAGCCTGTGAACACCTACCTGCCCGAGTGGGCAGGCGACCCCAGAGGCAACATTACCCTCGCCGACCTGCTCTACATGCAGTCGGGCCTGCGCAACGACGATCGCACCGACACCCTCCAGTCTGACCTGGTGCAGCTCTACGGCGGCTCCGATGCCCACAAGCTGGCCCTGGGCATTCCTGCGGAAGATCGCCCCGGTGTGGCCTTCGACTACAACAATTTCAATTCGCAACTGCTCAGCCTGGTGCTGGAGCGGGCCACGGGAGAACCCTTTGGCGACTACCTGAGCAGTCGGCTCTGGCAACCCCTGGGGGCAGGGGACGGGTTTCTCTGGCTCGATCGTCCGCAGGGTAACGCCAAACCCTTTTGCTGCTTTTTCGCCACGGCCCCCGACTGGGTACGGCTGGGGCAGATGCTGCTGCACGAGGGACAGGTCAACGGCAATCAGCTAATTCCCCAGGGCTGGATTCAGCAGATGCTGGTGGAGTCGCCGCTGGAGCCGACCTTTGGCCTGCACATCTGGCTCAAGGCCCGCACCGCCGACTACCCCCAGGTGAACCAGGCCGCGTCAGCCCCCTTTGCCGCCGCCGATACCTTTTACCTGGACGGTCGCCATCAGCAGCGGGTCTACGTCGTTCCCTCCGAGGAGTTGGTGATTGTGCGAATCGGTGAAGACCCCCCCGCCTGGAACGATGCGGTGATCGTCAATGCGATTGTCGCGGGGCTGCGGGAAGGGCAGGGGCGATAACACCATGGGGCGTGCCCCCAGTCGTCTTTCCAGGCGTGTCCCCAGAGGAAAAATAGGAAGCTTTGGTTTTCCTTAAGGCCAATTGGCCCGAAGGCCAGGTGTGGTTTACTAGCAATCTCCATTGCAGTAACTGTTGCCAATGCTACCGTCTCCCGATTCAGATTTGCCGTTGTCCCCCCGCACCCGTCGCCTGCTGCAGCGGATTGCTCTGGTGGTAGCACTGTCCTGTTTTTTGGGGCTGCTGGCGACTACCGCAGGGGGCGCGGCACCGTTGATATCCTCAGCCTCTACCGATGGTTTAACGGCAGTCACAGTTTCGCCTTAGCACGCGGCGGACGGCGGTCCTGGGATGGGCAGCTCCGGCTAGAGTTGCTGCCGTCTATTGGACAATTGGCGGGTTAAATCGAGGTGGCCCAACGAAAGCTTGCGCTGGTCAGCCGTGGCGTCCAGGCGCAAACCTGTGGTGGCGTCTGGCGGGGGCGGGCTGAGGCTTACCCCACCCGCAACAACAACTAAAACGGTAGCAAAGACGACCGCGATCCCCCTGAATACCGCAGTAGATCGGGCCTCAGAGCGGGCAAAGTTTTCCTGGGCACTCCTAACTTCCTGTGGCACAATACCCAGCGGAGCATTGCAGACCAATGGGTGACCCTGCGTCGCCCGCGACAGACCTCTCTGTCGCTGATGTTTATCTAAAGGAAAGCAAGGGTGTTCCCTATGTCTTCTACCGAATTTTCCGCTGTTCTGACCGCTGACCAAGATTTTTTCAACGAAGAAGAAGCCGTTGTTGACTTCACCCCTGGGGGCGCGTTCTTCGGCTCCAACAGCGTGCTCAGCCTGCTAGCCGCTTTTGACCCCAGCTTTGCCGGCCTGGTGGCTGACGTTGCCGCCGACCTGCCCAACACGACGGGCCAGGTGACCGTTGCCAATGGCCTGTTTGACGTCAACCTGCTGCTGTCCGACGGCTCCGCTGTGACTGGCAGCTTTGATGCTCCCGCTACTCTGCAAACCTACGCCGAACTGGCGGCGGTTTCTGAGGGCACCGTCACCCTGACAGGCGGCATTCTGGAGGCCGCGATCGCCACCGAAGGTCAAACGGCGGTGTTGCCAGGGTTTGACCTGGCGGCCCTAACCGGCTCCCTGGTGCTGGAGGCCATCAACGCTATCGATGCCACCATACCCCTGACCAACGGTGCCTTTGCCCTGGATCTGGCCACGGCCCTGGGACCGATTAGCGGCACCATCGATGTGGGCGGGGGCGACCTCAACCTCGACCTGACCACTCCCTTGGGCCAACTGGTCGCCAACATCGGCTTTGCTGCGGATGCCATTTTCCCCTTTACGGCTCCGGTGCCGCTGCTGGGGGACATCAACGGCGCAGTTGATTTCAACAGCGGCAACATTGTTGCTGACCTGGGGCCGTTTGGCGATCTAGCCGTGCCCATCTCAGCTCTGAGCGGGTCGCTGACCCTGACCGACGGATTGGCCAACCTGGCGGCCACCCTGCCCATTGGCGCGGGTCTCAGCCTGCCGATCGCCAGCGACATCGAGTTTGGCCCCCTGGCCAGCCAGTACGTCGCTGACTTTGTCCGGGATCTAGATGGTACGGGCATCCTTGCCGACGGCATTCTCGACGCCAGCATCACCAGCTCCTTCGGCCTGTTTGAAACCAGCTTCGACGTGGTGGCCTTTACCACCCAGGGGGCCGACTTCTTTGCCGGCATCGACGGTGTGATCGACTTCAGCGGCGGCATTGCCTCTGCGTCGTTGACCACACCCCTGGGCGACATCAACGACAGCTTTGACCTGGTGACTGTGGCCCCCGCCCTGGAGGCTCCTATCGCAGAGGTGTTCTAGCGTAATCGCTCAGACCTTGAATCAAGGGTGTCTCCAAAGAGAGTGCGATCGCCCTGGGGCCTTTCCCAGATCGCATTCTCTTTTTTTTGCCCAACTCCGACTAATCCGAAATCCTGCCGCTATCAATCCGACTAAACGCCCTGGGGTGTTTCTTGCCAGAGCTGGGTGGTCTGGCGCAGGCTGCGGAAGTCGCCGTTGCCGATGATCAAATGGTCCAGCACCGGCACCGCCAGAATTTGTGCCCCCTGCAGGAGCTGCCGGGTGAGGGCCAGGTCATCGGGAGACGGCTCAAGGTTGCCGGAGGGGTGGTTGTGGGCGACGATGCAGCGCACCGCCCCGTGGCGAATCACGGTTTTAAAGATTTCGCGCGGATGGGCCAGGGTTTCGGTGGCGGTGCCAATGGTGATCACCCGGGTACCCATCAGGCGGTGGCGGACGTCGAGCAGCACCACGGCAAAGCGTTCCTGGGCCTGCCACATCAGGTCGTGGCTGAGGGCGGCGGCGGCGATCGCCGGATCGTCCACCACGGTTTGCTCCGGTGGAATCGCCTGCAGCACCCGTTTACCGAGTTCAATGGCGGCTAAGATGGTGGTGGCCTTGGCGGGGCCAACGCCGTCAATGGTGGTCAGGTCGTGGGCCGACACATCCCGCAGGGAGGTGAGCGGATCGCGCTGATTTTGCCCCATTTCCTGCAAAATCAGCTGGCCCAACCCCACCGCCGACAGCTTGCCCGGTCCCTGACCTGTACCCAGCAAAATGGCCAGTAGTTCTGCGGTTGAGAGGCTTTTTGCCCCGTAGGACAGCAGCCGTTCCCGGGGGCGATCGCTAGACGGAAGGTCTAGCACACGCACATGGTAAGTCATGGTGGCACCTCTGATAGCTGGGCCAGAGGCCCCCCTCTAGTAAGCCCAACGGCTGGACACAATTCACCCGCTGCCACCGACTACCAGGAGTTAACGATGACCACCTCCCCTGCCTTTCCCGCCGCCGCCGATATCGCCGCCATTCGCCAGCGGCTGAATCAGTTTAGCTGCCTTACCACCTCGCCTGCCCTCAGCGACAGCGAAGCGACCCAGGTGCAGGCCGACCTGGGCCACTTCAATGAGTGGTCTGACTACCAGACCCTGGGCATTTGCGCCGATTCTCTGGGGGAGGGCAAACAGGCGCTGGAAAGTTTCTTAGCCGCCCTCGGGGTAGAAGTCAGCCTTGAGCTGCCCCACCGAGACGGTGCGGTCTATCTCAAGTTCAACACCCTCAAGGGAGCCTGGTACCTGGATGACTATAGCGGCCCATCGCGGGGGGTGCTGATCACCTTCCACACCTCGGATCCTGAGGTAGCGGCGGTATCGGGCACCTACGGCCCTTTTCCGCTGAGCTTGTACAGCCAAACCCAGAATCCCTAGGTCATGACCGATTCCCCTGAAGCGATGGCTATACAACATAAAAGGAAGAGAAAGCCATAGCCAAAAGACTGGCTAGAGCAGCGGTTGTACGCCCCGAAACGCCTCAATATTGATCTGCTGGAGCCGTTCGTAGGCGCGATCGATGGTGCGCTGGCCGCGCAGAAACCCGGTGCTGGCCCCGGGGCACAGGTGAGCCAGGGACTCCGCAGAGTAGCGAGTTTTTAGCTCCTCAACCTGCTGGAGCTGACGGGGCCAGTGAAAGGTCTTGGCCAGGCGCAGGGGCTCTGGCTCGCCCGCTCGGTTGGGCAGCAGGTGCCGCCCGGTAAACAGCACGCCGCCGTGGGCGCTGTAGTAGAGGCAGGCGGAACCTGGGGAGTGACCCGGCGTCCAGAGCGCTTCTAGCTGGGGGGTGAACCTGAAGCTGTGGTGAAAGGTGGTGGTGGGCGTATCGGGCAGCAGGTAGGCCTCCTGTTCTTGAATCACTACCTCACAGTTCAACGCTTTGTGAATTGCTGCGGTTCGCCCAAGGCCGCCCCTATGGGTGATGAAAAGTCGCTGCACACCGCCGCGAGCGGTCAACCACTGGCGATGGCCCTCGTCCCAGGCCGGGGCATCGACCAGGAGATTGGCCGGTTGGCCCTCAGGGGTGTTGTCTACAATAAAGTAGGCGGTGGCTCCCTGGGTATCGCGGTTGGGAGGAAAGGCATATACAGTGTCGAACACCAGGCGCGGAGCCTTGGGGCTAGGCGATGGAACCGGGGTTAAAGCTGCTGTCATGGGTGCAGGAGAAGGGGTGAGAAACACCTTTGAAACGCCTATACTAACTGAACCCCGCCCCGGCTGTCTGGGCAACCGCCCCTGGAATGATGGGGGTAGGCCTGGTCCACCAGGCTTGTTGCACCCTGGTGTCATACCCTTAAACTGCCCTGGCTAATCGTTGCACTCCACTGGCTACTCAATGGTGTTCTTCTGGCTTTTGATTCTCGGTCTGGTAACCTATGTGCTGCTTCAGCGCCGCGTTAGCCGCATCACCCGTACCCCCGTGTGGCTGCTGTGGCTGGTGATGATGCTGCCGGCCTTTATTCTCACCGGCTGGGTAATCGCCAACGGCAGTGAAGAACCTGCCCCTACAGCTCTACTGCTGGGACTGTTTATTGCCTGCCCCATTCTGTACTGGGCGCTGATTCAAAAGGGGCGAATTTCGGTACCTGAGAAGGCTAAGTCCGAAGCCGAGGCGACCGAGGTGAAGCGGGCGATCGCGCCCCCGCCCAAGCCCACCCTGCGCCCCATCGACAAAGACGAAGAGGCGATGCTCCAGGGCTGCTTTCCGTGGTCGGTGTACTACCTGCAAAACATTGAGTACCGTCCCCAGGCGATGATCTGCCGGGGGCATCTGCGAGCGTCTCCTACCGTGGCCTACGACACGGTGCGGGACAACATTCGCCGCCACTTTGGCGATCGCTTTTTGGTGCTGTTTCAGGAGGGGCTGCAAGGCAAGCCGGTGTTTGCCCTGGTGCCCAACCCCCAGGCCGAGAAGGGCGATCGCCCCCAAACCCTGACCCGTCCTGGGCTGGCCCTGGGGCTGCTGCTGGTGACGCTCTTTACTACCACCGCCGTGGGCACCTACCTGGCCGGGATCACCGAAGATCAGCTCCAGGCCACGCCCGCGCTGATTTTGCAGGGGCTGCCCTACGCCCTGGGCCTGTTGGTTATTTTGGGCTGCCACGAGATGGGCCACTACCTGGCCGCCCGTCGCTACCGCATGCAGGTAACGCTGCCCTACTTTATTCCGGTGCCGTTTTTCCTGGGCACCCTGGGGGCCTTTATTCAAATGAAGTCACCGGTGCCCAATCGCCGCGCCCTGTTTGATGTCGGCATCGCCGGGCCGCTCTCGGGGCTGGTGGTGGCGGTGCCCCTTTTGCTGTGGGGGCTGAGCCAGTCTACGGTGGTGCCCATGCCCGAGGACGGCTCCAGCCTGCTGAACTTTGAGGCCCTCGACCCCAAGGCGTCGCTGATGCTGACGCTGCTCTCCAAGCTGGTACTGGGGGCTGAGGTGGCCGCCGATCAGGCGATTCATCTGCACCCGATCGCGATCGCGGGCTGTCTGGGCCTGGTCGTTACCGCCCTCAACCTGATGCCCGTGGGCCAGCTCGACGGCGGGCACATTGTCCACGCCATGTACGGCCAGCGGGTGGGCAGCGTGGTGGGTCAGGTGGCCCGTCTGCTAGTGTTTGGCCTGGCCCTGGTGCACCCCGAGCTGATGATCTGGGCGATTCTGCTGTTCTTTATTCCAGCCGCCGACCAGCCCGCCCTCAACGACGTCAGCGAACTCGACGACCGCCGCGACTTTTTGGGGCTGCTGGCCTTGACACTGTTGGTTATGATTGTGCTGCCAGCACCGGGCATTCTCACCCGGCTGCTGTACTAGCCCCAGGGCTGCCTGTTGTTTTGGTTACCCGCCATGTCCCAAGACTTGACCCAGTGGATTACGGAGGTGCGCACCCTCCAGCGGCAGCTGGCCGACACCCAAAAGGAGCGCGACCAGGCCTACAACAGCGCCGCCAACTGGCGCCGTCTCTACGAGACCGAAGCCCGCCAGCGCCGCGAAGACCAGGCTGAATTTGAGACCCAGCTCGAAGTGCTCCAGGCCCAGATCGCCAACGACCCCAACCGCAGCCTCGATCGCAACCTCGCCGCCGCCGACTCGCTCCAGGGGCTACAGCAACAGCTCGATGGCCTGGTGCAGCGCTGCCAGGAATTGACCGATCGCCTCCAGGCCGAGCAGCAGGCCCACGCCCACACCCGACAAACCCTCACCTCCGCCCTCGGCGACACCTTCGACACCCTCAAGTAGCGCCCTTCCTCACGGCCCGACATGCCACGACAAAACCCGGGGCTCCTTTGAATTAAGCCAAGCAGAATGGCCATTCATAATTACCCTGGGTTTTGTTGTGGTTCCTGATTAGGTCAGGGAGGATGGTTCGTTGGGCCGCTAATTGATGACAGCCCCTAGCCCCCCGCCACGAAGATGTAGCGCAGCAGGAAGATCGCCGCCAAAATCCACATGCCGACGGTGGTTTGGTTGGTTTTGCCCTGGAAGGCTTTGATTAGCGGAAAGGCAATCAGGCCCATGGCCAGACCCTCGGCGATCGAGAACGCCAGCGGCATCATCAGGATGGTGAGAAAGGCCGCGATCGCATCGGCGGGTTCATCCCAGTCAATGTTCTTGGCCCCCGACATCATCAGCACCCCAACGATGACCAGTGCCGGAGCGGTGGCAAAGGCGGGAATGCCCTGGAGCAGCGGAATAAACAGCACCGATGCGAAAAACAGCGCCGCCGCCACCAGGGCCGTAAACCCGGTACGCCCGCCCTCGGCAATGCCCGAGGCCGACTCGATGTAGGTGGTCACGGTGGAGGTCCCCAGCACGGCCCCTGCGGTGGTACCCACGGCATCGGCCATAAAGGCCTTTTCCACCCGCGGGAATGAGCCGTCCTCCCGGATATAGCCCGCCTTGGACCCCAGGCCGGTCAGCGTGCCGATGGTGTCAAACAGATCCACAAACAGGAAGACGAAGATAATGCTCACCATCTCCCAGAAGTTGATGCGGAAGAGTTCGCCCAGCCCCACAAAGGCCTGACCAAACAGGTCGGTGGGGGCCTGGGGTACCGCCATCAACCCGCTGGGCCAAGGGGACACGCCCAATACCCAGGAGAGAATGGCGGTGCCCAGAATGCCCCACAGCAGCGCCCCGGTCACCCGACGGGCAAAGAGTGCCCCGGTAATGGCCAGGCCCAGCAGGGCCATAGCGGGCTCGGGCGCTCGCAGGTTGCCCAGGGTGGTAAAGGTCGCCTCTGAGGGCACAATAATGCCCGCCCCCTTGAGGGCGATGTAGGCAATAAACAGCCCAATTCCGGCGGTGGTGGCGTGTTTCACCGCATCGGGAATCGCCGCTACGATCTTGCTGCGCAGGTTGGTGATGGTCATGAGGATGAAGATAATTCCCTCAATGAACACCGCCGCCAGGGCCACCCGCCAGTCGATCCCCAGACCGAGCACCACGGTAAAGGCAAAGTAGGCGTTGATGCCCATGCCCGGTGCCAGGGCAAAGGGCAGCTTGGCGTAGAGCGCCATAATCAGCGTGGCCAGGGCGGCAGAAAGGCCCGTGGCCACCACCAGTTCGCCAAACAAATCTCCCGACTCGTTCAGAAAGACCGCATTGGACAAAATGGCCGGATTCACAATCAGGATGTAGGCCATGGTCACAAACGTGGTCAGCCCGGCCAGCGCCTCGGTGCGAAAGCTGGTGCGATGGGCGGCAAAATCAAAAAACTCCGCAATTTTGTTGCCTGGCCCCGCCGTAGGGGGCGACTGGGGCAGTTGTTCAGTCGGCTGGGTCACAGTAGCACTCCTTGTGAATGGATAGATGGTTGGCCGATATAGACCCACAAGGCCAATAGTCTCAGCCCCCAGTCCACGACATCTACCCCGTTCAATCTGTTGTCTGTGCTACAATTGCCCATTTTTGACGCATACTGTAACGTCCTTAGCCTCTGCCTTTCGGCAGAGCTAGGTCCACAGCGCATCTGGTCTTCAAGGACATCGGGGGGGCATTCGGGGGCGGAACTGGCCGGGCTCACTTGCGCCAGGGCCAGCGTGTTCCCATTTCGGTTGCCGCCGACCAGACCAGGTAGAGGGCTAGCACCCCAACACCAATCAAAAAAGGGGCAAAGTCATCGGGCATCGTCATGCAGGATTGAAACAGCTTCGGGGCGCGATCGCAGGCTTCGAGTCCGGGGTCTGAACCCCAGCACCAGTAATTCTGAAATCCAGGGCCTGAAACAGATGTTCAGCCAGTACGGAGAGGGTGGGATTCGAACCCACGGTCCTTTTGGGACATCCGATTTCAAGTCGGACGCATTCGACCACTCTGCCACCTCTCCAGGGGGGGATGACTGCTACCAGGGCAGTACTTCTAATCTGTTATATCACTCCGCTGGCCTCTGTCGGGGGGCGTGCTTGCCTGCTGACTAAACTACCCCATGCCTGTCGAGGGTGTGACAGACAATTCACAGGCACACCGCCGACCTTTGAAATCGCCTCCCTTCGTCACAATGTTTCACATTAATCACGCTTAATCTTTGGAGCCACAGCGCCACTGTCCCATAGCCTGAACGGCTTACCGGTGGCCATATCATGTCGGCCTACTACTAAACGCTAATGAGTCAATCCATGTTCTCGACCTGGCCTGTTTCCCTTAGTGCCCCTAAGTCTGCTGTCAAGCCTGAACAGTTGACCAGCACAGAACTGGTAGCCCTTTGCCAGCAGCGGCTGCGGCCCGAGCGAACCATGTTCGCCGAACTTCTGCGCCGCCACCAAAGTCATGTAGATAAGCTGCTCTACCACCTGGCCCCCGATTGGACAGACCGGGCTGACCTGGCCCAGGAGGTCTGGATTCGGGTGTACCGCAACATGCGTCGATTAAACGACCCGGCTAAGTTCAAAGGCTGGCTGGGCCGCATCACCACCAACTTGTTTTACGACGAACTGCGTCGCCGGAAGCGCAACCGAGCTACCCTCTCCCTCGACGCCCCGCTGGCGTTGGAAGATGGCAGCATTGACTGGGATGTTCCCGCCAGTGCTCCCGGACCTGTGGACACCATGATGACGCGGGAATTTTACGACCAGCTGCACCGCGCCATTGCCGATCTGCCCGAGGTATTTCGCACGACCATTGTGCTGCGGGAGATCCAGGGCCTTTCCTACGAAGAGATTGCCGATATGACCGGCGTGTCTTTGGGTACTGTAAAGTCTCGGATTGCTCGAGCCCGGCAACGTCTCCAGGCTGATTTGCAGCCCTACCTGGGCTACTAACCTCAATTTATCAAAGGTCCGTCGGTAGGGTGCTCTGCCAATTCCTGTCTACCATTTGCGAACCAACAATATCCCGGCGGCGCAAGCGTAGAGAACTTTGTAACCTCTTAAACCTTTCCCTCCGGCTTCTATCTAAGGAATTATGTTTTATCGATTAGAAATGCCCCCCAGAGGTTACCGATTTTGAGGTGTTGGCATTATGATCAGTACCGGCGGCAAAAATCCATGCCTGGGTTCCTATCCAACTGGATTTTATAGACTGCTTGGATCGTCGGTTTAGTAGCTTATTTCAGGTGTTGTTTTTGGTATGACTACCTCTCCCTACACGCCTAATGCGGTTCAGGCCTCCTCCCCTCGGGGGGGTAGCCCAGATGAATCATCGAATTCACCTGCGCCTTGCTGTCATGACTTAGATGCCACTAAGCGCGATCGCTTCGAATTGCTCAGCGCTTACCTCGATGGCGAGGTTACCCCCGAAGAACGCCAGCAGGTACTCTGCTGGATTCAAAACGACGATGGGGTCCGCAGCCTTTACAACCGGTTGCTGGCGCTGCGCCAGGGAATGCGCAGTCAAAGCATTGCCCCTAGCTGCGACGCAGAAGCAACTTTAGTGGGCGTATTTCACAGCTTCAACCGTCGCCTCAGGCTAGCCACTATGGCCAGTGCTGGGGTGGCGGCCATTGGCGTGATCAATCTCCTCTCGGGGTCGGGAATGGGCAATCCTGCTTGGCGCCTGACCAGTGTGGCCCAACCCGAGACCCTGCAAATTGCCCTTGACAAACCGGCCTTTCCAATCCCTGAGACCTCCTCGGGGATTGTTACCGATGTTGTTAGTCCCCTTGAGGCCGGCGGTTTGCCAGTCGATCCTGAACTGTAGACGGCTGACCAACCCGTGCTGTGCAACGGGTACAGCGTCATACAACCGCTATGCATAGGAGGCCTCATCACTCATCAAAAGTGGCGAGGCCTAACGTTTGTGAAGATAACTCCCTGGTGCTCTGTCAAACCTAAGTTTCTAGGCTACAGCTATAGCTAAAACTTTTATAGCTAAAACTTTTCCAGCTGATCGAGGCGCAGCCAGATGTTTGGGGTTGGCATTTGCCCAAACTTGACCAGAGCATAGTCGTCGCTAGTGTCTACAATTTCGCCCTTGGTTTCAAACAGGTAGGGGGGAAACCGGGTATCACTGGCGGTAGCTTCCAGACTGTTTTCCAGTTTTTCACGCACGGCGCGCACCATATCGCCCCGTTTCAACGCTGCTGCCATAACTTCAACGTGCCACTTGCTATCAACCTCAGCCTTACTGTACACGAAATTGTTCGCTTAGGGCCTGGCGACAACCCCTTTCCCTATCGTCACACCTGGTCCCTACCGCTGACCCCTACCGCTGACACTGGGGGCAGTAGTGGGCCGATCGCCCCGCCAGCTTGAGGCGACGAATAGGCGTTTCACAGACTCGACAGGGTTGTCCGTCGCGGTCGTATACCCAGGCTACGCCACCGTAGTTGCCGTTGATGCCGTAGATGTCGCGGTAGTCGCTAAAGGTGGTGCCCCCCGATTCAATACTGGTAGTTAACACCTTGAGGATGGCGCTGTGGAGCCGTTCCAGGCGCTGGGGACCAATCCGATCGCTGGGGGTGAGCGGGCGCAGACCACTTAAAAACAGCGCCTCATCGGCGTAGATATTGCCCAGGCCCGCCACCAGGGCCTGGTCTAGGAGCGCATTTTTGATCGGGCGGCGGCTGCGGGCCAGCCGCTGGCGCAGGTAGGCGACGGAGAACTGGTCATCAAAAGGTTCTGGACCCAGGAGCCGCAGCCCCGTCATGATAGTGTCCGGGGCGGTGTCGGGGGGTACCCACCAGAGGCGGCCAAAGGTGCGCTGATCGACGTAGCGGAGTTCACGGTTGTCGCTCAGCCACAGGCGCACCCGGCAGTGGGCCTGCACTGGCGTTTCGGGGTCGAGCCACAGTAGTTGACCCGTCATGCGCAGGTGGACCCCCAGATAGCCTCCAGCACCGCCGTCGGGACGGGTCAGCTGCCCCAGCAGATACTTGCCCCGCCGGTGCCAGTCGCTCAGGGTTGAGCCCGTAATGCCGGATAGAAATGTGGCGACCTGGGCAGGATGGGCGATCGCTCGATCCAGCAGCACCTGCCCGCCCTCCAGCCGGTGCCCTGGCGTTACTCGGGCCAGCCCCCGTCGCACAGTTTCAACTTCTGGTAGTTCTGGCACCGCCTAAACCCTGGGCCCTGGCCTCACGATAGTGTGTCTTTGTACTATAGCAACGTCCAGCCCCAGGGGAGGCGCACGACTGCCATGGCAGGGGCAGACTCTGGCACCGGAAAACGGGCAGCGATCGCCCCCAACAGCAAAGGCCTGCGCCGAAGCACAGGCCTTAAACCGCAATATTACCCTGTTCAATGTATCCCTATCGAGGGAACGGGAACCGGAGCACAGGGCCAATACCCCTGGAAGCTGAATCCTGGGTGAAGGAACTCAGCTCTCCGAGGGAGAGCCAACGGGAGGGCTTCCTAAGCCTTCTTAGCGGCCTTGGGAGCTTCAACTTCTTGAAGCTCAGACAGCGCGAAGTTGTTGGTGTTGATACCGGCGTAATTGACCTGATCAAAGCGCACGACGGCGGGGTACTTAATGCCGCTCTGGTCGATGGTGGCAACGGTGCCGACTTCCCGATACCAGTACGACTCTTTACGCAAAATGCGGACTTTAGAACCACGTTGAACCATGAACAATGCCCTCTTGAAAAATCAATATTAATGGCAGATTGCCCAGGCCAAGCCGCAGCCAGGGCTAATCGCAGAAAGCCCATGACCAAGCTTGGATAGGGGGTTATTCCATGCCACCAGATTACTACGACAGCCCCAATCTCACGGCCCTGGAGGGTTTAAGTTTTATTGCAAACCCGCCAGGCGGATCCATTTACTTCCAGAGTATTGTCGGCAGGGCGATCGCGGCCGTACCCAGGGGCGCTCAGCGGCACCGCAGCCAGCAGAGCGATGGTCCCGGTCAGTCGATAAATGGCGATAAATATTTTCTGGCAGAAATTTTGTTCATATTTCGCAACACTTGGGCACACTAAATCTGTCACTGCTTTTCACGGGAGTTCTTTTCGCCATGCTGACCAATATCGAGGCCCTAGTGCAGGCCACCGACGGCCGCTACGCCTCCGACCAGGAGCTGCTATTTTTTCAGACCTACCTGTCTACGGTCGGCATTCGGCTGCGGGCCTACCAAAAAATTCAGGCTGCCGAGCAGCAGATCATCGCCCAGGTGATGGCCCGACTCAAAGCCCAAAAGCCCAACGTGTTTCAAATTGGCGATCAGGATTTAACCGCCAAATGGCAGCGAGACACGGTGCGGGTGCTGCGCTATAGCGCCATGGCGCTGCTACTGGATGACCCCGATCGCTTCAAAGACAACCTGCTGAGCTGGTTCCAGACCATCATGCGAGCCTTCGGAGCCCAGGAGAGCTGCGAACTCACCTACGCCGCCATGCAGGCGGTTATGCCCCAGTTTCTCAACGCCGAAGAACTCAAGCTGTTTTTGCCCATTCTGGAGCTGAGCCGGATTACCCTGGGGCAGTAGGCTATGGCTGTACAGTCGGCCTAAAAATGGCTTTTTAAGCCTGAAGTTAGCCTCCAGGGAACCCCTGGCGGAAAGGTCTAAATTGGTCATAGTTAAGTACCGCTTGGGGGATTCAGAAGAGTTTCCCGGGCGGTTTTTGTTGCCATATTTACTACGTTTTGTATCGTTCGAGCGCTGGGACAGGTGGCCCCAAACCTGCGGTTTCCTGTGGTTTGGGCCAGCGGTGTAGGGTAAGTCCTGACGACGATCCCAGGGTTGAGCTGTTAATTTTGTGCGGGGCTGGGCACATTACATCTATCACCGAAAACAGTCTTACAAGGCCTGTTACACCATGGTTATGACCACAGAAACCGCCCACCGTCTACACCAGAAATTTCCCAAAAAGCATAACCACTATGCCCTGCGAGATTTCTTTCAATTCAATGGTGAATACGGCACCATTACCGACTGGAACGACACCCGCAATGTGCTCACCAGCGAAGACTTTATCATTGGCCTGCTTGAAGGGCTGCAGGAGGAAGTCGGCGATGCCTCTTCAGCAATTATGTACACCGTCGGGCTGGAGTGGGGCAAAATCGACTCGCTGCAGTTTGAAACCTGGTTTGAGCGCGAGTTTTCCATGAGCCCCCGCCGCGCCAACCTGATGTTTTTGCTCGAAACCTGGTGGTGGCCCTACATCTCCCAAGGCTGGGGCCGTTGGGAAGTCGATATGAGCGATCGCAAGCAGGGGTTCATGTTTATCAACCTGTTTGACTCCGCCGTGGCCCGCACCCTGGGCGACGTGGGCAAACCCGTCTGCCACCTGTACGCCGGGCTGTTTGCCGGGTTCTTTACCGAAATGGTCCGCAAGCAGCTGAGCTGTATTGAAATTCAGTGCTACTCCATGGGTGAGACCTACTGCAAGTTTCTGCTGGGGGGGCGCGAACGCATCGATGCCGCCGCCTTTTGGATGAACGAAGGGGCCAACGCCCGCGACATTGAGAAGCGGCTGCGGGCTGGGGAAGGTGGCCAATGAGCCCATCTCCCCTCGATGCCATGACCAACGCCCAGGCGTCTCAACCCTGGCTAAAAGAAACCGTACAGACCTTCTTCCAGGCCGTTGCCTGGGATGGACGAGCGGTCTTTGCAGCCCCAGGATTGGGGAGCCCCAGCTCGTCAGAGTCGGCCATGACCATGACCGTCACTGATTTCTTCGCCAGCATTGCCTGGGACGGTCAGCCCAACATTGGGGTTCCCATTGCCCCCCTGGAGGCCGTTCCCGCCGCGTCTGCAGACGCTGACCTCGACCTGACGCTGGACGGGTTCTCCGACCTGTTTGGGTAGTTCCCGCCTCGGCCGGGACTGGTCCCTGGACGTTTCCCTGGGCGTTATAGTCCCTGCTCAACCCTACCGCTTGCCTCGCAAACCCAGAGGATTTTGCCATGACCTTTAAGCTCGACACCCTGTTTAACTCGCCCGAAAAGCAATACCTCGATGCCAACGACCTCAGCACTCTGAGTCAGTACGTGAGCTCGATTCCAGATCGGATGGCGGTCTATCGCACCCTGCGCGACCAGGAGATTGCCATCATGCAGCCCATTGCCGACGCCCTCCAGCAGCAGGCGGGACACCCCGAGCCGCTGGTCGAGCGCAGCGTGCGCAACGGGCTGATGGTGCTGCGCTACGCCGCTATGGCCATGCTGCTCGACGACGAAGGATTTGTGGAGGAGCGGCTCCAGGGTTGGCTGCCAGAGATGGTGAAGGCCTACGAAACCCAGGCCGTGGACCAGCAGCTGTTTCAGCTCCTGTTTCAGCAGTTGGGCAAGATTTTTTCACCGGCTCAGCTCAACCTGCTCAAGCCCAACCTGGAAAAGGCCCAGAGCCTGATGCTCAACACCCGCGAAACCGTCACACTGGCCGGACTGCTCTAGGGGCTGTGGTTTAGCGCTTGGGGGTTGCCCCCGTTCCGCTCCGGCGGTTCTGACCACCATTACTCTCCTGTAAGGACGTTACCTATGGTTTCTGTTGCCGATTTACTCACCGATGGCCGGCTGCCCGGCAACTATTTTGCCCAGGATCTCTACGTGCGGGGCTCGACCGAACTGGGCTTGCTGGAAAACCGACGCGGCGATCGCCTGCTGGCTATTCCTGACCCGCTGCTGCAGGCCATCTACTCTGGCCTGGAAAAGGAGACGGGCCAGGCCTCCCGCCTGGTGCTCTACAACTGTGGCCGCTGGTGGGGCAAAAACTTCTATGCCCGCTTCTGTGAGGAGCTGGCGGACTACTACAAACAACCCATGGCCAGCCTGTCGATGGCCGAATTTCTGCAGTCCCTACAGCAGTGTTGGAAAACCCACGGCTGGGGCCAAATTCACCTGGATGTCACCTACCGCGATCGCGGCTTTCTAGGCGTTGAAATCTGGCATTCCCCCTTTACCGCTGCAGCCCCCCAGAGCCAAAAACCCTCGGGCGATCTGGAGCGCGGCATTCTAGAAATTTTCTTTACCCAGCTGACTGGGCGCGAACTGCGCTGTGTCCAAACCAGCTGCACCGCCAAGGGCGATGACTGCAATCGCTTTATTTTGGGCCTCGACAAGCGCCTGAGCTCGGTGGAGGGGATGGTTGCCAACGGTCAGGCTCACCAGGCGATTATGCAAACCCTCATGCAGCAGGGGTAGGCATACCGTGGCCCCCACCCGCCAAATCCGGCGATCGCAATACCGAATCCTGGGGCTGGTTGGCCACGGTCAGTTTGGTCGCGTCTACTGCGCCATCCACCGCACCACCGGCGACCTGGTAGCCATCAAAGACCTGCACAAAGACCGCTTTCCGACCCACAAATTTTTGCGGGAGCTGCGGTTTTTGATCAGCCTGGAGCATCCCAGCATTGTCACTTGCCACGCGCTGGAGCATTCCGCCAGTGGACGGCAGCTAATCCTCGACTACTGCGAGGGGGGGACCCTGCGATCGCTGTTAGAAAGCGATACCGTACTCACCCTGCAGGAGGTACTGGGGTTTACCCTCGATATTCTGGCCGCCCTGGAGTGCGCCCATCGCCAGGGCATCGTCCACTGCGACATCAAGCCAGAAAATATTCTCATGGAGCTGACTCCCGGCGGTTGGGTCGCCCGGGTATCTGACCTGGGCATTGCCCGTCTCAGTCAGGAGGCCACCCAGACCGACATGGGCCAAACGGGCTCGCCCGCCTACATGGCCCCGGAGCGGTTTTACAACCAGCACCCCCCCGCCGCCGACCTCTACGCGGTGGGCATTATTTTGTACGAGCTGCTGCTGGGGCAGCGCCCGTTTTCGGGCACTCCCATGGAACTCATGGTGGCCCACCTGAACCGCCCGCCGGTAGTCCCGGCCCAGGTGCCCAAGCCGCTGGTCCCGGTGCTGCGCAAGACGCTGGAAAAGCTGCTTCCCAGGCGCTACACCACCGCCCGCGACCTCCGCGCCGACCTGATGGCAGTGTACGACACCTATCAAAGCCAGGGCCTGCTGCACCAGCCCGCCTGCCCCAAAACTATCCCCAACCTCGACCTGGCCCCCGACCTACCCTCTGTGCCGCTGCCCCACCCCACCGCGGTGATGGGGCTGGTACCCCTGGCTCACCAGGGACACCTGGTGGTGACCTGTAGCCAGCAGCAGGTCTGGTTTTACCACTGGGCTCGAACAGGCATGTCGGCCCCCGAAGTCAGCCAGGGATTTAACCTGGCCGCGCCGGTAAAAGCGTTCTTGCCCACGCCCCAGGGCGGGGTTTTGGTGACGACGGAGTCACTGCACCTGCTGTCGATGACCCACGGACTGGGCTGTATTGCCCACAGCATTCAGTCGGATGGGGTGGCGGTGGCCCCCAGCGGTCGATGGTTTGCCACCGTCGGGCAAACCCCGGCAGGGATGAACGTTTCGGTGCGCCAGCTCACCATGCCGCAGCAGGGGGTCAAAATCTCAGCGCCCAGGACGGTCACCTTGCCCACCCAACCGGAGGACCAGCTGGTGACGCTAATCGCCCTGGACAACGGCCATATTGCCCTGGTTCTGCGTCGGGGCAGTCGAACCCTGTTCTATGGCATTACCCGTCGGGGCACCTATCTGGGCTCCATGGCTGCCTCGGTGCCGCTGTATAACCTGGTGGTCACCAGCCATCCCTACCGCTACCTGGCCCTGGAGGACAACTGTCCGAACGCGGTGCTGGTCGTTGACCTGATGCCGTTTAGAATCTTGCGCTACCGGGTTGATATTGAACCCCACTGGCTGTTTGAAACGGCGGTCGGCTACGGCCTGCTCAGCCAAATGGGCGAATTTTCGCTGCTCAACGACGAGGGCCGGGTGATCAACCGCATGGCCGGGCTGCCGCGACCAGCGACCGTGGTGCAGCGAGGTCCGACCGAATATCTGTGGAGTACCAATGAGGGCGATCGCAGCCGCATTTACACCGTGGGCCTCGGTGACCTCGCCCCAGATATTCTGCTCTAGTCAACGAAAGTTAAGCCCTTTAAAGGGAAACTAGAGGCCGGTTGTTTCGAGAAGTGAAGCCATGCTGGAGTTTATGACCCTGCCCAATAACGTGCTGCCTCCGGTAGCTCCCTACTCCCACGCGGTCAGGGCAGGGGATTTTTTGTTTGTGACCGGGCAGCTGGCGGAGGACCCGACTACTGGCGAGGTGATCAAGGGCCCGATTGAAGACCAGACCCGCCAGGTGATGAACAACCTGGCCCTGGTGCTCAACCACGCGGGTACGGGCTTCAACCGGGTAGTAATGGCGCGCGTTTTTGTCACCGACTTTCGCCACTACGAAACGGTCAACGCCATCTACCAGTCCTACTTTGGCAATGCGCCCCAGCCCAGCCGCACCACCGTGGGGGTCACCGCCCTGGCGGGCTATGGCGATGTAGAGATCGACTTGATCGTCTACTGCGGCGAGTAGACCTTCGGTAGGGGTGAGCCCCTGAAGCTCACCCCTGCTCAAAGCGCCCCAGCCGCCGCCGGGTGCCAAACAGGTGGGCATAGACGTAGGAAAACTCGCAGCCCGCAAAGAAAATCTGGCAGGCCAGAAAAATCCACAGCATAAGAATCATCACGCTGCCGATTACGCCGTAGGAGACAAAGCGACTGCCCAGGCTGATCACGCTGTTGCTGACCAGCCACTGTAGACCCGCCAGCAGCAGGGTGGTAAGCAGGGCCCCGGGCCAAATGTCCCGCCAGGATAGTTTGATGGTGGGCAGAATGCGGAACAGACCCGCGATCGCAAACCCCAGCGCCAAAAACGACCAGCTTGCCTGCAGGCCCTGGGAGAGCCAAGCTTCGTCAATGTTCAGGAAAGCGAAGGTCTCCTGAAACGTGCTGATCAGCGTCAGAATGACCCCGATGACGATGGTTGACACCAGGGAGGCCAGCAGCAGCAGGGCTGTAGCCAGCACCAGCAAAAACGCTGACAGCTTGTTGAGAATGAAGAAGGTCGCCATCTTCACAGGCGATCCGGCTTCGCTGACCCGACTGGGGGACTCCCAAATTTTGTTGACCGATCGCTTCAGCATGCCAAAGATGGTGCTGGCGGCAAACATCAGCAGGCCAAAGCCAATCAGCCCTGCCCCAACGCTGTTTTCGTTGAGAGAAATGATGGTGTCTCGAATCAGCTCGTGCACTTCGGGGGGCAGGGAGCGCCCAATCACGTCCTGAATGGCCTCAAAGACATCGGTGTTGGGGCCGACCAGCGCCCCGATAATGCTCAGCACCACCAACAGCAGCGGAAACAGCGAGAACAGGGCGTAGTAGGACAGCGCCGCCGCCATACCGGGGACGTTGTCGCGATCCCACTTGAGCCAGGTTTGAATCAGCAGCTGGGCGGGCCGGGAGGGGAGCACCTGGGTGCGTAGATAGGGAAGGAAGCTCGATCGCACGTATTGCTTCATGGGTGGGTGCAGAGAAACCGAAGCTATTATCCCCCAGCCCTAGAGCCGTGCAGCGGTGCCGCTAACATTCTTTCGTTCGCGGCTGTACCAGGGTGGCGATCGTGCTCACTAGCAGGTCGGGTTCGATAGGTTTGGCCAGGTGCAGCTGAAAGCCAGCGGCCAGGGCCTGCTGCTGATTGATGTCGCCGGCGTAGGCGGTGAGGGCGATGGCTGGAATATTGCCCCCCTGGTCGTGCAGCCGATGGCGGATCTGCTGGATCAGCTCGTAGCCATCCATGTCGGGCATGCCGATGTCGCACAGCAGCAGGTCGGGCACCGACTGGTTCAGCAGGCTGAGGGCCTGGAGGGCAGAGGTCGCGGTGGCCACTTCCGCTCCCGCCTGGGTGAGAATAAAGGTGGCCAGATCCCGCATGTCGGCCTCGTCATCGACCACCAGAACCCGCAGTCCAGCCAGGTCGGTGGCGTTGTCTAGGGGCTCGGCGGCGGCGGGCTGAGCCCGTTTGTCCAGGTTGAGGGGCAGCTGCACGGTGAAGGTCGCGCCCAGGTTGGGGCCGGGGCTGTTGGCGGCCACCAGCCCGCCGTGCAGTTCGGCGATCTGCCGCACGATCGCCAGGCCCAGGCCCAGGCCGCCAAACTGACGGGTGGTGGTGCCGTCTTCCTGCCGGAAGTAGTCGAATACGTGGGGCAAAAAGTCGGGATGGATGCCCTTGCCGGTGTCGCTGACCTGGATTTGGGCGGAGGTCTCCACCTGCTCCAGGGTGATGGTCACCTGTCCCCCCGCCGGGGTGAACTTAACCGCATTGGAGAGCAGGTTCCAAATCACCTGCTGGAGTCGGTTGGTGTCGCCCAGGACCTGACCCGCGATCGCATTTAGATGAGTTTCGAGCTGAATGCGCTTGGCCTCCGCCGCCAGGCGCACGGTGTCGATCGCCGCCTCAACGGTGCTGGCCAGATTCACCGGGCCCACCGTCAGGGTCAGCTTGCCCTGCAAAATGCGGGAGACGTCGAGCAGGTCTTCGATTAGTTGGGTCTGGAGTTTGGCGTTGCGCTCGATGGTTTCCAGGGCCTGGTCGGTTTTGGCGGCATCCAGGGGGCGGCTGCGCAGGAGTCGGGCCCAGCCCAGAATGGGATTCAGCGGCGATCGCAATTCGTGGGACAGCACCGCCAGGAACTCGTCTTTGATCCGGTTGGCGGCCTCTGCCTGGGCGCGATCGCGCTGGGCGGCCCCGTAGAGCTGGGCATTTTCAATCGCCAGGGAAGCCCGGTGGGCCAACTCTTCGGCCAGCTGCAAATCGGTGTCCCTGTAGCGGCGGCCCGACTCGGCCGAGATGAACGAAATCACGCCAATCACCCGGTCCTGGCTGCGCAGGGGCACCGTCATGGCGGAACTAAAGCCCACCTGCCGCAAAATCTCCAGGTGCTCAGGGTCTTTAGCGGCATGGACCAGCAGGTCATCGGGAATGTCAGGAATCAGCTCGGGTTGCCCGGTACGCAGGGTGAGGGCGGCACCGCGCTCCTCATTGGGGTCGAGGGGATACTGATCGCGAATTTGGTAGGCCCACTCCAGTTTGGCCGGGTCGATGTGGGCTACGGCAATCTGGTCGATGGTGCCATCCTCTTCCACCATGTGGACGGTACACCAGTCGGCCAGTTCTGGTACGGTGAGCCGGGCCACCTGCTCCAGGGTGGTCTGGTAGTCAAGGGACGATGCCAGCACAGCGCTCGCCTCCGACAGATACTGCTGGGCGCGCTCCAGCTTAACCCGCTCGGTGACATCAACTATGTAGGCCAGCAGCCGTTCCACCCGCTGGTGGTCGTCCACCGTGGGCAGGTAGTAGACGTTGTAGTAGCCGGGGCGGCGATCGCCATGGCCAGGGGCATTGATCGCCAGGTTGGGGGAGATAAAGGGTTTTCCCGTAGCGTAGATCTGACGAATCACCTCAACGATGTCGGGATCGGTTTGACCAAACAGCTCGGCTACAGACCTACCCAGATGTTGGTCGCGCGGTAGCCCATTGATCTCCGCCAGGGCTTCGTTGATGGCGACAAAACGCTGCTCCCCATCCAGCAGCGCCAGGCCAATGGGGGAGGTGTCAACGATGGTGGCCAACTGCCGTTGGGCAGCTTCGGCCTGGGCGCGGGCCAGGCGTTCGCGCTCGAGCAGCTGTTCGCGCTCCTGCTCGGCGAGCTTGCGATCGGTAATGTCGATCAAAGCGCCGATAGATTGCTTGGGGTGGCCCTGCACATCGTAGGAAAACTGCCCCCTGTCCTCAACCCAGTGCAGGGAGCCGTCGGGCCACAGCAGTCGATACTCGTGGTGGTAGTCGGTGCGCTCTTGCATCGCCTGCCGCATTTTTGCCTTGACGGTGGACAGGTCATCGGGATGAACACGGCTACCCCACATCTGGCTGCTGGGTTCACATTCGTCGGGCTGATAGCCCAGGATGGTGTAGTGCCCCGCCGACCAGCGGACATTATCGGTCTGAACATCCCATTCCCAGGTGCCCATGCGGCCAATATTGAGAGCGAGCTGGAGGCGGGCTTCGCTCTCGCGCAGTTCGGCCTCGGCGCGCGATCGCTCCACAGCCAGCCAGGTCTTTTCGGCAATGCGCTCCATCAGGGCGACATCGTCTGCCGTCCAGGCCCGGGGGGTGGCCTGGTGGAGCACCAACATAGCCACAAACCGCCCCCGCTTGACCAGGGGGACGCAGAGCAGCGAGCGGATCGCCAGGGCGGCAAAGGCCCTGGCCCCAGCGTTAAGGATGCGAGGGTCGCCCTCTAGATCGTCGACCACGATGGTTTTGCCCTGCTTTAGCTCGGCCAGTAGATCGGCTCCAAAGGACTTTAATTGGTGAGTACCGACAACGCTGCTGACGCCATCGCAGTAGTCGCGATCGATGATCGCGTGCTCCTGGGCCGCATCGATTTCGCCGTAGGCGCAGCGCGAGGCGTCGAAGTGCTGACCGGTGGCGCTAACCACCTGCCAGATAATCTCTTCCGAGTCTTGCAGGGTGCGGGCGGCGTCATTCAGCTCAATCAAAAACTGCTGCTGCCGTTCTTTGCGCTGGAGTTCGGCCAGCAGGGCTTCGCGGTTGGCTTCGATCTGCTTGCGATCGCTAATGTCGATAGAAACCCCAACCATGCGCACGGGCTGTCCAGCCCCGTTGAGATAAAGCCGTCCCTGGCTTTTGAGCCAGCGTACCTCACCGCTGGCAGTGACCACCCGATACTCCTGGGCAAAGAACTGATCGCCCACCACGGCTTCGGCGGTTGCCTGCTGGAGCAGGGGGCGATCGTCGGGATGGATGAGAGCCCGAAATGCCCCGGTGGTGCCCACCTCCATGCCCCAAATCTCTCGGGCATTGGGGGAACATACCACCCGCTGGGTTTCGATATCCACATCCCAGGCCACCATCTGGGCCGAGGAGAGGGCGAGCTGGAGGCGTTCTTCCGCCTCTCGCAGGTTGGCCTCGATCTGCTTCAGGCGGGTGACATCCTGGAACATGCCAATGCCGGTCGCTGGATGGCCATGCATGGCGGGTAGAATTTCTCCCCAACAAAGGGTGGGCCGCACGCCGCCGGGGGTATGCCAGTTTATTTCATAGTTCTGCAGGCGCTCCCCTCGGGCAATCAGTACGGCGGGCATCTGGTCGGTGGGGATGCGATCGCCCTGGCCATCGGTGCAGTAGTAGGCGTCGGGGTACTCCTCCAGGGATTTGTGCTTGGGTAAATCGCCCCCGGCCAACTGATTGGCAATGTGGTTAGAAAACGTGATCTTGGCGGTCTCAGGTTCAATGAAGACGGCGGGCGTTGGCATTAAATCCAGGACAGTCTGTAACCATTTCTGCTGGTTTTCCAGATCTTCCGCCTGCTGCCTCAGCAGCCGTTCGGTGTGCTGGCGCTCGGTGATGTCTTGCACCACCACCGCTGCCGCCAAAATTTGCCCCTGCCGGTCCAAAACTGGGGCCGAGCTGACCGAGATAACGATCCGCCTGCCGTCTTCGTAGCGCAGCTCCATTTCCTCATCGGCCACGACTTCTCCCGCCCGCAGCGATCGCGCCAGGGGGTACTCGTGGGGCGCATAGAGTTCCCCACTGGGGCGAAACGCCTGCAGGGGGACGATGGGTACATAGTCCTCCAGTTCGTAGGACTGCTCGAAACTGTAGCCCAAGATGTGTTGTGCCTGCTCGTTGGCCAGCACCAGTTTGTTCGTCGCCGCTTCGGCAATCAGTACGCCCGCCGGCATCTGGCGCAGCACCGCTTCAAACTGGGCCCGTTCCTTCTCCAGCTCGCCGAGCAGCCGCTCGCGCTCGACCTCGGCCTGTTTGCGGTCGGTCACATCGCGAAAATATACCGCCACCCCCTCCGCTGAGGGGTAGGCTCTGGCCTCCAGCCAGCGGTAGAGGGGCTCGCCAAATTCTTCCCAGGCCACCGGTATTTGCTCGGCGATCGCCCGGTGCATCGCCTTGTAGGCCACCCCATCCACCAGGTAGGGGAACACCTCCTTCCACACCTGTTTGCCGATCAGCTCCTCTGGGGTTTTGT
Source organism: Leptolyngbya sp. KIOST-1 (assembly GCF_000763385.1). Classification (NCBI taxonomy): domain Bacteria; kingdom Bacillati; phylum Cyanobacteriota; class Cyanophyceae; order Leptolyngbyales; family Leptolyngbyaceae; genus Leptolyngbya; species Leptolyngbya sp. KIOST-1. Next base: position 1,224,116 of record NZ_JQFA01000004.1, read on the forward strand.
GCAAAATCTGGGTGGCGGCCTGGTTGACGTAGGTGTAGCGCCAGTCGCGGTCAAAGGCCACGAAGGCATCGGTAATGCTTTCTAAAATCGCGACGATTTTAGGCTCTGTCGCCCGGTCAGCGGGGTCTGGGGTGTGGGCCAGCCGCGTCTCCAGGGCGTGGTTCCGCTGCTGTAGCAAGCGAATCTGCTCTTGCAGCTGCGCGATCTGCCCCTGCTCTCCAGGGCCGGGGGGAGCACCCTCCGCCTCTAACTGACGGGCGAACTGTTCGATCACCTCCGATCGGGATGTTCCCTGGGATTGGGCCAACCGGGCAAGCGATCGCCAAGCCGTAGGAGTGATAGATAGACTGACTCGTTGCTTGATCTCTCGCTCCCAGCTGTTCACAAACGTTCCGCTCGCGTCGCGTGTCATGGAGTATGGCACCGTTTGCACAAACGGTAAAACCATTCAACTCGACTTTGGGGTGAATATGAATCGCCCTTTGGATAGACGTTTAGAGCTATTAACCTTAACGGATCAGGTCTAGCTACAGTGCCGTCAGGCCAACGCCCCATCCCGCTCTTGGGGATCAAAACAAGATCTGCGCGCAGCGACAGATGCCCCAGAATTGGCTCTGGGAGGGGTAGGATTGCTCAGGGTCAACGCTGGGTCGCCTTTAACCGAGAGTTCCCCACATCATGAGTAACCATGGGCCAGTAAAATAGCCCTTTCTGAGACATCAGTGGCCTTACTCAAGCTATTTGGGGCTCTTGCCCGTATTTTGGAGGTAAACTCTTGAACTCAGCTTGCTCAACCTCCAGGTCAAAATTGGCCGGGCCAGGGTACTTTAATCTAAAGCTCTGGGAGTATTCACAGGTGGAAAATGATGCTCAGGTCAGAGGCAGAGGCAATCGCTGGTGTGACGGCACCAAAGGTGCTCTCCCCAGAGCACCATCCTTCGCTTTGGCTGAATGGGGAACGCTGAATGGGTGGCTATAGAATCTCCGTCTGGGGCTGCATCACAATTTAGAACAAGGGCTTGAACTACGGTTTACGGCTGGATAATGGGTTGGGTTAACCACGTTCTGGTGCGATCGCACCCCACCGCTAAGCCCCTATCCACTCCGAGGCTAACTGCCCCTCCCTTGCCACCTACCCCTTCCTGTGTCTGAAGAATGACGCACCACCTTCCGCCCCCATCGGCGCTCAGCCAAGAGACCATTTTGGCGGCGGTATCGGCTGTCTGGGATGCCGCGGAGCAGACCCACGACCTGGACAGCTTTTTGCAGCAGGGGGTAGATATCCTGCGGCGCATCCTTCACGCTGACCGGGTGGTGGTCTATCGGTTTTTGGCTAATCACGATGGCGTCATTGCGGCTGAGTCGGTGGGGGCTGGCTGGCTGGCCCTGCGGGGGGAGCTGATCTACGATCCCTGCTTTGAAAATGGTTGGGGCGATCGCTACCGCCAGGGCCACGTTGGCCTGGTTGCCGACGTGCAGCACGACAGCCTCGAACCCTGCTACGCCAGCCTGCTCACCCGAATGCAGGTCCAGGCCAAGGTAGCGGTGCCTGTATTTGCTGGCCCCGACCTGTGGGCGCTGCTGATTGTGCACCACTGCGAAAGCCCCCGCCAGTGGCATCCGTCCCACTGCGACCTGCTCAAGCACGTGGCTCGCCAGATCGGCCACACCGCTTTTCAAAGCCAGCTCCAGCACCGGCTTTTGGTGGCTCAGCAGCAGCTTGAGCAGCGGCAAGTTGCGGCGTCGCAGGCCGAAGAACTGTTTCAGCTCTTTACCGAGCACGTTGACCAACTCCTGTTTGTCCGCGATGCGGCGTCGGGGCAGTTTTTATACGTCAATACCGCCTTTGAGCGGATTTGGGAGCAGCCCGCCGCCGCTCTCTACGCCGACCCCAATCTCTGGCTGGACCAGATTCATCCCGACGACTTGCCCCAGGTGCAGACCTCCCTGAGCCGCCAGTTCGAGGGCAACTCGGTGCGGCGGGAATATCGCATTCTGCGGCCCAGCGGCAGCGTGCGCTGGATCAAGGCCCAGGTGCGCGTGGTCGAAGATGACCAGGGCCAGCCGCAGTACATGGTGGGCTGGGCCGAAGACTGCACCGATCGCCGCGAACTACAGGCCCATCTGCGGGCCACCGAGACCACCCTCAGTCGTCGGGTGGGGCAGGAGCAGCTGCTGCGCATCCTGACCGCCCGCATGCGCGAGACCCTAAACTTTGGCACCATTCTGTCGGCCACGGTGGCGGGGATCAAAACGGTGTTTAACGCCGATCGCGCGGTGATTTTTCAAATTCTGGCCAACGGCGATCGGCGCATTGCCCACCAGGCCAATCACCACCCCTACGCCGCCGTCACCAGCGCCATGATTCCGCCCGGACCGCTGCCCGCCCCCTACCTGGCCAAGCTGCAATCCGGGCAGCCCCAAATTCACAACGACATTGCCACCGACCCCTGGCCCTCCGCGATCGCGGCTTTTTTAAGTCACATCGAGGTCAAATCGGCGATGGTGGCCCCGATTGCCCATCCCTCGGGGGGCGATCGCCATCCGGTGTGGGGGATTTTGGTGGTGCATGCCTGCGGCGAAAACCGCCAGTGGCAGCCCTTTGAGGCCAACATGCTGCAACACTTTGCCGACCAGCTCACCACGGCGCTGCACCAGGCCGAGCTGTACCGGAAACTGCAGGCCGCCAACCGCGAACTCGATCGCATCGCCAGGGTCGATAGCCTCACCCAGCTGGCCAATCGCCGCGGGCTCGATGACCACCTCAACCAGGAGTGGCAGCGGCTGGGCCGAGAGCGCAAACCCCTCAGCGTGGTGCTGGCCGACGTCGATTTTTTTAAGTCCTACAACGATACCTACGGCCACGGGGCCGGTGACCACTGCCTGGTTGTTATCGCCAGCGCCATTCGCCACGGCATTCGTCGCCCTGCCGATTTGGCGGCCCGCTACGGGGGTGAAGAATTTGCGCTGGTGCTGCCCGATACCGATACCGCCGGGGCTATTCAGGTAGTGCAGCTGGTACGCCATCACCTGCAAAGCCTGGGCCTGCCCCACGGGGCCAGCCCCAATCGCCCCACCATCACGCTGAGCTTTGGCATCGCCACGCTGGTGCCCGACCCAGAACAGCCGGCGGAAAGCATTCTGACGGCGGCTGACCAGGCGCTCTACAGAGCCAAGGCCGCGGGCCGCAACCAGTACCAGGTGTTTCAAGCCTAGGGGCTGTCTTCAATAGTGGGCTGCCCCCCCCGGCCCGGGCGTAGAATACAGACAGTGCCGGGTTGGAGATCTACTGCGCCGATCTACTACGCCGATCATCAGGGTCAAGGACCAGGGGTCAGGGGCCAGAATCGGGAGCGCCGCAGGACCGGGTTGAAGATTAGGGGATAGGGAGGACGCCTGGGGTTATGGTACATCGCCCGATCTATCTAGACTGCCACGCCACCACGCCGGTCGACCCGCGGGTGCTGGAGGTCATGCTGCCGTTTTTCACCGAGCAGTTTGGCAACCCGGCCAGCCTCACCCACCTTTACGGCTGGGAGGCCGAGGCGGCAGTGGGGCGATCGCGCCAAACCCTGGCCGCTGCCCTCAACGCCACGCCCGAGGAAATTATCTTCACCAGCGGGGCCACCGAGGCTAACAACCTGGCGATCAAGGGCATCGCCGAGGCCTGCTTTAGCCGGGGCCGCCACATCATTACGGTGCAGACCGAGCACAGCGCCGTGATCGACCCCTGCCGGTACCTGGAATCGTTGGGCTTTGAGGTCACCTACCTGCCGGTGCAGGCCGATGGTCTGGTCAGCCTCGACGCCCTGGACAAAGCCTTTCGCGACGACACGGTGCTGGTGTCGGTAATGGCCGCCAACAACGAAATTGGCGTGCTGCAACCCTTGGCAGAGATTGGGGCGCGCTGCCGCGATCGCCAGGTTTTCTTCCACAGCGATGCGGCCCAGGCGATCGGCAAAATTCCCCTGGACGTGCAGGCCATGCAGCTGGACCTGGTGTCGCTGACCGCCCACAAGGTCTACGGTCCCAAGGGCAGCGGGGCGCTCTACGTGCGGCGGCGGCCCCGCGTGCCCCTGGCGGCTCAGCTCCACGGCGGCGGTCACGAGCGGGGCCTGCGCTCAGGCACCCTGTATACGCCGCAAATTGTCGGCTTTGCCAGAGCGGTCGAGCTGGGCTTGGCGGCCCTGGAAACCGAGAGCGATCGCCTGATTGCTCTGCGCCAGCGCCTCTGGCAAGGACTACAGCCGCTGGGCGGACTACACCTCAACGGCCACCCCACTCACCGATTGCCCAACAACCTCAACGTCAGTTTTGAAGGGGTGGACGGCCAGGCGCTGCTGCTGGGGCTGCGGGGAACGGTGGCGCTGTCGTCTGGGGCGGCCTGTAGCACCGCCAGCACCGCCCCCTCCCCCGTGCTCAAAGCCCTGGGTCGCAACGATGCCCTGGCCTACGCCTCGCTGCGCTTTGGCCTGGGTCGCTTTACCACCGCCGCCGAGATCGACCGGGTGGTGGCCGCCGTGACCGAAACCGTGCGGGCTCTGCGCCAACCGGCGGGCTAGACCAACTCACAGTTTTCCCGAATAGGGCATAATAGTAACTAGCTTTGGGGTCAGGGGCATTGGCAACGGTTCAGGCCGTGCCCAGGTTTAGTGTACGAGCCATGGCAAGCCGCCGCGAGCCCACGCCTGTGGGTGAGGGGGGTATGTATGGCAGGGCGTCTACTTCCCCGGCAGGTTTATGACCACCCACAACCGTCAACTCAGCGACTGTCTGAAGGCCGGGATTGAGCAGGCCCGGCTGGGATACTTCGAGGCGGCGATCGCCCAGTTTTCTGCGGCTCTGACCCTAGACCCTACCTGCGCCAAAGCTTTCTACAACCGGGGCTGTGCCCACCGCGATCGGGGCTGTCCCGCTGCCGCCATCGACGATTTTTCTGCCGCCCTGGGTCTGGATCCCGACTTTGTTAACGCCTACATCAACCGGGGCAGCGTCTTTCGCCTGGTGGGGCAGCTGACGGCGGCCCTGGGCGATCTGGATCGGGCCATCGAGTTGCAGCCTGCCTCGGTCAAAGCCTACGGCAATCGCGGTCGAATTAAGCTAGACCTGGAGGACTACGGCGGCGCGATCGCGGACTTTTCGGTGGTGCTGGCCGAGCGGCCCGACTTCGCCAAAATTCTGCTGTGGCGCGGGCTGGCTCACCTGAAACAGGGTGCCCACGCGGCTCTGGCCGAACCCCGCCGTGCTGCCTACCAGTGCGCGATCGCCGACTTTAGCCGGCTGCTGCAAGGCCAGCCCCACCACGCCGAGGCCTACAACTACCGGGCGGTGGCCTACTTTCAGCTGCGCAACTATTACCAGGCTACCCTCGACATCAACCGCGCCCTGGAGTACCAGGTTGACTACGTGGAGGCCTACATCAACCGGGGCATGCTGCGCCACGAGCTGGGCGACCTCCAGGGGGCGATCGACGACTACACCACGGTGCTGGAGCTCAACCCCGACCTGCAGGACCGCTCCTACAACCAGACCCTGGTGGGCCTGGCCCTCGATAGCCCGGACGCCACCCTGAGCGAAGACACGCCGCTAAACCTGCGTTTTCGCCTGGCCGACCTGTACGACAGCCGGGGGCTGCTGCGGGCCCAGGTGGGCGACATGGAGGGCGCAATTGCCGACTACACCCTGGCCCTGCGGTTCAATGCCCGCAGCGGCCGCATCTGGGCCAACCGGGGTCGCGTATTTAGCCGCCAGGAGGACTACCCGGCGGCGATCGCCGACTTCGATCGCGCCCTGGAGCTAAACTCTGACGATGCCCTGGCCTACTGCGATCGCGGCTACGCCCTCTACTTCCTCGACGAGTGGGAGATGGCCCTCGAAGACTTTGACCGTGCCATTGCCCTCAGCCCTGCCCTGGCCGAGGCCTACATTGGCCGGGGCCACACCAGCATTCGGCTCGGCCACGGGGCCAATGCCGCCATGGATGACTTTCGCAAAGCCCTGGAGCTGTCCTGGGACAGCCGCAAATCCGAGCGATCGCGCCTGCTTTAATGCCGCTGGTATAGCCATCGCCAGAACCGTCAGGACATGACCCATGTCCCTGAAGCGATGGCTATACGCCATTGCGCTGCCCCAGTTTCTGCCTTTGGACGAGGCCAATGTCCTAAGCGCAATGGCCATCGCTATAAGGTCAATTGTCTATGCCGCTGACCCGGCACCGCCGGTTGGGCTGGGCAAACGCCGTTTGCCCCTACGGGAGTCCCCTGCTTTTAATCGGGGTAATTTGATTTAAATTTGGTGTGGATTGGGTTGCCCACATTCTCCCTATGGACGGTTACGGGGCAGGAGTGGCAACCAGGTAGACGAGGGGCGATTGCCACTGCACGGTCTTGCCCTGGAGCTGCCGCTGGCAACTCTGCTGAATCGTGGCAATATCCTTATCTGACAGATGCTCGGCTAGTTGGTCGCGGTAGCTGGGCGGTGTGCCGCCCGTTGTAAACCACCGCTGGAGCAAGGCTGAGGACACGTAGATGCTGCTGTGCAAAACATCTTCGGTGAGCTGTACCGTGAATCCGGCTTTGCGAAAGAGGGTTTCCAGGGTGTCGGCCTGCCAGTTAAAGCGGGGGTCGGTGGTGGAGTGGGCGATCGCATCTTCGGCCTGGTGCCAGCGTTTGACCAGCGCTTTGCTGAGGGCTGCGGTATCCACCAGCTCCGAAATCCGCTGGCTGTGGCGGGGGATGGTTTCGGCCAGCACCACCACGCCATCGGCAGCGAGAAACCCCTGCACAATCTCGATGAAGCGATCGCGATTGACTACCTGGCCAAAGGCATTGCGGCCCACAATCCGCTCGAAGCGCACCCCCGGCGTGTGCGATTCCAGGTAGGCGGCCAGGGCTTCGTAGTCGGCATGCACAAATACGGGACGGATGAGATCGGGTAGCTGGGCCGCCTGTTCCTCCAGAGCGGCCTGGTCTTGGGCGGTGTGAACGCGGGCGTAGACGCCACCCTCGGGCACCCGGCGCAGGGCCTCCCAGGTGAGCAGGCCGGTGCGGGCGTTGAGGTCGAGCACGCGGTGGTGGCGCTGGGGCGGGGCCAGCTCAAACAGGCGATCGCGCACCTCCCCCAGCTGTTCGCCCGCCTGGCTGAGGGTGCGCTGGAGCCAGCGATCGCGGGCCGGGTCCTCAGGGCTGTAGGTGAGCGTTTCCGGCAGGGCACCGCCGCCATCGACCAGGGCCGCCAGCTGAGCCTCGCGCCGTTGCGCTACCTGGGTTTGAATCGAGGCCTCGTAGCCCTGGTCAGAAGGCTGGTAAAACACCTGGCCCTGCAAGCCGCTGGGCAGGTACTGCTGCTCAACCCAGTGGTCGCGGTAGGCGTGGGGGTACAGGTAGCCCTGGCCGTGGCCAAAGCCTTTGCTGTCGCGGTTGCCGTCGCGCATGGGGTTGGGCACCTCGCGCTCGCGCTCCTGCTCGATGGCGGCGAGGGCATCGAAAAAGCCCATGGTGCTGTTGGATTTGGGGGCGGTGGCCAGGTACAGCGTCGCCTGGGCCAGGGGGTAGCGGCCCTCGGGCATGCCCACCCGGTCGAAGGCGGCGGCGCAGCTCGTCACCACCGTCACCGCGTGGGGGTCGCCCAGGCCAATGTCTTCGCTGGCCAAAATTACCAGACGCCGAAAGATAAAACGGGGGTCTTCGCCCGCGTAAACTATGCGGGCCAGCCAGTACAGCGCCGCATCGGGGTCGGAGCCGCGCACGCTTTTGATGAAGGCGCTGATGGTGTCGAAGTGGGCGTCGCCCTCTTTGTCGTAGAGCACCGCCCGCTGCTGAATTGACTCTTCGGCCACATCCAGGGTGATGTGGATATTGCCTGAATCGTTGGAAGGCGTAGTCTCCACCGCCAGCTCCAGGGCGTTGAGCAGGGCGCGGGCGTCACCGTTGGCCACGTTCACCAGGTGGTCAACGGCATCGGGGTCAAGCGCAATGGGGCGATCGCCGTAGCCCCGCTCCCCATCCGCCAGCGCCTGCTCCACCACCTGGTACAGGTCGGCGGCCTCCAGCGGCTTGAGTTGAAAAATGCGCGATCGGCTGACCAAGGCCTTGTTGACCTCAAAGTAGGGGTTCTCGGTGGTGGCCCCAATCAAAATCACCGTGCCGTTCTCCACCCAGGGCAGCAGCGCATCCTGCTGGGCCTTGTTGAAGCGGTGCACCTCGTCAATAAATAGAATGGTGCGCCTGCCGTACTGACCGCGTAGATCCTGGGCGGCGGCGATCGCCTCCCGAATGTCCTTTACCCCCGCCAGCACCGCATTCAGCGCAATAAAGTGGGCGCTGGTGGTGTTGGCAATGATCTGGGCCAGGGTGGTTTTGCCCGTGCCCGGCGGCCCAAAAAAAATTAGCGAAGAGAGCTGGTCGGCCTGAATGGCGCGCCGCAGCAGTCGCCCCGGCCCCACCACCGCATCCTGGCCAATGAATTCGTCCAGGGTGCGGGGTCGCAGCCGCGCCGCCAGGGGCGCATCGCGGGCGATCTGGGCCTGATGACTGTGGTCAAAGAGATCCATACAGGGCTGGCGAAACACCCCGGACGGCGATCGCGCCGCGCCGTTGCTCTATGGTACCGCTGAGTTTGAGAATTTAAGGGACGGTAGGGTGGGCATAGGCCCCACGATTCACCTTCCCTCAAGTTAGGCTCGATCGCAAAAAACGCAGACCAGATAACTCTGATCTGCGTTTGAGCTGAGGCGATCGCTAAAGGGCTTGAATCAGGGGTTAGGCCGCCTGGGGCGATCGCTGGAGCAGCGCCTGAATTGAGGTTTTCTCCAGCAGGCCCGCCAGCGAACCGTCATTACCAATGACCGCCAGCGCCTGAATCTTGCGAGTTTCCAGGGTCTTGATCACCTCCATCAGCGGCTGCTCAGCGCCCACCGTGACAATGTCCCCGGCAGATTCCATAATGGCCGCAACGGTGGTGTCAGCCCACTGCTCCCGGGGCACCTGCTTGAGGGCATCCACCAGTACGGTACCCACCAGCAGACCCGTTTCGTCGGCCACCAGGAACTTGCGCCAGGCCGAAGGGGCCGCTAGCAGCGCATTGTCGGCAAACTCTCGCAGAGAGGTATTAACCTCGACCACCGGGCTATCCTGGGCCATGGCATCCTTAGCGGTCAGCCCCGCCAGACGACCCTGCACAGTACCAAACTGGGCCGTGCGGTTAGCATTTTGCAGCAGAAACAGGCCAATCAGCAGCGTCCAGATGCTGCCCACGGGGCTGATGCCCAGAACAGAGCCAACCCCCAGGGCGATCGCGGTCCAGCCCAAGACCTGACCCACGCGGCTGGCGAATACCAGACCCTTGTGGGGCTGCCCGGTGATCTTCCACACCAACGACTTCAGCACGTTGCCGCCGTCCAGCGGCAGGCCGGGAATCAGGTTAAAGGCTCCCAACGCCAGGTTGATGTAGGCCAGCAGCGTTACGATTCCGGCCAGGGGGCCCGAGAGGGGCAGCACCAGACCGGCCACAAAGAACAGCCCAAACAGGGCAAAGCTGACCAGCGGACCTGCGATCGCCACCTGAAACGCGCCCTTTGGCGTCTCGGACTCTTTCTCTAGCGCCGCCAAACCGCCGAACAAAAATAGCGTAATGGAGTTAACGCCAATGCCCTGGCGCAGCGCCGCCGCACTGTGGCCCAGTTCGTGGGCCAGCACCGAGGCAAACAGCATCAGCGCTGTGCCCAGCCCCAGCACCCAGGGCAAAGACCCGCCCAAGGCCGGAAACGCCGCTGCCAGCCCACTGCCGTACTGCCACGTCACCAGGGCCAGCACCAAAAACCAGGACACATTTACATAAAAGGGAATGCCAAACAGATTCCCTACCCGTAAGTTGCCATTCATAGGGCACCTCGTAATTAAAGCCTGAGGATAGGGGACTGAATCTGTAGACGCATTCCCTACCCAGTGACCTTATTGTAACGAACTGTTAAAGAGTCTCTCATCCGTCGAAGGGGGTGAGAACCGAAGGGAATGGGGCGGGTTGGCGTAGGGGTAAAGGGTGAGGGGTGAGGGGTGAGGGCTGTTAAGCCATTCGAATCCCGCTGCCTACACTCGTCTACCCCCTACCCCCTACCCCTCACGCCCCACCCTCCACCTCCATGGCGTAGGCCAGAATCTCTTTGCCAACCGCCACATAGTCCTGCCAGCCCACTTCCGCTTTGGGGTCTTTCACGTCGTAGACCGCCGTGCCGGCCAGGGCAGCTTTTTGAAAGGCGGCATAGCGGCGAATACCGCCGGCAAACAGCGGTAGGTCGGTGGTCATCAACATCTCCCGCACTTCGGTGCCGGCCCGACTGGGGTAGGGCGGAATCATGGTCAGCAGAATGCGGAAGGGGGCTACCGGGAGCCCGGCCAGGTGCTGCACCATCAGCGCCAGGGCATCGAGGGAGAGAATATCGGGGGTGGTGGGCAGCACCAGCAGATCGCAGGTGTCCGCCAGGAGAGCCAAATCGTCGGCAATGGGACGGGCCTGGGTGTCGATGACCACGTGACCCTGGGCGACAGGCCTATCCCTCGCCTGCCACTGATCCACCACCATGAAGGGCAACTCGCCGCGACTGGCCCAGGCCAGCGCCGACCGATTGGGGTCGGCATCGATTAGCAGCGTTTCGGCGTAGCCCTGCAAAAAGGCCGCCAGGTGAATGGCGGTGGTGGTTTTGCCCACGCCCCCCTTAAAGCTGGCTACGGTGACAATCATGGGATCGGTGTAAGCGATGCCGTTGTTCTGAGCCAGGCGATCGCATGGCTCCATTGTCGGCGTTGCCCTGCCGGACATCAATGGGCATCGTATTAATGGGCATCTCTGGAGTGGATTTCGTTTACCGTCGGAGGGGCTCGCCCCACTACCGCGAGGCCACCAGCACCACACCGCCCATAATCAGCCCCAGCCCCACCAGGCGACCGGGGGACAGATTTTCCTGAAAGACCGTCACCCCAATTAAAACGGAGGCCAAATAAATCATTGAGGCGGCTGGGGCCGCAACGCTGAGTTCAACCCGCGTGAGCACCAGAATGTAGAGCACTGCGCCGATGCCGTAGGCCACCAGTCCCGCAATGAGCGCTGGGGTTGTGGCGATGCTGAGAATGTGACCCAGGGCATTGGCGCTGGTCACCTGGCCCAGCTGCACCGCCCCCAGCTTGAGGAACAACTGGCCACAGGCGCTGGCCAGCACCGCCACTAGCAGCAGACTAAATTCCTGAATCGTCACGGCGTTTCCTTAAACGGGTGGGTATTGAGGGCGCAGTCAATCAGCCGCTGGCCGCCTGGCCATAGACGCTAGAGAGGTATAGTAGCGAACTTTTGAGGCGAAGGGAAACGGCCCACCGCCCAAGCTCGTTTCCCCAAGCTACGATGGAAGGCACAGCATAGCTCCCTGACATATGACCGGCAAAACTCTTCTGGTTGGGCTACGGGCCGACCAGTTTCGCCATCCCCTCGACCTCGAAGCGACCCGGGCCCTGAAGCAACTGCCGGGGCTGGATGTGATGGTGCGTATGGCTCTGGCCCCCTTGGCGGAGCGGTTTTTTCACCTCGACCATCTGGCCTCCAGCGTGCAGGTGAGCGATCGCCAGCTGCCCGACCTGCACCAGTCCCTGGTTGAAGCCTGCCAAATTCTCGACCTGGACGTCCCCCAGCTCTACGTGCGTCAAAACCCGGTGCCCAACGCCTACACCTTCGCCATGCGCGGCGAGCAGCCCTTTATCGTGATCCACACGGCGCTGGTGGAGCTGCTCACCCCCGCAGAAACCCAGGCGGTAATTGCCCATGAGCTGGGCCACCTCAAGTGTGAGCACAGCGTTTACCTCACCCTGGCCAACCTGATCACCCTGGCGGCGGGCAGTCTGCCCCTGGGCGAAGTCCTGGCCCAGGGGCTGCAAAATCAGCTGCTGGAGTGGGTGCGCTGCGCCGAGTTTACCTGCGATCGCGCCGCCCTGCTGGTGGCCCAGGACCCTCGCATTGTCGCCTCACTGCTGATGAAGCTGTGCGGCGGCTCGCCCTCTTTGGTCAGCCAGCTCAATGTCGATGCCTTTATCGATCAGGCCCGCGCCTACGACACCCTCAGCGCCGATGCCCTAGGCGATGCCCTGAAGCAGGCCCGCACTCAGGGGCTGACCCATCCGGTGCCCGTACTGCGGGCCAGGGAGATCGATCGCTGGGCCAGCAGCCAAGATTACTTTGCTCTGGTGAAAAGCCAGCCAGATCGGTATAATGGTGGTTCATCCAAGGGCGGATGGCGGAATTGGTAGACGCACCACACTCAAAATGTGGCGACTTCGGTTGTGCGAGTTCGAGTCTCGCTCCGCCCATAGCAAGGTCCAAGCGCTTGACTATCCAAGAGTCTGCCGAAGACTAGTCTGCTGAAGACCCATGATTGCCTGTTCAGGCGCGTAAAACATGGGTCTTCCATTGCGTTTAAAGATAAAAAAGAATTCTATTTTTGGCGTTGCTGAATGCCGGTATGATGTAGCCCCCAAGCCCCCAATTTTGGGGGGAGTCGAAATCTCAAAGTCCCCCAGAATTGGGGGATTTAGGGGGCGATGAAAGGATGTCAAGTTTACAGATTCATTACTCAATTCAGCATCGCCCTTTTTCTACTGAAGAGAAATATGGCGATGGCCGTTGCGCTGGGGAATTGTCCTTGGCTTCGGTTGAGGACTGGGGCGGCGCAAGGGCGTGTAGCCATCGCTTTAAGTTATCGGTCATGTCCTAAGGGTTAGGGTTAGGGCTATAAGGCTGGAACCCTGGGGTAGGAGCAGGAAGGCAGCGGTCAGGCCGTATGTTTCCCCATTCTGCTGCATAGGTCTTTAGTGAGAGGTAAGCCCCCACAAAGGTCTAACCAAGGACGAATTACGACCCTTGAGAAAAACCCTAGTCTATAGTCATCAAGGGCATGCCTGGTCGTCTGGAATGCTGTTCTAAACCATAACTCAATTGAGTTTGAGCTGCTTGAAATTAAGCTGGGCGTCCTTGGTTAGTTTGATTAGGAACTCAGCGTTAGGAACTCCACGTAATGAAAAGTAATTTTGTATCGCAATGGGTAGGGACTGGTGTGCTGGCTCTGAGCCTGGCTATTTTGCCCTCTGCACTACCGGCCTCCGCCCAAACCACTGCTGATCCGGCTGCTCCCGGTGGCACTGCACCCGACGCAACGACTACTCCCGATACCACAACTCCGGGCGCAACCACCGCCCCGGGCACCATCACGGCACCAGGTACAACCACTACACCTGGTGCAACTACAGCCCCGGGCGCAACCACAGCACCCGGCACCACTACAACGCCCGGCACCACCACCCCTGGGACCACCACCACCCCTGGGACCACTGATACGGTAACCACGACCACCGCTGATGACAACGACGGATTTAGCTGGGGCTGGCTGGGGCTGCTGGGGCTGCTGGGGCTGGCTGGGCTGGCTGGACGTAGCTCTACCCCAACCACAACCTACCGTACCGACGATCGCGTGGTGACCCCCACCTCTTCGGATCCTCGGATCTAACTGAAATTGAAGGCCGAGAGCGGTACTTTGCTGACCGGCTCGGCCAAATCGCTTGGGGAAAGGGTGCTACTAGTAGCACCCTTTTTTTTGTCCTTTGAGCTGAGCTGGTTTGTTCACGATCGAGTCAGGACAAGCTAGAGGCTCATTCCACAAGCAGCGGGACCGGCTAGAACGGCAGGCGCGGCAGCGGGAAGGGGAGGCGACGGCGAATTTCGTCCTCCAGGCGGTCCTGGACTTGATCGACCAGGGTGGTGGCGATCGCATTGACCGCACTCTGGACAAAGTCGGACTGCCCGGTGGCGGCCACATCAAAGACACAGCCCTCCAGCATCCACTCGTTCACCCCGGCCTGCTGGCACTGGCGGGTGGCGGCCTGAATTTGGGCCGGGGCCACCCCCAGCAGCGACGGAAACTGGCTGGGAAAATTGCGCTGGGTAAAGGTTTCGGTGGACTGGCCGGGGGCGTAATCGAACAGAGACTCACTGGCCGAGACGCGCCAGCTGTCGCCAAACTGTCGGTAGAGCTGCTCGAAAAAGGCGGTTTGCACCTGGCTGAGCGGCACCGGGGCCGGAATTAACCCCTGCACCAGTCGGGCCACGGGCGCGTAGGTATCCTGGACCGGAATAGCTCCACCGCCGCGAATTTGCAGGTCGTCGCTGGGGTCGCGGTTGAGGTTGCCGAGCAGTCCGTAGTAGGCCCCTGCCCGGCGGGGCACCTCTGGGGTGAGAGTCAAAAAGGCGGCTCCGCCCATGGTGGTCTGGGCCACCTGGAGGGTTTCGCCTGTGGGCCACAGAACCTGGTAGCGATCGCCCGCCCGCAGCACCGTACCACCCCCCGGCAACAGGGCTGGACCGTTGCCTAGGGTCAGCGGGGTGCCGTCCAGCCACAGGGGAGATTGGCCGTCGGGGGCGTGCTGGGCATAAATGGCCAGCCGATGGCCGCCCACCCGCATTGCCACCGCCGTATTCATCGACAGGGGCCGACCGGGAATTGGCTGCTGCCGGGCCTGCACCTGGAAGTGGCCATCGGTGGCCGCCGTCAGCCAAAACTCGCCAACGGTTTGGAAGCTGTAGCGGTAGCCGTCGTAGGTGATGATGTGGGGGTCGCCGTAGCTGGTGCCCCTGGCGCGATCGCCGCCGCCCCAGGGGGTGCCGGGGCCGGTGGGGGTGGTCTCGGCGGAACCCTCGTCCTCCTCCTCCTCACAGGGATTTTCTATGGGGTCAATGCCTAGCTCGGCGTTGCCGGGGTAGCCCGTCAGGGCAATGGTGGCTCGGGGTGAGCTGACGGCCGTGACCCCCGCCGGGCGAGTGCCATCGGGGCAGGTACAGGTGTCGCCCAGGCAGTACCACTGGTGGAAGCTGCCGCTGATGCGGGTGGTGTCGCGATCGCCCCAGCGAATCGCCCCGTGGCCGTTACCCAGCACCTGCACCGAGACCACCTGGGCCTCGGGCAGGGTGAGCTGGTAGAGGCGCTGAACCGTGCGGGTAATGCTGCGGCCCTGGGGAATGGCCAGGGGCTGTATTTCGCGGCGATCGCCCGTGATCCCCGGCCCGCTGGTGTTCCAGTCGCGCAGGCTGGGGTGGCGCTCCAGGCCCATGGCCCAGGTCTGCAAAAAGCCGTCCCGGTTGGCCATCAGGCCCAGAAATCGATCGATCCACTGGGCTTCGGCGGCGGGGGGCGGCAGGGGCGGGGTAAAGGCGCGATCGAGCAGGGCCCAGGTCGCCTCACCACTGTGGGTCATGTGGGCAAACACCCCCTGGGCGTCGTAGCTGCGGTCTTCAATCTGGCTGTAGGTCGTCAGGTACCGCCGCCAGCGGGGTTCTCCCAGGGCCGACCCGCCCGCGTAGATTTCCCCGGCCCAGCTGGCCGACCCCTCCAGCACCCAGGGCGGCATGGGGGAAAGGGCTCCGGCCTTCTCCCGCTGGTAGCAGTGGTAGACTTCGTGGGCAATATTACTGCGCTTAGCCGGTTCTAACAGGCTTGTCCAGGCGTCGGCCACCACAATCAGGCAGGCCTGCCACTCCCCCGTCGCCGGTATCCCCGTGCGCCCCTCCAGCACGCGAATATCAACCCACAGGCTGGGATTGGCCGGGTCGCGCACCGCTGCCCGGCTGGTGGCCAGGTTGTGCTCTCCATCGGCATCGCTGCGGATGTACTGGCGCTGGTAGCTGTCGTCGTTGGTAATCACAATCGGACGGGTAAACCGATGGCCCGTCTGGGCCTCGATGTAGTTCCGCGCCTCGGCCACCCGACGGTCCAGGTCGGCATCGGCGGGAGCCTGCCGTGCCAGGGTGGTCAGCACCAGGGCCAGGGTGAGGCCAAACAGCAAACCCAAACGCAGCCAGCCCAAACGCCACCGCACAGAACCGAGCAGAAACACAGCCATAGCAAAACCCAAACATCAGTCCATGTCTGGACTTTCAGTCTGGGTTTTGGCCATTCCGGACGGGGTTACCAAAGCTTAAACTGCGCGCTGTTAGGATGCCAGGGCGTAGCGGTAGACGGCGGCCGCCGGAGTTTGGGTGGGCATGGCCTCCTCGTCGAGCAGGTAGACGGTGCCCCCCTGCAAAAAGGTCTGTACCGCCACCAGGTCAAGCAGGTCCTGGTCCTGGGGCTGGGGCTGGTCGTGCTGCTGAAGCTGGCCAGAATTGAAGTCAAACTGTCCCCAGCAGTGGGCATTGGCCTGGGTAAAGAGCACATCTACCTGGCCCCGGCAGGCGGCGGGCAGCAGTTCGCTGAGGCGATCGCTGGCCTGGTCGGTGCGCTCCAGGTTGTGGTACTGCTCCATCGCCTGCTGGTGCGACGCCTCGACCAGGGAGGCCACCTTTTCCCAGGCGGCTTCCCGCAGGTCGTCGGGCTTGGCTTCGTCCGGGTTGCCGGCCACGCCTTCCTCCAGCAGATGGGGGTAGGTGTTGACCTCGCGGTAGATCGGCTGCAGGTAGTCGACGGAGGCGATTACCAGCGGCGAGTCTTCCTGGTTGAGGTAAGGGTGTAGCCCCTCATTGACCACCCTCAAAAAGCGGCGAATGTTCTCTTTGTTGTCGTCATTGCCAGCGCCGTGGCCGTGGTAGTTGGGCACGCTGCCCGAACCGCTGACGTTGTGAAACTGAAGCTGGGTTTCGGGATCGTCGTAGCGCAGCGCCTCTGCCAGACTGGTGGGCACCCCCTGCAGGTCAACTTCGCTGATGTGGTAGCGGGTGGCCTGAAACAGGCGCACCTGATTTTGGCTCAGGGCCAGCAGGTAGAAGTAGCGATCGCTGAAAAACAGCGGCAGCAGGGGCTTGAGGTGAAAGCGATCGCCCACCACCACGAGGGACTCAAAGGCCAGAGGCAGACGGTACAGATCCATCCCCTCGGTGGTCAAAAACAGCGCCAGCCCCTGGCTCTGGTGCCGCCAAAAGTGATCGTCCTCCAGCAAGTCAAACCCCGGCTGGAGCTGCTGCTGCACGCCCCGCTTGTCCAGGCCCGCCTCAGACAGCTTAGTTTCTGCCTCGTTCAGCAAATTCTTGAGCCGAATCGGGTCCTGCTGAATCTCTGGACCAGCAACGTGGGTGGGCAAATAGATGGAGGTCGAGTAGTCACTCGCAGACTGGCTCAACCGCTTAAATTCTGATTGGGATAGTAACGGCATAGTCTTTCTAGCGTTCGTCAGTACCAGCAGCCTAACGAACGCCCAGGGGGGGCAACGTCTATCGATTGGACTGTTCGTTAGGCAGAACCCAGGGGCAGTCAGGGTATTGGTCTACCGGTTGCCCCTGGACCTGGAATCCTGAAATGAGGGCTCAGGCGGAGGCCGAGGCGTCCGACTCCTGCTGCAGGATTTCTCGCGCCTTAAAGGACAGCCCAACCCGAGAAATGCCGGTCACCAAAATGCTGGCGCCCACCAAGGTTCCCAGCAGCCAGGGGGCATTGAAGGGAAACTGAAACCAGATCATCGCACCCAGAACCAGGGTGATAATGCCGTTGCCCAGGGCCCAGGTCCAGTTTTGCTGAGGCCGCAGCTTAAACGCCAGAATCAGTTCAAAAATGCCCTCGGTGAGCAAAAAGCTGCCCAACAAAAGCGTCAGCGTCAACACTCCAGTGCGGGGGCTGGTAAACAACAGAATACCTGTGGCAATGTACAAAACGCCGAGCAGCGCCTTCCACAGCGTCCCGCCTTTGGCCCGGGTCTGGTAGGCATAGACCAGTTTGGCCACCCCCGCCGAGGCCAAAATAAGGGCCACCCAGGTTTCCACAAACAGGGTTGAAACAATCGGCAGGGCGATCGCAATGACCCCCAAAATAGCCAGCACAAGGCCGGTCCACAGGGAGCGATCGCGCACCTGTTTAATCGCTTGAGTTGGAATATCGCTGGTCATTACCCGTGTTCTCCAAGTTGAATTAATGTTCAAAAAACAAATCCAGGTCTGCCATGAGAGCTTTTCCAGTGGAAAACTCCCGTTCCCATTCAGACCTGGACCAGTTGTTTTTCAAGCTAGGTAAAATTTCAGCCGTCGCCCAGGACCATAGGGTAGAAAGGATAGTCGCGATCGCTCAGCCCCAACTCCCCAGGCGCCGAAATTCCAAAACCGAGCGTCCCGTCCCTTTACCCCAGGCCAAACAGCTCTTCCCCGGAGGTGGGGTGAAGGCCAATGGTTTCCCTCAGGTCGGCCAGGGTCAGCCCTCGCCGCAGACCTGGAACGAACCCCTGAATCATTTCGGCGGCATCGTCGCCCACCAGGTGCAGGCCCAAAATCTCCTGGGACCTGCCGTTGACCACCAGCTTGATCAGCGCCTCGCGTTTCTGGGGCGACAGCTGGTAGCGCAGGGGCATAAACCGAGCGCAGTGCACCTCCACCTCCAGGTCGGTTTGGGCCCTGGCCTCGGCCTCGGTCCAGCCCACGGTAGCGGCCTCGGGAGAACAAAAGACCGCCGAAGGCACCCAGCGGTAGGACACCGCCTGGGGCTGGTCGGTAAACAGGGTTTTGGCGGCGGCCGCCCCTTCGGCCCTGGCCACCGGGGTCAGCGGCAGGCGATTGGTGCAGTCACCGACGGCAAAAATAGACGGCTGCGAGGTGCGGCTGTAGTCATCGACCGCGATCGCCCCGTCCTCTACCTCCACCCCAGCCGCCTCCAGGTTCAGGTTCTCCAGGTTGGGTTTGCGGCCCAGGGCCAGCAGCAGGGTATCGGCCAGCACCGTGTCCTCGTGCTTGCCAGACAGGTGGATGTGGAGGCCGCTTTGGTCAGTACGGACTGCTTTGAGAACCGTTTCTGACCACAGCCGCACGCCCTGATCCATCAGACTTTGGTGCAGGGTTTGGCGGATGTCCTGATCGAACCCCGGCAAAATCCAATCGTTTTTGTCCACCAGGGTGACCTGACAGCCCAGGGTGGCAAAGATATGGCTAAACTCCGCCCCAATGTAGCCGCCCCCCACAATGGTGAGCTGGCCGGGCAGGGCCTCCAGGGAGAACATGTCCCGCGAGGTCAGCCCACGGTCGATGCCCGGCAAATCGGGCTTGACCGGTTTGGCCCCCGTCGCAATAATCACCTTGTCAACGCTCACCGTTCGGTCGCCCAGGTCAACTTTGTGAGGATCGATAAACCGGGCCGGACAGTTCAGCCGGGTAACCCCCGCTTTGGTTAACTTCGCGGCGTAGGACTGCCGCAGTTCGCTCAGTTCTTCGTCAATGGCGCTTCTCAGCGCCAGCCAGTCAAATTGACCGGTCGGGTGAACCCAGCCGTAGCTCTTGGCCAGGGTCTGCTGGCGAGCAAAACTGGCGGCGTAGACTAAAAACTTTTTGGGAATGCAGCCCCGGTTGACGCAGGTACCCCCCAGGAAGTCAGGGTCTGCGATCGCTACCTGGGCTCCGCACTGGGCGGCGGTTCTCGCCGCAGCCAGGCCAGCCGAGCCAGCCCCAATCACCAGTAAATCGTAGTCAAACATCGGCTAGTCAACCTTCTCCAGACTTTCGGGTTTGTGTACCGCTTCCTGCCCCGCTTGGTCATCTTTGACTAAATAGCAGGGGGCACCCTCAGAAGCCCTGATGGTTTGACCCGCTACTTGGGTATCTATGGTGAGCACTTTCTGTACCACACCGCTGGCTCGCCCCGCAGCGGTATACCAACAAACGCGATCGCCTGGCTGGATAGCTTGAACCATACATCCCGCCCCTTCATTAGGGTGTCGTTAGGACTCTACAAGCATAGGCAGAAGCGTATTCCGGCCGCTCTGTCCTTTGGCAGAACCCCCGGCCCTCCGGGGTTGTAGATTTTGGCGGCAAGAGAACTATGGCGTGGGGCTTCAGCCGACCCGGCTACCGTATGATGGAGCTGATAGATCAGCCCTGGCCAATGCCGGCCCGGTTCTGCCTCACACCAGGCTTGGACCAGTCACCAGGGTTTGACCAGTACAGTCTGTCCCCATCAACGGGCCCCGTCAACGGGGAGGTTTGCCCACCATGCTCGGTACTCAATCCACAGCCAAAACTGTATTTCTACTGGTCTCCATGGTGGGCTGGCTGATAGTTGGGGCGGCGGCAATGTACCTGTTTCCGGCGATCGCCGATCGCCTGGTGGGCAACGATCTAACCCATCTCTGGATGACCAACCTCAGCCGCAGCGGCTACAACCCCACCCTCGGCTGGGCGGGCGGCGGCTTGGCCCTGGCGCTAACAGTGGCGGGCAACTGGGTGTGGTACCGGTACTTTGAAGGCAGCCGCTAAGATTTGAAGGCAGCCGCCAGGGGCTGTCATCTGCACCTACTACTGCTCCTGCATCAGTCGCAGGTAGTTTTGCTTGAGCTGCATGTGGCTCTCGCTGAGACGCTCAGACAGATTCTTTTCAACCTCGGAGAGCTGTTCCCAAAACAGCGACGAGCGCTGGGAGCCAATATACTCACCCCACAGCTGCTCTAGCAGGTCTGCCGCTTGAGAACTCTGGGGTCTAATCTCGTCCAGCACAGCCTGGAAGGCCTGGTGGGCTTCGGGGTGTTGCTGCACCTGGCGGGCCAAAGTAGTGGCCTGCTGCAAACGACTCGACAGATCGGTTTGGGCGTGGGAGGGATCCATAGGATGTGCGTAGTTACTTATATTAGCTATTTACAAAGCTAAACAATTAAACTCATCTCAGCAAGGAAAGTCCGACCGTTGGTCCATTTTTCCCTATTGCGACGGGCAGAGATTAGGGTAGATTCGTAGGGGGCTGTGCTACCCGCTGGTTCTGTGTCTGCCCTGTCCCCTAGCTGCACCTCTCCTTTACCTATGGCCAAACAGCGCATTCTCTCCGGCATTCAGCCGACCGGCAACCTGCACCTGGGCAACTATTTGGGCGCAATTCGCAACTGGGTTGATCTGCAGGAAGAATACGACGCTTTCTTGTTTATGGCTGACCTGCACGCTATCACGGTGCCCCACGATCCGGCCCGCCTGGCCGAAGATACCTACAAGGTAGCCGCCACCTACATCGCCTGCGGCATCGATCCAGACAAGGCCACCATTTTTGTGCAGTCGCACCTGTCGGCCCACGCTGAACTGGCCTGGCTGTTCAACTGCATTACCCCGCTCAACTGGCTGGAGCGGATGATCCAGTTCAAGGAAAAAGCGATCAAGCAGGGGGAGAACGTCAGCATTGGCCTGCTCGACTATCCGGTGCTGCAGGCCGCCGACATTTTGCTCTACGAGCCCGACCTGGTGCCCGTGGGCGAAGACCAGAAGCAGCACCTGGAGCTGACCCGCGATATCGCCGCCCGGCTTAACTTCCAGTTTGGCAGCGAGGAAAAGCCGGTGCTGAAGGTGCCTGAGCCGATGATTCGCCCTGAGGGTGCCAGGGTGATGAGCCTCACCGACGGCAGCAAAAAAATGTCAAAGTCCGACCCCTCTGACCAGAGCCGCATCGACCTCACCGACCCACCCGAGGCCATAGTCAAAAAGTTCAAACGGGCCAAGACCGACCCCGAGCGAGGGCTGTGGTTCGACGACCCGGCCCGGCCCGAGTGCCACAACCTGCTCACCCTCTACATGCTGCTGTCGGGGCAAACCAAGGACGCGGTGGCCGCTGAGTGCCGGGAGATGGGCTGGGGCCAGTTTAAGCCCCTGCTGGCCGATACGGCGGTGGCGGCGCTGGCCCCCATCCAGGCCCGATTTGACGAACTGATGGGCGATCGCAGCTACCTCGAAAGCATTCTGCGCCGCGGCCGCGAAAAGGCGGGGGAGGTGGCCAATGCGACCCTGGGGCGGGTCAAAGATGCCCTTGGGTACTCCAAGCCGCTGTAGCGATCGGGATATACTGAAAAGCTGTTATCCCTGTACGGAGGATCGTTTGACGTCTGCACCCCTGGGTTATCGGCTGCGTACGGCGGCCAAGGCGGGTCAGTTTTTGGTGACCGCAGAGGTCATGCCGCCCAAAGGAGGCGACCCCGCCCACATGCTGGCCATGGGCGAACGGCTCAAGGACCGCGTCCACGCCGTGAACGTGACCGACGGCAGCCGGGCGGTAATGCGGATGTCGTCGTGGGCGGCGGCGCTGCTGCTGCAGCAGCAGGGGGTGGAAGCGGTGTGCCAGGTGGCCTGCCGCGATCGCAACCGCATTGCCCTCCAGGCCGACCTGATGGGGGCCTATGCCCTGGGGCTGCGCAATATCCTGGCCCTTACGGGCGACCCGGTCAAGGCGGGCGACCACCCGGAGGCGCGAGGGGTTTTTGACCTGGAGTCGGTACGGCTGCTGAGGCTGCTCGAAAAGCTCAACTACGGCGTAGACAGCCACGACAAGCCCCTCACCGACGGAGCGCTCGACCTCTTTGCCGGAGCCGCGATCGACCCCCAGTCGCCCAGCTGGTCCGGCCTGCAGCGCCGGTTTGAGGCCAAGGTAAAGGCGGGGGCACAGTTCTTTCAAAGCCAGCTCATCACCGACTTCGAACGACTGGCCAAGTTCATGGACCAGGTGGCCAGCGGCTACGATCGCCCCGTACTGGCCGGGATTTTCCTGCTCAAGTCGGCCAAAAACGCCAACTTCATCAACCGCAACGTGCCCGGCACCCACATTCCCCAGGCGATTATCGATCGCCTGGCCGCCGCCGCTGACCCCCTCCAGGAGGGAGTCAAAATTGCCGCCGAGCAGGTGCAGGCGGCCCGGCAGCTGTGCCAGGGCGTCCACCTAATGGCGGTGCGCCGCGAAGACCTGATTCCCCAAATTCTGGACCAGGGGGGCGTTGGCCCACTTAACGACCCCTAGCTGACCCCGCTACGGGGTCAGCGCCAGCGGCTGTGGGCTGCGCTGAGCCAGGGGTACCAGGCGCAGCCGGCCCGGCGGAGCCAGGGTGAGGCCGCGCCGCACCGGGTGCAGGGGGCGGCTATCGCCGGGGGCCAGCTCCAGCTCCCAGTGGCGCAGTACGGTAGCCAGCACCAGCTTCATTTCCATCAGCGCAAAGGCCATGCCAATGCAGCTGCGATGACCGCCGCCAAAGGGCATAAACTCAGCGGGCGAGTACTGCCGCTGCAAAAATCGCTCCGGATTGAAGCGCTCCGGCTCCGGGTACAGGTCTTCCCGGTGGTGCACCAGGTAGATATTCAGGAACAGCACCGCCCCAGCCGGGAAGTCGTACCCCGCCAACGTCAGCGGCCGACTGAGAATGCGGATGCCCGTGGTCGGCGCCACCGGGTAAATTCTCAGGGTCTCCTGGCAGAGGGCGGTGAGGTAGGGCTGGCTGGCGACGGCCAAGGGGTCGGGAGCCGACCCCAGAGGGTCAAGTTCCTGGCCCAGGCGATCGCCCACCTCCGGCAGCCAGTGCACCCAGTACAGGGCCCAGGCCAGCGCCGAGGCAGTGGTTTCGTGCCCCGCTACCAGCAGCGTCATCAGCTCGTCGTGGAGTTCGCCGTCGCTGAGGGGCTGGCCCTGGTCGTCACGGGCACTCATCATCAGCGCCAGAATATCCGTGCGATCGGGCTGCGAGTGCTGCCGCCGATCCTCAATTTCAGCGTAGATCAGGGCGTCGATTTCGGCCTTAATCCGCACAAATCGTCCCCAGGGGCTAAGCGGCCCCAAATCTTTTTGTAGTCCGGGAAAGAAAATAAAGAATGCGCTGAAGGGAGTGCCGAGGCCCTCCAGTAGGGTGCTGAGCAGCTGGCGCAGTCGATCGTAGCGATCGCCCTCCTCCAGACCAAATACCGCCTTCAGAATCACCCGCAGGGTGATGTCCTGCATCGCGGCCCGCAGGTTAAACGCCTGCCTCGGCTGCCAGTTCGCCATCACCTGGGCCGTCAAATCGCAAATTACATTGCCGTAGGCCCGCATGCGATCGCCATGGAACGGCGGCATCAGCAACCGGCGGTGGCGACGATGGCGTTCCCCGTCCAGCAGCAGCAGGGAGTGATCTCCCAGCAAAAAGGTCAACCCACTGCCCACGTTCTGGGGCGGCACGTGAAACTGGGCTGCATCGGCCTGAAAAATGCCCTGAATCACTGCCGGGTCAGCCACGTAGATCGACGGCGGCGGCCCTTCCCCGACCTGAAACACCGCGCCGTAGCGGCGGTAGTTGTCCTCAAAGTAGTCCAGCGGACGCAAAATCAGCTTGGGGGCGCGTCGCCAAAATGGAGCGTTAGATCCGGGGATGGCAGGCATAGCCGCAGAAGGTTGTGAATATACACCTACCTTACAACTTAGTTAAACCAGGCCTGGGACGCTCCGCTCCCTGCCTTGGCTGGTGGTAGGTATATTGACCAAGGCTGTACTGTAGCAGCCCCTGGCGCCCCTTTTCCCCATTCCTAACCCATTGTCCCAGCATGTCATGCCATTTCACGGGCAGTTGTAACCTTGACCAGGCCTCTAACGAGTGGGTAGACAAGGTTGCATAAGCTTCGGCATCGGTCAGCAACGTTTTGATGCAGTTAGCTAAAGCACCGGCATTCTTTTGGGGGAACATCAGCACCTCTTTGCCCAACTCGAAGTGGTTGAGAAACATAGGATGGTCAGATATCACCAGTGGGGTGCGGACTGTCAACGCTTCGTAAATAGTTAAGGGCAGTCCTTCCGGGTAGTCGTGCCAACTGGGAACCACCACGATATCGGCCCAGCGCATCTTTTCGATTACCTCACTGTGGGGTAAACCGCCGACGATGTTAACCTGGTCACCCAACTCCAAATCAGCCACTTGAGCCTCAAACCTGGACAGATCCCCCCGCCCAATCAACGTCAGTTTCGGAGTCAGGTTTTCTGCCTTGAGACGAGCCAAAGCCTCAAGGATATTGCCCACACCTTTGCTCTCAGTCATTGCTCCCACATAGACAATATTGCGATTGCCAATGTCTGTGGAGCCTAAAGCTTTTTCAGAAAAATCCGCCGGATTAAGCTCGTAGGGAAAGTCCCAGGGCACAATTTTATCGGGTTTAACCCCAATGGAGGCAAGGGAGCGACAGGAGTTTAAGCCATGATTAGCTATGAAATCAACGCCGCTATGGTTCAGCAATTTTGCTAGCCGAGCGTGGCGAAGTTTAGTCAAAATGCCTCCGCCTAGAAAAGAATCAGCAAACACGCCTATCACTTTTACCTGGTGACGCACCGCCCACTGAATAGCCGCCTTAGAGGGGAAATGAACCACCAAGTGGGTGGGCTGGAGTCGTTCTAGCAGCTTCAACAAGCGATCGGTGTCTTTGTAGGGGTCAAGACTACCACCCACAGCCCTCAGCCCAGGCTCTATGACCTCTTCGTAAGCGACGCTGGATGTGCAGCAGAGATATACAACTTCATCAATACTTCGACCGATTTCAGCTGTGTGGTGCAGGATGTATTTATGACCGTAGTACTCTTGATTGCCAGTACTCTTCAACAGGTGACTAAATTCACGCATATCCCCTGCGTATTGAACTATCACCAGCCGAGACTTTGTTGAGCCAGACATAACTAAATATTAGCCTTAATATAGTTAAACAGAATAATTATACGAAGCTATAACTCATCTACTTGATAAGGAGTTTAACACCTTCGCAATCATAAATCTAGCCCTACACACTACAACGCTGACTTAAACATTATCCGACTAAGACCGAAATGACAGTAGCGGGCTCAGGTCATTGTTAAGGGCTTGGAAAAGATAAAGCTTGAGGAAGTAAAAAGAGAAAGTACTTTGGGAATGTGCGCTAGTGGCTGAGGACCAACGGGCTTAACCAGTCCATCCAGTAGCCTGAACTTTTACCTGGCCGGGATGAAATGTTTATACTCAAGCTTTGTGATGCGCAATACCATTATTGTGTGTTTCGTAAATATAGCGATGGCCATTGCGCTTAGGACATTGGCCTCTTCCAAAGGCAAGAACTAAACTGGGGCGGTGCAATGGCGTGTAGCCATCGCTGCAGGGGCATTGGTCACGGCCTAACGGTTCTGGCGATGGCTATAGTTTTCTAAAGAAAGAATGGTGGTCGACATTTATTGAGGCTAAAAGCAACCTAAAAGTTAACCTATTGGATTGTCAAGAGCATTCCGAGAAGAAAGGTCTTGCTACAAACTTCACCGATTGGGGATTTGCTTAAAGTCCCTATGACGACAATGCCTACCCTCCATTAAAGTCTTGTCTAGCACCATCACCCCCGTAGGGCCAAGGAAGTAAACTATCGCCCAGGCTGCTAGCGAGAATTCGATTTAGGCACATAGGCCAGCCCTGTCAACCTGGTAAAAAGCTTGTGCGGTTATTTACGCAGATATGCCAAAGTGGTTATAAAAACTCCCGCAAAAACTCGTAGGGTTCCACCTCCCAAATGGGCTCGGGTACCAGGTGGTTGAGCCGGTTGAGAATGTCGGCCTCAATCACAGTCATTTGGTCGTGGGAGAACATATCACCCAGGGCCTGGCGATCGCGATCGCGCAGGGGAGCCAGCGGGTTAGCCAGCTGAGGTGCAGCCTCAGCCAGGGAGTAAGGGGAGGCTGCAACTGCCTCTGAGAGTTCTCTACTGCCCAAAGAACCTGTACTTCCGAAGGCAGGGTAGGTCCGCAGGGAACGACGGGATTGTTTTTTAGCCGCCGCCCTCTGGCTAGTCACAAACAGTGCCCTTACCCAGGGATCTCGATTGAGCAAATTGCTCCCTGGGCGCGGAAAAGTTGTTTCCAAGCTCCATGGTTCGGCGGCTGAACCGCCAGGTCCATTCTCGATAGGAGGCGGGCTCGGCTTCGGTCCCGGAGTAGGATTCATGGGGCTCCAGTGGCAGGCGTGACGTTCAGGTCAAGTGCCCTGGCAACCAAAGGTGAGCCACCCCTTGCGGTCAGAGGTTCTCCCGTCATTATGCTCTCGGCACTCTACTGTCAGTATAAATGCGGGGCCGGGAGAGTTTGCCGATCTCAAACCCGGTTGCATTCAGACTTAACTGGGATCTTCTGAGGTCGAGCGCTGCTTCAGGTAGGTAAATACCGACTTGTCACCGATGTCGGGCACGATGGGCTGTACTGCCTTGCGTAGGGCAAAGACCACAAACAACCCAGCCCAGGCCGCCAGCATCCCCCGCTCCAGGGCCAGCGGTAGCCAGCCCGCCAGATGTCCCAGCAGTAGCAGCGGCACTAGCGGCGTCAGCAGCTTGGTTTCTACGCGATCGAAACAAAAGGCTTCCTTAAAAAACACGCCGGTCAGGGCAACAAAGGTAAACCCTATTCCCCAGAGTACCGCCGGGGCGTCCATTACTGTCTGGGCCAGGGGACCATCGATGCCGTGGGACAGCAGCAGCGATGCCATTCCTCCCACCAGCCAGGCCCCCTGTAACAGGCGGTGCAGGGGCACCAGGTAGATGTGAATGGTGGCCAAACTCAGCCCCAGACCCAGCCAAAATAGCGTGTAGAGAGCGCTGATCGCCTGCACCAGGATCGGATTCTGGGGCATGAACAGCGCGATCGCAGCCCCCGCCCCAAACGCCAGGGCCGCCAACATCAGGCCAGCCCGGTAGAGCACCACTCCCCGGCGATCGCCTGCGGTGATGGTGTAGTCACCGAACTGCCCTGAGTACACCACCGGGGTTTGATTGACCGCGCTATCCATAGCCTTCACCGCAGGATGAGACAACTTGCCTTTATCCTATCTAAATCCTACCGGCTTAGGGCCAGCTGGGTGGGCAGGGTGATGGTGAAACAGGTCTGCCTCTCGTCGCTGCTGACCGCCACCTCGCCCCCCAAATGCATGACCAGCTTTCTTACCAGGGCCAGGCCCAAACCCGTTCCGCCCTGCTTCCAGGGATCAGCGCTGGGCACCCGGTAAAACTTGTCAAAAATGCGGGGCATCTCCTCCGCCGGAATGGTTACCCCAGTGTTGGTGAGCGCAATGGCGATCTGTTCGTCTGGGGCATCGGGGTGGGCGGCGACGGTCAGGGAAATATGTTCGCCCGGGGGAGTGTACTTACAGGCGTTGTTGAGCAGCTCGGCCAGCACCCGCTCCAGGCTAGCCAGATCGGTGTGCAGCACAGGCAGGGCCGGAGCCACCACCAGATCCAGGGTCTGGTCGCGGCTCCTGGCACGGGTCACAAAGCTGTCGATCCAGCCCGCTAGCCAGGTATCGAGCAAAATCGGCTCTGGCTGAATCGGATGGTTGCCCACGTCCAGGCGCTGTAGGTCAAGCAGGTCGTTGATCAGGCTGATTTCGCGCTCGCACTCCTCCTGCAAAATGCTGAAGTAGCGGCCGATGCGGGTCTGCTCGGGTTTGGGTTTTTGCAGGTCGGCAGTGAGGTCAAACTCCTGGTTGAGGGTCACCCCCAGCAGCTGAAGCGCCACCCGCATGCTGGTCACCGGGGTGCGCAACTCGTGGGAAACGGTGCTGAGAAAGTCGTCCTTGAGGGTGTTGAGTCGCTCCAGTTCGGCCACCTGGGACTGGGCCGCCTGGTACAGTCGAGCCTGACGGATGGCGATCGCGCACTGATTCGCCACCTGCTGCACCAGGCGAATCTCAATATCATCAAAACCGTAGTCGCGGCCGTTGATCAGCCACAGGTCGCCCAGCACGCCGCGATCGTCCACAATTGGGCAGGCCAGCATGGCCACATAGCCCCGCACTGGGTTGGGCTCCACCGAGCAGAACTGAAAGTACTGTCCGTTCAGCAGCTGGTGGTACACCTCCGGGAAAGCTTCCATCTGGGCCACCCGCCCCTGGTAGGACGGGCTGGAGCTGTTGTACTCATAGTAGATGGTGGATGTACCCTGCTCCAGGTCGTAAAGGGACGTGTTCGAACCCTTCGCGTCCAGGGCTTCGGTCAATTCCTTCACTGCCGTCAGCATAATTTGATTCACGTCGAGGCTGTCGCGCACCCGGTCGGTGATCCGCTTCAGGGTAGCCTCAAACTCCAGGGCGGTTTGCAACTGCTCGGTGCGCTGGGCCACCTGCATCTCCAGGTCAGTGTTGAGCTGCTGCACCTGGCTGTAGAGACGCGCCTGTTTAATCGCTCCTCCCACCAGGGTCGCCACCTCCCGCAGGGTTTCGACCTCCCAGGTGGCCCAGGGGCGAGGTCCACTCTCGCTAAAAGCACAGACCAAACCGTAGAGCAAATCCGCCTGCACGATCGGCATGATCAGACAGGCTTTGACCTGGGCCTGCTCCAGCTTAGCCCGGTAGGCAGCGGGCAAGGAGGCCGTAGCGATGTCATCGACAACGTCTATTTCTTCCTGGCGGTAGCGCAGCAGGTCGGCGGCCCCAAAGCTCAGGTCCGGCTGATTCGGAGCCGCCGCCCCTGGGCTGGAGGCCGACTCAGCCACGATTCCCCGGTGGTCGGTTCCCCTGTCGTTCGGATCAAAGCTGTAGAACAACACCCGATCGACCCGCAGAAAGCGGCGCACTTCGTTGACCGCTGTTTGCAAAAGGTCTTTAGAACTCAGCGATTGCAGCAGATGCTGGGCGATCGCCCCCAGCAGCTGCTCCCGCTCCGACTGGCGCTGTAGCGTTTGCTCCACCTGGTGCAGCGGAGTCACATCCTGCAGGCTCACCATCAGCCGCGGTTCGCCAGTGGGGTCCAAAAAACGCCACGCTGTCGCCGTCAGGCGGCGGTGCGCTCCGGTGGCATCGGTCATCTCGACCGCAAAAGTCTGCGCTTCACCGCTGGCCATCGCCCGCTGCCCTGCCGCCGCCACGGCCTGACTCGCCCCCAGCGGCAGCACATCGATTTCGCGCTTCCCCACCAGGGCTTCGGGATCGCCACCGACCAGTGAGGCACAGGCGGCATTGAGAAAGAGCCAGCGGTGATGCCGATCGGTAATCCACAGCGGAGCCGCGATCGCGTCTAAGAGGTCCCAGGGGGCGGTGGCAACGGCAGGGCAAGGCCGCTCTCCCTGGGGCAGTGAGTCAAGGGGCAGAGTAGACATAACCGAGGGGCCGGGGGCTAGGAATTCAGGGGCGCAAGCTCTATAAACACTATGCCCGGAGCCAACCCCAAAAGCCCCATTCAGCCACACAAAAGATCAATTCCCCAACTCTCCCCAGAAAAACTTGGTCTAGATTATGACTTAGTGGCTCCTATGGTCTATAATCATAAACCGTGCACATTTGCAGGCCCTATGAACGCAGAGGAAATCATCCGCTCAATTGAAGCGGAGCAGCTCAAGACCGATCTGCCCACAATCTACGTTGGCGACACCATCCGGGTGGGCGTCCGAATCCAGGAAGGTGGCAAAGAGCGAATTCAGCCCTACGAGGGCACCGTCATCGCCATGCGCAATGGCGGCATCAATCGCTCCATCACGGTGCGAAAGATCTTTCAAGGGGTAGGGGTTGAGCGCGTGTTTTTGCTCCACGCTCCCAAGGTGGCCAGTATTTCAGTGCTGCGTCGCGGCCGGGCGCGTCGGGCCAAGCTCTACTATCTGCGCGATCGCGTTGGTAAGGCAACCCGTCTCAAGCAGCGTTTTGACCGCCCAATCAACTAGAATTGGGTATAGCCGAGTTTTGGTGCCTCAGCACCTGGCTCCATGCGTCCTTAGTTCAGTTGGTAGAACGCGGGTCTCCAAAACCCGATGTCGGGGGTTCGAGTCCTCCAGGGCGCGCTGAGAGGTGTGGCGGCGACAACTTCCAGGATGGCTGGCGTTTTGTGCTTCAAACAAGCCCGAACTATGCCCACAATTCATGGATTTTGTCCCTGCCCTACACTCGCAATTTAGGCCAGGAGTTCAGTTACTAAAATTTGTCTAGGTAGAAGATCGACGAGATCTCGTTCAGCATAGCCGGTCTACTTTTCCGGTTAATACAGTTTGGAAACGCGCCAACAGGAGCCAAGCCAGTGGTTAAAAAAGACACCGCAGTAGAGTCTAAGGGTAAGGCCGCAGATGCTCAGGCTGCCGAGCAAGGCTTTAGTGTGGGTGCCTTTTTGCAGGGCACCAAGGAGGAACTGGGCAAAGTGGTTTGGCCCAGTCGGCAGCAGCTCATCAGTGAGTCTGCCGCTGTGATTCTCATGGTTAGCCTATCTGCAACGCTGATCTACCTGGTTGACCGACTGTTTGGATGGATTTCGGGGCAGGTATTCTGATGGCGCTTGAAGACTTTAGCTACGACAACGACGATTCTCTCGATGAAGCGCTCGACAACGATCTTGAGGCTGAATCAGTAGAAGACAGCGCCGCCCCCGCTACCGACGAAAATAACGAGGGCGAAGCCGCCCGCTACTACCAGCGCAAGGCGCGTTGGTACGCGGTGCAGGTGGCCTCCGGCTGCGAAAAGCGAGTAAAGCTCAATCTGGAGCAGCGGGTCAACACGCTGGATGTTGTCAACCGCATTTTCCAGGTTGAAATCCCTCAGACTCCAGCCATCAAGCTTCGCAAAGATGGAACCCGTCAAAACATTGACGAAAAGGTTTTCCCAGGCTACGTTCTCGTGCGCATGTACATGGACGACGAAGCCTGGTCGGTGGTTAAAAATACCCCCCACGTCATCAACTTTGTCGGTGCTGAGCAGCGTCGGGCCTATGGGCGCGGTCGCGGCCACGTCAAGCCCATGCCCCTCGGCATGAGCGAGGTAAAGCGCATCTTCAAGCGTACCGAGGAGCAAAAGCCTGTGGTCAAGGTCGATATGGCCCCTGGTGACAAAATCACCGTCCTCTCAGGTCCTTTTAAAGACTTTGAGGGTGAGGTGGTGGAAGTCAGTCCTGAGCGCAGCAAGCTCAAGGCGCTGCT
This sequence comes from Leptolyngbya sp. KIOST-1, assembly GCF_000763385.1. Lineage (NCBI taxonomy): Bacteria > Bacillati > Cyanobacteriota > Cyanophyceae > Leptolyngbyales > Leptolyngbyaceae > Leptolyngbya > Leptolyngbya sp. KIOST-1. Next base: position 1,255,746 of record NZ_JQFA01000004.1, read on the forward strand.
GTCCATCTTTGGACGCGACACTCCAGTCGAACTGGAATTTAACCAAGTGGAAAAAGAGAGTTAATTAATGGCCAAGAAAGTTGTTGCACTGATTAAGCTGGCGATTCCGGCCGGAAAGGCCAACCCAGCGCCCCCGATTGGCCCTGCCCTGGGTCAGCACGGGGTAAATATTATGGCGTTCTGCAAAGAGTACAACGCCCGTACCCAGGACAAAGTAGGGCTGGTGGTGCCGGTTGAGATCTCGGTTTTTGAAGATCGCAGCTTTACCTTCATCCTCAAAACCCCTCCCGCCTCGGTACTGATCAAGAAAGCCGCTGGCATTGAGCGGGGTTCGGGTGAGCCCCGGACCAAAAAAGTGGGTTCGATTACCCGCGCCCAGCTCAAAGAGATTGCCGAGACCAAAATGCCCGACCTCAATGCAAACGACATCAAGGCTGCAATGAACATTGTTGAGGGTACCGCCCGCAACATGGGTGTTACCGTCGGCGACTAGTCGTCGGGGTTTGCCCTTACCCAGCATTCAACTATTCACATTACGGGGGAGAGGCCTGGCTTCGTTTGACCCCAAGGAGATCAAATCATGGCTAAAGTATCTAAGCGCCTGCGGGAAGCCCAGGCCAAAGTAGAAGACCGGCTCTATGAGCCCATGGAAGCTCTGGAGCTGCTCAAGGAAACCGCAACCGCCAAGTTTATTGAGTCGGCAGAGGCCCACATTCGCCTGGGCATCGACCCCAAGTACACCGACCAGCAGCTGCGGACAACGGTTATTTTGCCCAAGGGCACCGGACAAACCATTCGAGTTGCCGTTATTGCTAAGGGCGAGAAAGTGGCTGAGGCTACCGCCGCCGGAGCCGATCTGGTGGGGTCTGAAGAACTAATCGACGAAATCCAGAAGGGGATGATGGACTTTGACGTCCTGATTGCTACCCCCGACGTGATGCCCCAGGTGGCCAAGCTCGGTCGTCAGCTCGGTCCCCGCGGCCTGATGCCCTCTCCCAAGGGCGGCACCGTCACCTTTGATCTGCCCCAGGCCATCAGTGAGTTTAAGGCAGGTAAGTTGGAGTATCGGGCTGACAAAACCGGCATTGTCCATGTTATGTTTGGCAAGGCAGATTTTAGTGCCGAAGATCTGATGGTCAACCTCAAGGCGCTCCAGGAGAGCATCGACCGCAACCGTCCCTCTGGGGCCAAGGGTCGCTACTGGCGCACTGTTGCCATTGCCTCTACCATGGGGCCTGCCATTCGCCTTGACGTCAACGCCCTGCGCGATTTCAAAATGAATGAGGCGGCCTAGGCTAGCCATTCAGGCCTGTGCAAATCAGGCACCATAAGTTTTACCCCAGACCAACCAGGAGCCCCGCAGTCTGAAACAACCCCTAAAACTGCATAGACGACCGTAGACAGCAGGTAGCGGCTAAGCGCTGTATAAACCCTGCCGAGGTTGACCTAAGCGACTGATTTGCTTTGGCCCTAGGCCAAGCACCCTGCAGTTGTTGGTCTACCCCGGCATGGTTGTCGGGGTTTATTTTTGGCCAACAGGTGCTTCTAGCACGGCCAGATCCTGGATCGGGTAGTTAAGTTTCCCTATCCCCAACCAAAAGGAGGTGAGATCGATATGGGGAGAACCCTAGCGAATAAGAAAGAGCTGGTAGCTGAAATTCAGGCGCTGCTGGACGACGCTCAGTTAGCCTTTGTGATTGATTATAAGGGCCTGACTGTGGCTGAAATTAGCAACCTGCGCAACCGGCTGCGGCCCAAGGGCGCCGTGTGCAAAATCGCTAAAAACACGCTGATGCGGATTGCCGTTGAAGGCAACGACACCTGGCAGCCCATCACCGAGTTTCTCAAAGATTCTTCAGCCTTTGTGCTGGTCAAAGAAGACTTTGGCGGAGCGATTAAGGAATACCAGGCCTTTCAAAAAGACACCAAAAAAACCGTCCTTCGGGGCGGTGTCATGGAAGGTCAGGCCCTGAACGAAGACCAGATCAAGGCGATCACCGAACTGCCCACCAAAGAAGAGCTTATGGCTCGTCTGGCCGGGGCAATCAAGGCGATGCCGACCCGCGTGGCGGTGGGTGTCAATGCCGTGCCGACCAAGCTGGCGGTGGGTGTCAAGGAGGTGCCTGCATCTCTGGCCCGCGCCATTCAGGCTGTCTCCGAAAAAGACGCGGCCTAGGGGCTGTCATAAATTGGCCTCCGACGCTTCAGCACCGTACGAGTTTGTTTGTGTTTAATTGTTTTTCTACCAGGAGTTAACCGGTAACTATGTCTGCTAAAACTGACGAAATTCTTGAACAGCTAAAGTCCCTTTCTCTGCTGGAAGCTTCTGAGCTGGTCAAGCAAATTGAAGAAGCTTTCGGCGTTGATGCCTCTGCCTCCGCAGGCGGCGGCATGATGATGATGGCCCCCGGTATGATGGGCGGTGGCGCAGCTGCTGCGGCTGAACCGGAAGAGGAAAAGACTGAGTTTGATGTCGTGCTCGAAGAAGTGCCCGCCGACAAGAAGATCGCTGTCCTCAAGGTGGTGCGCGGTCTGACTGGGCTGGGTCTGAAAGAAGCCAAGGAAATGGTGGAAGCCGCTCCCAAGGCCGTTAAGGAAGGCGTGACCAAAGAAGATGCTGAAGACGCCAAGAAGCAGCTGGAAGAAGCTGGTGGCAAGGTCAGCGTTAAGTAGTTTGGCGCTCCGGCGTTAATCACTTAAATGCCTAAAAAAGTCTCTTGCCTCAGGGCGAGGGACTTTTTTGTGGGGACTTTCCTACTCTGCCGGTGGGACATCTGCTCGACGGTAGCCCGATGAAAACAGTAGGATTAAAGCAGCTCTGAATTGAAGGGAAACTACTGTGGCACAGTACTTGAAACGATGGGAATCGCCCCGCAAGCCGGGTCGTAACTACAAAGGCCGAGGCGGCGCAGCTCGCCAGCGACAACTGCACAAACGACAGCAAACCCTGCGCCTACGCCTGAAGGGGCAGACCGAGGGGGGTGATTCACCTCAGAAACCACAAAAAGGGGAGCCATCGGCTCCCCTTTTTGCTGAGTCCGCAATCTGGGGAATACGGGCGTTATGAGGGGTTATGCCTGGTCGCATCCAAGATACAAGCGGGTTAGTTGAGGCTGTTTGAGCTATGGGTCCACTCTATCAGTGGGTTCAGCCAATCAGCAGTTCTTCCTCGGGATACTGAATGGCCGAGGGTTTAGAATCCCCTAGCAGCGCCCCCATAAACAGCAGCACCCCAACCCGACCCAGGTACATGGTGAAGATAATGACGTACTTACCCACATCGGAGAGGTCGGCGGTGATGCCAGTGGAGAGACCCACGGTGGCGAAGGCCGAAATCGATTCAAACAGAATTTCGATGAAGTTCATATTGGGGTTGCTGACGGCGACCAGGGCCGTAGCGGCCACCACCGCCAGACCTGAGCCAACCACCACCGCGATCGCCTTCAGTACCCGGCTGGTGGGAATTTGCCGACGAAAGCAGAGCACCTGTTCTTTGCCCTGAAGCGCCATCCGGGTACAGGCAATCAAAATTCGAATGGTGGTGGTTTTAATGCCACCGCCTGTGCTGCCGGGGCTGGCACCAATGAACATTAGGGCAATCATGATAAACAGCGAAGCGTTGCCCATGGCCCCTATATTGATGGTGTTGAACCCGGCGGTGCGAGCGATCACGGACTGAAACCAGGCCATCAGCAGCTTGTGGTGAGGGTCTGCTGGCCCCAGGGTGTTGGGATTCTGGTACTCAATGACGAAAAAGGCCAGCGTACCTACCGCCAGCAACACCGCTGTTGTGCTGGTGACGACTTTGAAGTTGAGGGAGAAAAGACCGCGGCAGCGGTTGCCCTGGACCCGGTTACGCAGCCAGGTGAGTAATTCCATAATCACCTGGTAGCCAATCCCGCCAAGGATCACCAGAATTGTAATGACGATGTTGACCCAGGGATTGAGGGCATAGCCCATCAGGCTGTCTGCAAATAGGCTAAAGCCAGCATTGTTGAAGGCGCTGATGCTGTGAAATGCCGACAACCAGAGGCCGTAGATTGGCCCAAAGTCCTGGTTAAAGACTGGATAGAGGCAGAACAACCCCGTCAACTCGAACGCCAGCGTCATCGCGATGATGGAGAGGACCAGGGACTTGCCTCCGGCCAGCACCGTGCTGTCCATCGACTTCTGAATCGCCAGGCGCTCTCGCAACCCTAGCCGTCGCCCTAGCAGGAGGACCAAAAAGGTGTTGGCAGTCATATAGCCCAGCCCACCGACCTGAATCAGCAGGAGAATGACGGCTTGCCCAAAGGCCGAAAAGTAGCTGCCGGTGTCCACCACGATTAGCCCCGTGACGCAGACGGCGGAGGTGGCGGTAAAGAAGGCCACCAGTGGATCGTTCCACTCCCCGCTGGCGGTGGCAAAGGGCAGCAGCAGCAGTAGGGTACCCACGGAAATCAGCACTAGGAAGCCGAGGCATATAGTGCGCGGAACGGTCATCTGCATAGGCTGAGCATTCCGCAAAGCACGGAGAATAAAAGCAACCCTATATTTCCACGAGTTGACGCTCTCAGCCAACATAGCGGAAGATTTAACCCGTTACGCCCCTTAGGGCCCTGTTCTTTAGCCTCGAATTACCATGGCCAATGCTCTGTACCAAAGAATTCAGACGTTTTATGACGATTCATCGGGGCTGTGGGAGCAGATCTGGGGTGAGCACATGCACCACGGCTTCTACGGTCCTGATGGTCGCCAGCGCAAAAATCGCAGCCAGGCCCAGATTGATCTGATCGATGAATGTCTGAGTTGGGCCGGCATTGATCAGGCTAGCGATATTCTGGACTGCGGCTGCGGTATTGGCGGCAGTGCCCTGGAACTGGCCGTCCGCTACAAAGCCAGGGTGACGGGCATTACGCTAAGCCCAGTTCAGGCCCGGCGAGCGACAGAACGGGCTGCTGCCGCCAGCCTGAACGGAGACAGCCCGCCCCGGGCCCAGTTTGAGGTGGCCGACGCGCTGCAAACCCCCTTTGCTGACCAGAGTTTTGACCTGGTGTGGTCGATGGAGAGCGGTGAACACATGCCCGATAAGGTGGCATTTTTGCAGGAGTGCTACCGGGTGCTGAAGCCGGGGGGTAAGCTGCTGATGGCGACCTGGTGTCATCGGCCCACCGACTCCCTGGCAGGGCCGCTGACCTGGCTGGAGCAGCAGCAGCTCAACTGGATCTATCGAGTCTACGGGTTGCCCTACGTGATCGCGCTGCCGGACTATGAGGCGATCGCGCAGAGCTGTGGGTTTGGCCACCTCCGCAGTGCCGACTGGTCTCTGGCGGTGGCCCCGTTCTGGGATGAGGTGATTGCCTCGGCCCTGACTCCCGAGGGGTTGGCGGGGCTGGCTCAGGCTGGCCCAGGAACCCTACAGGGAGCCCTGGCCCTGGGCCCGATGCGCCAGGGGCTTTACAGTGGCCTAATTCGTTACGGACTGCTGTGTGCGGAGCGCTGAGGGGTCCGGCTGACCTAGTACTGGCTAGCAGAAGTTGAATATTGGGGGTATGGAGTTCGGAGTCGGTATCAGGTTAAAAACACGGCCAAGGGAGAGCATAGTGTTCTCCCTTGGCCGTAGGTTGGTCCCTCGGCGACTCAAGGTGCCGGGGCTTTGGCCGAAGCGTTACTGAGGCCGAGCGGCCGGGCAGTCGATCGCCCGGACGGCGGCGGCGGCGGTAAAGTCGCGCAAGGCGTTGGTGTTGGGAGCGAAGTTGGTCCCGGTTTCGTTCAGGGGACTGGCGACCGCACACACCTGCGCCATCTGCCTGATGGCGTTTTCGCCCCAGTGACCGGCAATATCGGTAAACCTTACCGGGTTAGCGACGTTGGGGATTAGCCCACCGGTGGCCTGATCTCGGCCGGGCACTGGACTAGTGCTGGTGGTATCGCCCGCCCCGGCATCGGCACGGATCAGCGCCACCCGGTACATCATCGCCATCAGCTCAGCGCGGGACACGTTGTCGGTGGGGCGGAAGTTACTGGTGCCAAAATCGCCGCTGACGACTCCCAATTGTCTGGCCTGGGCAATCTTGAGGGCGCTCCAGCGGTTGACGGCCACATCGGCGAAGGGGGGACTAAACACCGCCTGGGGCAGGGTGGCCAGTACGGTGGTGGGCAGCAAATCGTTAGCGCCTTCCATGACCACCGAGATTGCCTGCTCCCGAGTGAGGGGGGCAGTGGGTCGGAAGGTGCCGTCGGGGAAGCCGGAAATTACGCCCAGCTGGGCAGCGCGAGTAATCTCAGCCGCGTAACGGTTGCCCCGAATATCGTTAAAGGCCACAGCGGGCGGGGTGACAGGCGGCGTAACAGGCGGCGTGACCCCGCCCGGATCCTGACCCTGACCCTGAAGCTGAGCCAGGGTCAAGTCGTTGGTGAAATAGACGAGGTGCGAACTCACGATCTGCCCGTTGAAGGTTCGCTTGGTCAGCGACCAGCCGGGGTTGAGGTCAATTTGGGTAAAGCCGGTGGGGCTGATACCGTTGGCTCGGCCAATGGTGATGCGATCGCGCGAGACGGTGCTGGGCGCAAACTGCAGCAGCAAGTCGCCATTCCGCTGATTTACCTCAAACCGGGCTCCCGAGACATCTTGACCGGCCAGGCGCACGGCATAGCCGTTGGTATCTCGCTGCAGGCGGCAGACCCCCGTAAAGTCAAAGGTATTCCACAGCGCATTGACCTGGGTAGGTTCGCCGCCGGGGTTCACAATCGTCCAGCACGGCGGGTTGGGCTGCAGCTGCTCGACGACGTAAAGCCGGTAGGGCTGGGCCGTACTGCCCGGCACGGCAACCACCAGAAAGTTGGCCGCATTGATATCAATGTTGCCAAAGGTTTGCGCTAGCAGCGTGCCAGCATTGCGTACCACGGGCTGAATCGGGGTGTGGTTTTGGGCAACGGCCTGCCCAGCCCCACCAAGCACCCCAAGAGTGGCTGCAAAGAGCGCAGCAGCCGCTTTAAGCGTCGACATCGGATTCATGGTCACTGGTCCTAGATAGCGATTTGTGATGTGGGGATGGCTTCTCTACCTTAGTCCTGGCAACGGCGGAGCAACGGTGGCTTCATCCACTTGCCAGACTGTCTGATGGTCAGGATAAAGACCTGACACCGAAACTATACGTATGGTCTGCCCAGGCCCCAAAAAATTGAATTAGCAGCATTCGAACAACCATCGCCCCGAGGCAACGACCGGTACTCTCCTAGCCTTCACCGGACCCGCAGGACCGGGGGCAGTAGGGGCAAGTCAACCTAGAAAAGCCGCAACTATTTTAGGGGCATCGCCGGTATACACCCCTACTTTCCGCAGGATTTACTTAGAATTTGTTGCAAAACCTCACGATGTTCCGGACGAACTGGCAGCCGATCAGAACCGAGGTTCAGCCCTGGGACGCGATCGTCTGTCTGTTGGCCGCTGGTGTCCCAGGGGCTGTTATCAATTATAGCTATAGCCAGCCTGATTAGGACATAATTTAGAGGTAACGCCATCTCCCCCTGCATGCCATGGCCAAACCCTACAGCCTCGATTTGCGACAAAAGGTCATCAACGCCATCGAACTGGATGGGATGAAGAAGAGCGAAGCCAGTGTTGTTTTTGGGATCAGTCGCAACACCATCGACTTGTGGCTCAAGCGTAAAGCCGCCACTGGCAGCCTAGCGCCTCAGGTCACCTCAAGGGCCCGCCGCCAAGGGCGAATTACCGATTGGGACGGGTTTCGCGCTTTTGCCGAGCAGCATCGTCATAAGACCCAGACGGAGATGGCGGAGTGTTGGCCCGGCCCGATGAGTCAACGCACCATCTCACGGGCCTTAGGCGCCATCGGCTGGACTCGAAAAAAAAGACCTACGGCTACCGTCAGCGAGACGAGCACAAGCGACAGGCGTTCATAGCCAAAGTTCCTGAGTCTAGGGCTCGGCATCTGGTCTACGTGGATGAGTCGGGAATGGATGAGCGTGATGCCTACGGATACGGCTATGCCCCAGCAGGAGCGCGGTGCTATGACCTTAAATCCGGGCAACGCGGTAGGCGCGTCAACATGATCGCCGGGTATCGGGGGCATCAACTCATCGCGCCGTTTACCGTCGAAGGGGCGTGTAACCGCACCGTCTTTGAAACCTGGTTGGAGACCTGCTTGATTCCAGAGTTGTGTCCTGGAGACTGGGTGGTGCTGGATAATGCCACCTTTCATCATGGCGGGCGCATTGCCGAATTGATTGAATCGGCAGGCTGTGAGGTGGTTTATCTCCCACCGTACTCCCCTGACCTAAATCGCATTGAAAAGTGCTGGGGGTGGTTGAAAAGCCGGATCCGAAAAGCCCTCCCCCACGACGATGGCCTGCGGGCCGCTATTGAGGCTGTCCTCAAGCAAGCGGTGTCCTAACCTAAGTGGCTATAGCTATAGCTGCCAAACGCCCAAAAGTTAAGGGTTACAGCCCCTAGCCTGTCTTGCGGTCGGGCGTGACAAAGCTTGATATGCCGAGCTTTTGACCACAATTCTTTTGACCACAATTAATGACACGCCCTAGGCCCCGGCGGCCATGGCCTTGGGTTTGTGTGTTGGGGCAGGCGTGACAGCGCTGCGGAGATCAGAGTTGTGGTCAGATGTGGTGAGACGCCCTGACTCTCAAAGGCCAAACTCCTCTAGCCCCGGCGGAGGGAGTCCAGGCAGGGCAATGTCCCGGCTGACGGAGGTTTTGTAGCTCTCCTGCTGGGTTACCATATCCACCGAAATGGCCTCAAACCAGGCTTCCAGGCAGCCGAGGGGCACCGTCAGCTGGAGGGTACCTTCCAGCTGACCCTGACCGTTGGGCAGCAGGTTCATCACCTGGCGGGGTTCGTCGGCCAGGCTACGGGTCTGGGGATCGGTAATCCAGATTTTAAGGTACAGGCGGTTGGGGTGAAAGGGAACGCGCAGGGTCACCAGAACTGGTTCACCCGCGATCAGCTCACCCTCTGGCAACACCAGGCTGGGCATCGGTGGGGTAATCGCCTCGGGCGGAGATTCTGGAGCGGCCTCCGGGTTCACCGCTGGTGCCGTCCGGGCCGCCATCAGCACAGGATCCTCGTCTTCGTAAATGACGACTTCTCCCGCAAAGGGTACAAACTCAGGCAAGGGTTCGACCGCATCGCTGTCCTCAATGCTAGGGACCTCGGCGATCGCCTCACTGCGGTTTTCGAGGGCCTCCTGCTGAAGGTTAACCGCCAGTTCGTTCAGTCTGGCCCAGAAGCGATCCTGCAGCTTGAGATCTTTAAATCCCATGGCCTCGTGGGAGAGAAGCTGGGGCTCCTGCCCCCGAGGCCGACTGCTGGGGGCGGCAGTCTGTCCGCTGAGTACCGCAGCGGCATCGGTCGGGCGGGGCGGGGGGGTGGGAATGGGTGGCAGGCTCAATCCCCGGTTTGACTCTGCCCCCGCCGGCGCAGCGCCGGCGGCGGGAGCTACTGGGGCGATTTCTGAATCGGTCCCTGAGGCAGGGGCGGGGGCGGGTTTGGGCCGCCCTACGGGGGGCAGCGTTGGCTGCCGGGCCGCCACCTCGTGGGGTGAAGGATAGTAAATCTTGGGGGGGAGAGTGACACTGCTGCGGGGCAGCGTCAGAATGGGCATTTCCCGCGGCGGCGCGGCGCGACCGGCAATATCCCAGGTTTTGAGATCGGGGTTGGGGCGCGGCTGCGAATCGCCGGGTTCGACAGCATCAGGGGGAAAGACGACATCTAGATCGGTGTCTGTTTCGCCCTGGTTGGCGATCGCATCAAACAGCGAGGCCACATCTACCGTAACCGTAAATCGATGCAGGGCGACCACCTCTGCGCCGACCAGCAGCCCCACCTCCCCCAGCAGCAGCCGGGTGGAGAGCCCGGCGGGCAGCGTAACGGAAAGCACGACGCTGCTGGGCAACGTGGCCACTGCCAGCAAAACCGGGACCATAGCCACCGTAACGGCCGTCTGGGGATCCAATAGCCTCACCACCAGAGCCAGGGGCGGACCATTGAGGGTGGGTGGCCCGGTGACCGTCGCCGATAGCCCCAGGCTTTCACGTTCGCTGCCCAGCAGGGCGGTGTTGGGCAGGGTCAGCCCGTAGGGCAGGCTGTCTGGATCGAGCCCCCCGGCCAGCTGGGCCTGAAAGGCATCCATGGCCGCTGTCGCCGCCTCCAGGTCGAGGTCAGGGGCTGTGGTTGCCCCAGCGGAATCCGAGGGCAAGTCTTGCGGCGGGCTCGCCCCCAGGTCTGCACTGCCGTCATCGGCGAACCAGTCCCCATCGTCTGCGGAGTCCTGGGCTACCACCCGCAACTGCACTGCGTAGCACCACGCCTGGGAAGTGTCCGAGTCGGTACTGACCACCCCTGGGTTATCGCCCCTAGCACACTGAATATCCCAGGTTCCCTCCCTCAACCGAGTAAACGGCATCACGACCATCAGGCCGTTGCGGTTGGTTTCGCTTTGGCGGCGCAGGGTGCGGCGCTTTGGCGGTGCCGCTGCAGCCGTTCGCTGCCCGTCGCGCTGCTCCCCAGCCAGCATCTGACTAATCTGAATTCGCACTGGAGTCTGGCAGTGGCTGGTATGGGCCATGACCCGATAGCGGCCCTCCAAAATTTCTACCTGGGAGGCATCGAGGGGTAACCAACTCCGGTCGCCCTCCTTTTGCAGCAGAAATTCCCAATACTCCATTGCTCCAGCCCTGAATTCACGTTCTGTTCCGAACCAAGCCGCCCATGATGCTTCAGGATACTCCAATGCCTACATTTTGGTGGAGCCCCTGCCTGTCCTACGTCCGTCTTGCTACAGAGGAAGCTGGCGGCTCAGGAGATCTAGGCTGTGGTTAAGCTCTTTTTTGGAGGCAGCAAGTTATGTCTATTGAAGATCGTGCTAAGGCCACTGCCAAAGACGTAGAAGGTAAGGTGCAGGAGGCCGGTGGTAAACTGACCGGCGATCGCGAGGCGCAGCTCAAGGGCAAGGCCAAGCAGGCCGAAGCCGACGTTCGCCACTCGGTAGAAGACGTCAAAGGCCAGGCCAAGCGCGCCATTGACTAGGTGTTTTACGCTTCACCCGTAGGGGTTCTAGCCCCCTGTAGGCCTTAGATTGAAAGCTCCAGTTCTTTTAAGGACTGGAGCTTCTTAGTTGTCGAGGTTGTTGATCGCCCCAGGCCCAGGCTACCCCCCCAGGGTTTCAATCAGCGTTGCCTCGGGGGCACGAAACCCCACCAGCACAGCCTTGCCGTCCTTCTCAAACAGGGGCCGCTTCAGCAGCATGGCATCCTGGCTAAAGGCCGGAATCCACTCGGCATCGCCCCAGGTTTGCTTTTCATCCCCCAGGGCCCGGTAGGACAACCCCGAGGTATTGCGCATGGCCTTGCTGCCCAGAGCGTCGACCCAGGCGGCAATCGCAGCAGGGCTAGGGGGTGACTCTTTTGTATTGACAAACTCGTAGGGAATAGCATGGCTGTCGAGCCATTGCATCGCCTTTTTACAGGTGCCGCAGTTAGGAATCCCGTAAACCGTAAGCGCCATAGTGTTGTAGGTGGTGCGAGTGGTGTTGAACCCTGGGTACAGGGTACCAGACCGAAAACGTCAGAAACGCCCCGGTGGCCAGGACGTTTCTTTAGGATGTTTTAAGCTAGTGCCGATCGGCCTTGGAGCTTAGTTGTCATAAACCCGGCACTCGTCGGCCTCGGGATTGCTGTCGCAGTAGGCCTCCAGGGAGGTTCTGTCGGTCCCTTTATCGCGCTGGTGGGAGGCTTCAGCCTGAAGCTCTTCCACAGCGTCCCAGGCTGCGGCGCATTCCTGAGAGCCGCTGCCAGAGGCATCACAGGCGGCCCGGGCACCTTCAATTTCTTTTTCAATGCGCTCTTTAATGTTCTCGCTCATTTGATTCCTTTACGTGTGTAAACAACTACCGTGGGGGACTGCCGCTGGATCACGCTAATCACCGAAGGGGAACAAATCCGCTAATTTCATACGGATTAACCCAGCTTCAGCCTTAGTATACTTCACTGTTTTAGCTGGCCTGGCGATGGAAACTCTACCCTCTGGGGGGCAGGTTACTCCCTTGACAGGGCAAGCAAAAAGCCCTGGCGCGACCTGGCACTCCCCACCCCCTTGACGTTGGGCAAGCCCAGTAAAAGTACCTATTATTCATATTACACATCCCCAACTTGGGGAGAGTGCCTGCTGAACATTGTTCGCCCGCCGCTGGGTCAGGCCAATCGGTCTATGGGGCATGTCAAAGGGATGAGTTAAGGCGGATAGGGAAGAGGGACAGGCCAAGGGAATGGACATTCCGATCTAGACTGGAACCACAGAAGGAGGGGCTTACCCGATGACCGCAATTCCCCAGCCCGACCAGCCACCTATCCAGCCGTCGATGGAGTGGGCCAACGCCGTGTCTACCTGCCCTTCCCTAGAAGGGGCGGTCAAAGAGGTCGTCGAGCAACTCAAGGGGCGATTGTCGGCTCCCCCTGATCTGGGGTTGGTGTTTATTTCCTCTTCGTTTACCAGCGAGTTTGCCCGCTTATTGCCCCTGCTACAGAGCCTGCTGCCCCTACCGACTCTGGTCGGCTGCAGCGGCGGTGGCATTGTCGGGACCGATGCTGAGGGGCAGCCCCAGGAGTTAGAAGATATCCCTGGCTTCAGCCTGACGGTGGCCCGTCTGCCTGGGGTAGCGGTGCGGAGTTTTCATCTGTCGAACGACGATCTACCCGACCTGGACAGCCCGCCTGCTGCCTGGTCAGAGCTGATTGGGATGGCCCCACAGCAAAACCCTCAGTTCATTTTGATGGCCGATCCCCTGTCGTCTAACGTCAACGATCTGCTGCAGGGTCTGGATTTTGCCTATCCCAGCGGGGTCAAAATTGGCGGTTTGGCTGGCATCGACGGTTTTAACCGCCACAGTGGCCTGTTTTGCGATCGCACCCTTCACACCGAAGGCATTGTCGGCGTGGCCCTGGCTGGCCCGCTGGTGCTAGATACCATTGTGGCTCAGGGGTGCCGTCCCATTGGGCCGGTGTACCAGGTGGATCAGGCCGAGCGCAACATTTTGATCAGCCTGGGCACTGGCGACGGCGATGAGGCTCGTCCGCCGCTGGAACTGCTGCAAGAACTTTTTGAAACGCTGCCGGAGGGCGATCGCAAGCTGGCCCAGAGTTCCCTCTTTATTGGTGTCGCCCAGGACAGTTTTAAGCTCAGCCTTGACCAGGGAGATTTTCTAATTCGCACGCTGCTGGGGGTCGATCCGAAACTGGGGGCGATCGCTGTGGGCGATCGGCTCCGCCCCGGCCAGCGGGTGCAGTTTCACCTGCGCGATGCCCATACCTCGGCCCTCGATCTAGAAAAACTGCTCCAGCGCTACCAGCACCAATCCCCGGACGCCACCCCGGTTGGGGCCCTGATGTTTGCCTGTGTCGGCCGGGGTGAAGGGCTATACAACCAGGCCAACTTCGACTCCAGTCTCTTTGCCCAGTACCTGCCGGGGCTGCCGCTGGGGGGATTTTTCTGCGGTGGCGAAATTGGCCCCGTTGGGCAGACGACGTTTCTGCACGGCTTTACCTCCGTCTTTGGCATCTGCCGCCAGCCGTAGGCGGAGCGCTGAGGAGGATAGGGGGATGAGGAGATGAGGAGGATAGGGGGATGAGGGGAAGTAGCCGAAAGTGAGTTTTTGCAGGGCAGGGATGCATTCAAAGTTTTATTTGCGCCGCGCCTTCCCAAGGGAAACTTTGCATTTTTCCCTTCTTCACCCCCTCATCATCCTCTTCCCCTCACCGGCCCCCAACTCCCAACTGCGGCGACGGCGTCACCCCTCGAACGGTCAGCGTGTAGGTGACGGCGCTGGTGCCAATGCCCTGCCAACCCGTCACCACGCCATTGCCATCGAGGACAGGCCGGTGCTGGGGCGTGGTCACCGCTGCGTAGTAAATGCCGGTGGCGGGTAGGGTAGCGTCGATCCGCTGGGGTTGAAGGGCTGAGCCCGTTTGGGCTTCACCCAGCAGTCGGCCCTCGGCATCGAACAAAAACAGCAGGGAGCGATCGTCGGTATAGAGCAGTCCGGGGCGCTGCTGAATGATATCGAGGGCCAGGTTGGGGGTATCGCCGGCGGCCCCCAAAAATGCATAGACATCGACCCAGCGGCTAACGGCCCCCGTGGAGACGCCGCTGCCGCTGCGGGTATTAATGCGCCGAGCCTCGTCTAGCGGCCCCAGGGGAACGTCGGCCCGCACCCCCAGCCCCGCCTGCCAGAAGCCCTCCAGCTGCCGAATTCTCTGGTCGGGCACCAGGGTATCGCTGGTCAGGCCCACCAGGTTGGCCACCGCCCGCTCCAGCTGCAGGGGTCGACCGCTATAGCCCGGAACGCCAAATCCCTCCAGCACGGGCTGACAGGCGGGGACATCGGTCACCACCGCCCGCTCCTGGCGCAGCCGCTGCAGCTGACGGCGCAGGATCACCAGTTCGGCCTGGGTCTTAACCGGCACACCGGGCGCCTGGGTGAGATCTCCGGCCCGAGCGATCGCAGTGTCCCAGTCGTTCAGGCACACCGCCAGCTGCAGCGACGTTTGCAGTATGGCGGTGGATTGGGCCGGTACGGGTATAGCGGCAACCAGCGCCAGCCCCAGGGCAACGGGCAGAGCATCCCAAATTCGACGGCCCGCAGATAGGCCTATCCATGAGCGAACATCCATTGCCGTTGCCTCCTCAAGGGTGCGTGTACCCGCTGGTATCACTGTACCCACAAGTCTACCGAGGCTCGCCCATAGTGGGCCAAAAAGTCTTGGCGGCCGGTTTCCTGCTGCCGCTGCCAGGCCCACAGCTGATCCCCCAGGGAGAAATGCCACCACTCGTTGGGGTGGCGACAAAACCCGGCTGCGGCCATCACCTGGTTTAGCAGCGTGCGGTGGGCGTGGAACCGCTGCTCAATAGCGACAGAGCTGGCGGCAAAGTGGTCGGGGTGCGATCGCGGCGACACCTCGTCAATGGGGGACCCCATATTCACCGCTGCTCCGCTGGCGTCCACCAGAGTGACATCCAGGGCCGCCCCGGTGCTGTGGGGTGGGGGAGTGGCCGGGTCATCGCTGGGCACCGCCCAGAACTGAATCACCTCCGCCATCACCGCCTCGCGCTGGACCGTTGTCAGCGCTTCGGCCCTCCAGCCCCGAGCCTGCACCTGCTCTCCATAGGTGCGATCGACCATGAACTGCTGCACCGCCAGGGGCCGAAAGGCGTCAAACACCTGAATTTTCCAGCCCGGCTGCCGCTGCTGGAGCCGGGCTTGGGCCTGGAGCAGGGCCGCCAGTACCCCCGAGCGCAGGCAGTAGGGCGATTGATCCCCATAGGGGGCGCCCAGCACCTGGTAGGGATGGGGCTGCACCAGGGCAACGCGATCGCTCGGAATCGGCACCATCGGTTCGCCACAATCGCGGATCAAAATAGCTTGGTAAGGTTTCATCACGAGTTCTAGTTAGCCATGATCGGGACCAACGCGATCGCGCAACGGTCCAGCCCACTGGGGATTAAAACAGATTTCTGGACGCAGACACAGTGGCCCCTTGGCAATGCGCTGTGCCCCAGGACGGGTGGCAGCTTTTGTTTGGCCGTCTAAGCGCCAGTCTTACGTCACCCTGGTAACTATCCTGATGGTTGAGCGCTGATTTTGAAGTATTGGTAAACCAAGGTCGATCTGGCTCGCAAGCCAGATCGACCCCTCCATTTTAGGGAAACTTGTAGTGGTCGATAAACGTTCAGCCGCTCGTAATGCTGTGGTTGTTTTTGCCTGGTGGGTCATGGTTCTAGCTGTGGGAGTCGGCTCCTGGGGCTGGTGGTTAGCTGCCCTTGCCGCTCCTCCGTCAGCCGTAGTCATGGCCGGATTGCTGGTGGCCTACAGCCTGGGAGTAGGCTGGGGCAGCGTGGTGCCAGCCAGTGCTGGGGTCTCTGTTGCGATCGCCCTGGTGGTCACCTTTGATATCTTTCCTTCGTTTTGGCCTGATAACCTGCCCTACAAGTACTGGGCCTATACGGTGCTGGCACTGTGGGCCTTCAGCGTGGCCCTGGTATGTCTGTTAGCCCGGGTTGGGCATAGGCTGCAGCAGAGTAAGTCCCCCTATCGTCGAACTGGGCAGATCACGGTAACGGTCGGTTTGCTGCTCATGCTGTGGATAGGAACTCGGATATACCAGAGCCAGGGACTGAGTTAAATACCTGGCTGCGGGATCCGTAGCCAGCCGAACAGTTCACAGCACAGCTTTTAACTACCCAACGGAGTTCGAGCAATTTAATGAGATCCTATTGGCACAACCTGCGGCGATTAACCCTCAAAAAGATAGGGGCTCTCATTACGCCTTCGCAGACGCAGCAACCTTCGCCCCACCCAGCTACCTACCTGGCTCAGCTGCATCCCGAGATCCAGGCCAGTCTTAGCCCTCAGCAGCGAGCAGACATCGAACGGGTGATCGCCCTCGCCATTCCTAAGCCAGCCCCCAAACTGGTCGATCTGCGGTTTGCCATCGACCTGGTGGTTAGCCGCTTTTTTGTCGTGCTTATGGTGGGCAAAGACCGCCGTCGCGCCCAACGGGAGCGACCGGTTACGCGGATGACTCAGCTTGGCAACTGGGCTATGGCGGTCGTGCTGCTACTCGGGTTTAACCTGGCCATCAGCACCAGCATTTTAATGCTGGCCTACCTCATCAAATCGGCCCTTGGCATTGATCTACTCCCCGGTCACTTTCGCGGCTTTGGCAACTAAACGCTCCAGAGCCGGTCACAGCGGAACTGCAGATGGGCTCAAAACCGCTCTAGTACGTAGTCCAAAAAGACCGCCGCCCCTGGCGACAGGCACTTGCCCTTGAGGTGCGCCAGGTGCCACTGCTTCCGCAGGGAAAATTCTGCCACCGGCAAAATAGCCAGGTCAGTGTCAAGGTCCTGGGGCGACAAACTCGACGCGGGCAGCACCGCAATCCCCAAGCCAGCCCGGATACTGGCCTTAATCGCCTCAGTGCTGCTCAGCTCCAGGCGTCTGCGCACCTTGATCGACTGAGCCGCAAAAAACGCTTCCAGCAGCTGACGGCTGGCTGTTCCCGGCTCATTTAAAATCCAGGATTCCTGGGCCAGCTGCTGCGGAGTCACCGCCGCCTGCCCTGCCAGGGGGTGCTGACAGTGGGCTACAATGTGCAGCGGCACGTCCATACAGGGAAATACCTCAACTCCGTTGAGCGCCGGGGGCAGGCCAAAGAGGTAGATATCGTCTTCATTGTTTTGCAGACGCTCCAGCAGCTGATCGTGGTTGCCCACGTGCATCGATAGCTCCAGGCCAGGGTAGCGGTCTAGAAACGGCTTGAGCTGCTGCACCAGAGCTGTTTTGCCGCTTTCCACCGTGGCAATTCTTATCGTTCCCAACTCCAGATCCTGTAAAGCGACCAGGGTCTCATCTAGGGTGGACAGCTGACTCAAAACCTGGCGGCAGGTGGCCAACAGGGCATCCCCTGCCTTGGTCAGGTAAAGCTTTTTACTCACCATCTCCACCAGGGGGAGGCCAATGATCTTAGACAGCTGCTTGACCTGAATCGAAACCGTTGGCTGGGTTAAGTACAGCTCTTCGGCCGCTCTGGTATAACTGCCGTGGCGAGCAACCGCTTCAAAAACTTCCATCTGGTGAAGGGTGATGCCCTTCATGCTGGGCGACTGCTGAACCATCGCAGGTAAGGCGGTAGAAATACTCACCGAGTTTAGCAACAAAAATGTTGTTAAAGCAAGGGGGAAGGTGGCAGGGGGTGGGGAGCGATCGCGGGAACAGTGACCATAGGCCAGCCCAAACTCCTTCCCTCAACCCCAAATGCCCCTACCCCCAGCGTGCCCACTCCGCTGAGATCCAAAATCCAGAATCTAAATTCCAAAATCCCCTACGTTGTCACCATCCCATGCTCCAGGGCAAACCGCACCAGTTCCGTGCGGCTGTTGGTGCCGGTTTTGCTGAACAAACGGCTGACGTACTTCTCCACATTGCGGACGCTGGTATCGAGGCGGCTGGCGATTTCTTTATTCATCAGCCCTTCGGCCACCAGATCCAGCACGCTTTGCTCGCGGGGGGTGAGGTCGATGCGAATGTCGGAGGCGACCTTGGCAATGCCGCCCTTCTGGCTCAGCATGGCTTTGATCTCTTCGATCTGGCGGGCCATGACGGCGATATCGGGAATATCGCCCGCCTCTGGGGTTTGGGCGGCGCGACGACCGATCAGGTTGCTGACCACCGCCACCAGTTCCTCAGGGTCGAACGGTTTAGAAAGGTAGGCATCGCAGCCTGAGTTGTAGCCCTGAATGCGATCGCTGGTCATGCCCCTAGCGGTCAAAAACAGCACCGGCAGGCCCTTGAAGCGAATGTCGTCGCGCACCTGGGCCAGAAAGGCGTAGCCATCGACCTGGGGCATCATTATGTCGGAGATCAGCACGTCGGGGATTTCCTGCTGGAGCAGGTCCCAGCCTTCCTTGGCATTGCTGGCCGCCCGCACGGTAAAGCCGCTGTCCTCCAGGTAGGCCTGCACCGCCTCCCGTAGACCGGGCTCGTCGTCTACCAGTAGAATATTTCCGGCTTGATCAGACATAACACTGTCCCAGATGACCTATTTACTGCTCACTTTAACTTGTAATTGAGAAGCCGGAAGCGATTCAGCCCCAGAAGCGAGCCAGAGGGGATATCCCATGCAAAATCTGCTGTTTTATCTGGGCTTCGCCACCCTGATGGCCCACGAACTCGACGCCATGACCCAGGCCGAGTGGCGACTGCTGTTTGTGCTGCGCCGTCTGCCCGAGGCTACCGCCGAAACCGCCTTTGTGCTGGTGCACATTCCCCTGGTGGCGGGGCTGCTGTGGCTGACGAACCATGAAGCCCCAGGAGTCAAGCACTGGTCCAGAATTGCGATCGCAGCCTTCCTCGCCATTCACGCTGGCCTGCACAAGCGGCTCGACCACCATCCCCTCTACAGCTTCGACTCGGCTCTCTCCATGGGTTTAATCTACGGCGGCGGGGTGCTTGGCTTGCTCTACCTGGGGGCGGTTTTTGTCAGCCGTTCAAGGCAGTCCGTGCCAGCTCAGAATGAGGTGTAGGCATCTGTTTGGGCACGGGGGGAACGCTGAGGTCCTCTGGCTAACCCCGCCCTCGTTCCGCCAACCCACAATCTCCGATCGACTACCATTGAAGATAAATCCCCTCCGGGCCAAAGCTGGCCTGGGTTAGCGATCGCAGGAGCGTTGATATGGACGGGCCATTTCCCCAGGGCATGCACAGAAGCGAGTTGCTCAACCGGCTGGCCATCAACCTCGACACCGCCGAGGAGTTTGGCCCCATTGCCGAAGTGTGGGTCAACAGCCGCACCCACCAGGTGCAGGGCATTGGCTGTAGTGCCGGGGGCCTGCTCCAGCGCCAGAGTCGGCGGTTTCTGTGGTCTCAGATTGGCTCCATTGGGCGCGATGGCGTGGTAGTCAAAGCGGGGGCGCAGATTGAAACCATCGACGAGCACCTGCAAGACTGCCTGCCCCTGGGCGTGGTCGAGCTGTGGTCAGACCACGGCGATCGCGTGGGTCAGCTCACCGACTATCGCTTCGACCCGGCCACCGGCAACATTCTGCAATACCTGTTTATGCCAGAGGAGACCAGTGGGCTGGCCCCTGGCCTCTATGCCCTCGACCCGGTAGTGGTGATCAGCACCGGTCGCCGCCGCATGATGGCCGAGGAGGGTGCCCTGCGTTCGGCGCCTCTGATTCAGGCAGGGGTACCACGCCCCCCAGAGCCCCCGGCCCCGCGATCGCCCTTTGAGCGCATCCCCCTCGATCGCCTGCCCCTTGACCGGGTGCCCGACCCGCGCCAGGGCTGGGACGCGGCGGTTAAGACCACCCGTCAGGCCCAGCAGCAGGTCAGCGATCGACTCCAGGAGCAGCGCCAGAAGCTAGGCACCGAAGCCCAGGAGCGTCGCCACAAGCTCCAGGCCGAGGCCCAGGACAGGCTGGGCGGCCTGCTGGGCAACGTCAAAAAGCGCACCCGCCACCTGCGCAACCAGCTGCGCGAGGCCGTCACCGATGCCACCGCCGGACTGCCTTCGGGGCCAAATCTGCGGGACGATAAAATGCCCACCATCGATGTCGATGCGATGGAGCTGTGGCCGGAGGATGAGTTTCCACCCGAGCGGCCCCCCTACCGCCCCCCAATTCGTCCCGATAGTCGCGACGATCGTAACGACGGTCGTCCCTATCGTCCCTAGGCCGGCTACAGGTCGCGCTGGTAGTCGGCGATCGCCTCCAGCAGATCGCGCTGGCTAGCCGCTGGAATCAGGTCTGCCATCGGCACCGTTTTTTGACCGCCGCCAATGGTGACGGGGGTGCTGGCCAGAATATCGGCCACGGCGGATTCGGTCACCTCATTCTCCGTCACCAGGGGGTAGAGCTTTTCGGCCAGGGCGGTGTGCAGCTTGGCATCGCCCAGGTACAGGTGCCACTTGGCGATATCGAGGTACACCTTGTCGCCAATGGCTGCGGCCAGGGCCTCGATCGCCCGGGCAGTAGATGCTTCAGACATGGCTAGGACTCTCCGTTGGGGTCAGGTTTGGCCGTGGGCGACAGCGGCACGGGGGAATAGTCTGCGATCGCGAAGATATAAACGCCGTGGCCCACCAGCACCGGCAGCCAGGTCAGCGTTACCTTGGCCACCCAGGGCACCCAGGCCGGATTGAGGGTGTGAAAGAACCACAGCCCAGAGTTGACGGCAATAAACGCCGCCACATGCACCGCAAAGTTGATGCGGTCTTCCAGCTTGCGGTAGGCGGGGTCTTCTCGGGTCGGTTTGCGGGGCCAACGGGGCGGCATAGGCCAACTACTGCATTCAAAGCTACACCTCTATTCTAAAGGTGTGGGGGCTAAAGGCGACGCCACCATTCCCCACTGGCCAAGGTAGGCGTAGATAGCCAGGGCCGCCGCCGTCTGCACATTCAGCGACTGTACCACCCCGTACTGGGGAATCGTTACCGCCTGGTCGCAGGCCGCCGCTACAGTCGGGGGAATGCCCGTCAGCTCGCGCCCCAGAACCAGCACCGTCCGCTTTGGGAAGCGCATTTCAGGTAGGGGCATAGCCTGGGGCTGAAGATCGAGGGCGATCGGGGTATAGCCCCGCTGCCGTTGACCATCCAGCCACTGGGGCAGCCTCTCCAGGGCGCATTCCACCAGGGGCTGCCACTGGTGAGTCGCCACCGCCCCCTGGCGAAATTTGCGGTCTTGGGCCAGGGCCAATGTCTTGAGCACCAGAGCTTCCAGCCGAAAGGCTTCGGCAGTGCGGCACAGCATGCCCAGGTTGATCGGGTTTTCGACCAGCGCCGCGCAGACCACCAGGGAGTGGCGGGGCAGGTTGAGGTACTGGCGGCGGGATAGGGGCATGGGTGGGTGAACCACGCACAGGTTCAGGGAAACCGCTAAAAACCCGCCCCACCGAGGCGGGGCGGGTTGAACCAACAGCTAGAGGCTGGGAGAACCTTAGGCGTTCAGCAGCGCAATGTTCGAGAAGACAAACTCCTGCACATCGGTACCGCTGTCGGTGGCGGTTTCAATGGCGCGACGCGAGAGGATGTAGTAGCCGCCAACATCGGTGTACTCGTCCTCAAAGTTGCTCAGCCCACCCTTTTGCTCCCCGGTTTTGGGGTCGTGGTAGACCGAGTCGTAGCGATGGGACAGGTAGCCCGCCCCGGTGTCGTGGCTGCTGTAGGTGTGAATGGTGACCACCACGCCGTGAATGTGGCGGTGCACCATGGAGACTTCGTTGTCCTTGACCTGGTAGCGATCGCCCTCGGCCTTACCCCCCATCAAAATTTCCACTGACCCATCGGCCAGGGTCTCGCCGTAGCTAAAGGTGTTTTGGCCGTGGGAGTCTTCAAATGCGCGCCGAACGCGGTGAATGGAGACCTCGAACAATTGACCGTGCACCGCTTTTTGGGCCGAGTCGTCACTGATGCCGCTGACTTCAGGCTTGAGATCGGCGCTGACTTTGGCCTGGCCGCTGTAGGTTGTGCCGTTGTGGGTAAAGGTGACATCGGCGGTATAGCCTGGGAAGGCCGCATCCCAGGTATAGCGGTTTTCGTAGGCCGCCCGAAAAAAGTCCCGCGCGGCAAGCTGAGTTCCAACCATCAAACCTATCTCCGTTAACTATCAACGGGCAACTGCCGGGAGCCGTTACCCTTGAGCTTCTCTAGCATACCGATTCTAGCCACCTAGCGCCTGCGCTCCACCGGAACGGGCCCCGGCAGATATACGGGGATGTTCAGAGGATTGCTCAAAATGTGATCTGCTTTACAGTCTATTTGAGAGGACTTGCCTATCATGAATATCCCTAAGATTTTGCTATAGCCCAGGTCTTCTGCCGCGACATCACCAATTTGCGTGATTGGGCTGAGTGATTGGGCATCGACGGACTAATTACCAAGCCACTGGCCTCTATTAGCGTCAGCTTTTCTGCTTTTTTCCACAGGCAGCAATTAGGGTGCTGTTTGTTGCGACTAGTGCCCCAATCCCTGCTTGGCAGGGCTTTTGGATGCTGGGCTACAGGAATAACTAGAAAAAATATCGCGTTATCCACAGGTTTTTGGTCGTCTGTGGATAACCTGCAATCCTGACATTGCTGTGCCTACGGTTGCCCCTTCCGCCTGTAGTCATCCACGGCCAAAAACAGGTGGCTGATCTGGGCTGCCGTGGTGAATGGGTTGAGCAGTACCGCTTTCAGCCATCGCTGGCCGCGAAACACCGGCAGCGATAGAAACGTTTGGTGGTACTGAAGCAGATACTGCTGCAGGCCAGCGTTCCACCCGTCCCACTGCTCCGGGGAAAGTTCTGGGGGGCAGCCCCGAAAGCAGACCAGGTTCATATCAGGATCGCTCGCCAACGCCAGGTAGGGGCGCTGGCGCACCTGGGCGACAACGTGATCCGCCAGAGCATAGCTGGCGTCGATCAGGGCGGCGCAACCAGTCTTGCCCAGGTGAGCCAGGGTTAGCCATAGCTTCAGTACGTCGGTGTGGCGGGTGCCCTGCACCGACAGTTCTCCCAGGTTGGTCCAGTCGGCTTCGGTGTTCATGTAGGGGGCCGACACCCGAAAGTGGCTGTGCAGCAGTCCCAGATCGCGAAACAGCACCGAGGCACAGGTTTTGGTGACGTACAGCCATTTTTGCGGGTTGAAGGTGATCGAGTCGGCCTGCTCAATACCCGCCAGGCGGTGACGGTGGGTGGGGGAAAAGGCGATCGCGCCGCCGTAGGCCGCATCCACATGCAGCCACAGACCGTAGGCTCGGGCAATGGCAGCAATCTCGGGCAGCGGGTCAATGGTGCCAGTCACCGTTGTCCCCGCCGTTGCTACCACGGCAAAGGGCCTCTGCCCCTGGGCGATCGCGGCCTGAATTTTGGCCTCCAGGGCCGACACATCCATGCGAGCCCGGTCATCGGTGGGTACCAGCACGACCCCGTTTAGCCCCAGTCCCAGCACCATGCCCGCCTTTTGAATCGAGGTGTGGGCCAGCTCCGAGGCAAAGATCACGGGCGGCGGCTGGTCCGCCAGCCCCTGGTAGAGACAGTCGAGCTGCACATTGCGGGCCACGGTCAGGGCCTGGAGGTTGGCCAGGGTGCCGCCGCTGGTCAATACTCCCCCGGCGGTTTCGCCCAGACCAAACAGCCGGGCAATCTCCGCCAGCAGCTCAGGCTCCAGCCGCGACAGAGCTGGTGACATCTCCACACTCAGCATGTTGTTGTTCAGCGCTGCTGCCACCCAGTCGCCGACGATAGAAGCTGTACTGGGCAGCGGATCCATATGCCCTAGGTAGCCGGGGTGGGCCGGGTTCATCGACTGGGCCATTACCTCACCCACCGCATCGAGCAGGGAGGCGAACGCCATCGGCTGTTCAGGAATACCTTCAAACGGGATGCTATGAACCGTCGGTAGCGGTACCTGATCCCCAGCCCCGGCCAGGTAGTCGAGAATTTGCGCTGCCACCTGCTGCAACAACGCCTCAACGGCTTCACGATTGCGGCCCCACGGATTGACAAAGGCTTCGACAGGGAGAGCGGGTAAATGTGGCATAGACCTCGGTGGGGAATATGGCTTTATTATCTCGCCGATGCGCCTCCACCTGAATTAATGGCACGCCCTAAAACGGCTGAATCAAAATTGGCGACGACAGGTGCTCCTGGGGCGCATCGGCCCGTTCCTGGGTGATGGCCACCGCCTGCACCAGGGCGCGATCGCGGCGGAATACGGCCGGAAGATCAATCGGCTGGCTCACGTTACCCTGCTCATCCACGGTAAACACCGTAGTCAGAATGGCATTTTTTTCATCTACAGTCACCGGGGCATTGGGGTTTACCACCGTCCACAGCACGTACACCGTGCCCGGTTCCAGGGGGGGCAAATTCTCCCCAATCAAAGATCCCTCCAGGGTCTCAGGGTTGATCACCACCTGAGCCTGTCCCAGGGCTGCGTTGTCAGGAGCATCCAGCACAATCGAGATCGGTTCGCCGCTGGGGCGACTGGCCCGTTCTAGCTGGAGCGTGCGCCAGAGCAAGAGGTTGCTGAGGCTTAACCCGGTGATGATGGCCGCCGCCGCTCCCAGGGCCAGATTCCAGGGGCGCGATCGCCCCTCTGGCTCAAGGGCAGCAGGCCCAGGGCGCACTGGAGCTGCCGCCCGTGGGGCTCCTGCGACTCCATCGGCGCGGTCCGCAGCGGCCAGCACCGCTTGCCGCAGGTGGGCCGGCGGGCTGATGCGGTCGCCATCGTAGGCGGCCTCCAGGGCTTGCTGCATCTGGTCAATGTCCTGCTGCAAGCTGGGGTCAGCGGCCAACAGTTGAGCCAGGGTCGCCGATTCCTCAGGGCTGAGGTCGTAGAGCACGTAGCCCGCCAGCAGGGATTGCAGTTGTTCGGGTGAGATAGACCTGCTCATGGTGTTAGTTCCCCCAACGCTCCTGGAGAATTTGCCGCAGCTTCAGCAGGCCTCGGCGAGAATGGGTCTTGACGGTGCCCAGCGGCGTGTCGAGCTGTTCAGCAATGGTTGCCTGCGTCAGACCCTCATAGTAGGCCAGCCGCAGAATTTGCTGCTGACTGGTCGAGAGCTGGGCCAGCGCCGCCCGAATTTCCTCGGTGCTTTCGCTCTGGGTCAGGGCTTCGGTGGGGGTGGGAACCTGGGGTATCGGGCTGGCCCCCAGGCGAGCAATCGAATCGCGGGCAGCCTGACGCGATCGCAGCCGATCGATCGCCCGCGATCGCGTCAGAATAGCCAGATAGGTGCGAAAGGAGCCGCGCTGGGGGTCGTA
Source organism: Leptolyngbya sp. KIOST-1 (assembly GCF_000763385.1). Lineage (NCBI taxonomy): Bacteria > Bacillati > Cyanobacteriota > Cyanophyceae > Leptolyngbyales > Leptolyngbyaceae > Leptolyngbya > Leptolyngbya sp. KIOST-1. The sequence continues at coordinate 1,281,058 of NZ_JQFA01000004.1, forward strand.
GGCCGTGGACTGGGTCAACTTGATAAAGATGTCCTGGGTCAGGTCCTCTGCTTCTTCGGCGTTGCCCAACACCTTCAGGGCCACCCCGTAGACCAGCCCCCCGTGGCGATCGTACAGTGGACCCAGGGCCCCGGTATGACCAGCCTTCAGGCCCAGCCACAGATCTGCATCGCTCAGCAGGCTGGCGTCTGTCGAGATCAGCTGTTCAAAATCCATATCCGCCGAAGGCTTAGACAGAAGCTCCACCGTCGCTGTCGCATCGAGACTGCATTGAAGCGAGGGGGTACCACGGGCACGTTCTATACAATGCCATGATTTGTGTCTATTGCTATCTCATCCAGTCACCACTATTGCAATCCCAAAGAACCGCGAACCCTGTCAGCGGCCTTGGTTAAGGAGGGTAGGAAACCCGGTTTGAGGCGTTGCGGCTGGCCCCAAACCGGGTTTTGTAAGGGGTTTTAGGTTAACAATCCCTAAGCTGGCATCAGAATGCCACGCAGCTCACCACCCCGATTGCGAGTGGTGTGCAGATCGACGTACAGCAGGCCATTTTGCAGCGCCTGAATCTGCTCCGGGGTCAGCCTGTAGTCGCCCGTGGCGCTACCGCCCCGGCCGGTGCTGTTCATCGTGACCTCCAGGGCGTACTGGAACGGCCCATTCTCGCTGGGGCTACCCCGGTGGATGTGGAAGGCGGAGGTGATGTTGGGGTTGGGGGGATCGACGGGATCGGTGGCATAGTCCCTCAGGGCGCTGGACAGTTCCCGAAAGCTGCCCCGTACCACCAGGCGATCGCCCGCCAGCGCCGCACCAACAACCCCCCGGGCCTCGGTCATCGGTGCGTTGGGCACTACATTCTGGCTGCTGAGCATGGCTATGTAGGTGACAATGGAGCCCGAAGACGGGCCCTGGGCCAGCAGAGGAGCCGTTGCCGCCGCCAGGTTGGCATCCAGCTGTTGCCCCACCGCAAAGCTCGCTTCAGCGGGGGCAGCCAGGGTCGCCCTGGGAGCCCCCAGGGGCGATTGGGCCACCCCTCGGCTGACCAGCGGAGAGTACAGGAAAAGGACCATCAGGCAGGTGGCCAGGACGATTAAACTATTGCGCCAGTTTTTCCGTGCGGTAAACATTGCTATCCCATCCAAACAAGTTGCTAAATGACTGTCAGTTCCGCCAGGGCAGAACCTACAGGTAGTACGCAAACCCTTGGAATTTGGATGCAGACCGCTGAACGCCCCTGGTATAGCCATCGCCAGAACCGTCAGGACGTGACCAATGCCCCTAAAGCAATAGCTATAGGCCATTGCGCCGCTCCAGTTTTTCCCTTTGGGAAAGGCCAATGTTCTTAGCGCAACGGCCATCGCTATAGATCTGGCCAAGGCATTCCAAATAGGGCAAGACACGGTAAAATCGCCGTTCAAAAGCGCTATACCCAAAAGCCCCAGCAGCGCTGTGCCAAACCGCGCTACACGTAGCCTGTTCCCTGTCTGCCCCCCATGAAGCTTGCCTGCCAACCGTTTACCGTCCACAAACGAGTCCCGCTCACCATCAGTCGCGGCACCACGGCTCAGTCCACCAACCTCTGGCTCAGGCTCAGCGCTGAGGGCATCGAGGGTTGGGGCGAAGCGGCTCCGTTTTCCATCGGCACCCACCGCCAAACCCTGGAGATGCTCCAGGACGATATGGCTTGCCTGCAGGGGGCGATCGCCCACGTTCATCCCGCCAACCGCCAGGCCATTGCCGCCGTAGCGGCAGAGTTATCCCTTCAGTCCGCCAGCCGCGCGGCCCTGGATGTTGCGCTCTGGGACTGGTACGGCAAAGCCGTTGGGCAGCCGATCTGGCGACTGCTGGGGCTAGATCTGGACCGCATTCAGCCCACCTCGGTCACCGTCGGCATTTCGTCCCCGACGGCGGCCCAGCAGCGATCGCAGGATTGGCTACAGCAGACCTCCGCCCGCGCCCTGAAAATTAAGCTGGGCAGTCCTGAGGGTATTGAGGCTGATCGAGCCATGTTTCAGGCTATTTATGACCACGTTCCCACTGACATCAGCCTCAGTGTGGACGCCAACGGTGGCTGGACCCTAAACGAAGCCATCGCTATGGCCCAGTGGCTGGGCGATCGCCGCGTCACCCACCTCGAACAGCCCCTGCCGGTGAGTCAAAACGCCGATCTGGCCGTCCTCAAGCAGCAGGCTCCGCTGCCCATCTTTGTGGACGAAAGCTGCTTTGACAGTGCCGATATTCCTGCCCTGGCGAATGGGGTGGACGGCATTAACATTAAGCTAATGAAAGCGGGCGGCCTGACCGAGGCCCTGAGGATGATCCACACGGCCCAGGCCTGCGGTCTACAGGTCATGTTTGGCTGCTATTCCGATAGCAGCCTGGCCAACGGGGCCATGGCTCAGCTCTCGCCCCTGGCCAACTACCTCGACCTCGACAGCCACCTCAACCTCCGCGACGATCCCTTTACGGGCCTTTCCCTCACCCACGGGCGACTGATTCCCCCTAGCAACCCTGGACTTGGACTCGACTATGCACCTCACGCCCGATAGCCGCATTGCCCTACTCATGCACGAAGGCACCCAGAGCACCATGGGCAAAACTGGGCTGTCTATGCTGCGATTCAGCCAGTCCCCCATCGTCGCGGTGATTGACTACCGGGCGGCGGGGCGATCGCTGGTGGGGCTGACCGGCATTGACAAACCCATTCCCATCGTCGAGTCCCTGACCGAGGCGCTCACTTTTACCCCCGATGTTCTGGCCATCGGCATCGCTCCCTCCGGCGGCAAGCTGCCCGAAGCCTGGTTTCAGGAAATCGAGCAGGCCGTCAAAGCCGGGCTCAGCATTGTCAACGGTCTGCATACCCCGATGGCCGAGCATCCAGCCCTCCAGCCCTGGCTCAGGCCCTACCAGTGGATTTGGGATGTGCGGCGGGAGCCAGAGGGGCTCACCGTCGGCAGCGGTCAGGCCAGCCAGCTAGCCTGCAAGCGCATTCTGACCGTGGGCACCGATATGTCGGTGGGCAAAATGTCCGCCACCCTGTCCCTGCACCACGCCTGCCTTCAGCGGGGGCTGCGCTCCAAGGTGATCGCCACCGGGCAGACCAACCTGATGCTGGGGGATGACGGTGTGCCCCTAGACGCGATTCGAGTCGACTACGCCTCTGGGGCGATCGAGCAGCAGCTTATGCGCCATGGCCCCCATCACGATTTTATTTTTGTCGAGGGGCAGGGGTCCCTGCTCAACCCTGCATCGACCGCAACTCTGCCCCTGCTGCGGGGCACCCAGCCCACCCATCTGGTGCTGGTGCATCGGGCTGGGCAGCGCCACATTCAAAACTTTCCAAGGGTGAAAATTCCCGACCTACCCAGCGTAGTGGCGCTCTACGAACAGGTCACCGCGGCGGCGGGAGCCTTCTACCCGGCCAGGGTGGTGGCAATCGCCCTCAACACCGGCCACCTCAGCGCCAGCGAAGCCGAAGCGGCTGTCCAGGAGACTGAGGCCCAAACAAAGTTGCCCTGTGCAGACATCTTCCGTACAGGGGCTGAAAAACTATTGGCACCGATTTTGGCTTAGGTCAGCTACGGTTGGTGCAGCTACTTCTTACGCAAACGATAGGTGATGCGGCCCTTAGTCAGGTCGTAAGGGGTAAGCTCTACCTTGACGCGATCGCCCGGCAGAATTTTGATGTAGTTGCGGCGAATCTTACCTGAAATGTGGGCCAGCACATTAAAGCCATTGTCCAAGTCAACCCGGAACATCGCGTTCGGCAACGACTCGGTAATGGTTCCCTCCATTTCGATTAGGTCTTGCTTAGACAAGCTAACTTCTCCCTAAGTACAAATCGACAGACTGCAATTCCAGCATAACCCCAGCCCCTACTCGATTACCAGGCGCTTGAGGTCGGTATGCACGGCTTCCATGGTCTGATTCCCGTCCACCGACACCAGCTGCTGCCGACTGCGGTAGAACTCAACCAGCGGTTCTGTCTGTTGACGATAGACCTCCAGCCGATGCAAAATGACTGACTCCTCGTCATCCTTGCGGCCTCGCTGCAGCAGCCGAGCCACAATCACCGCATCTTCCACATCGAGGTTGATCACAAAATCAGTGGGCTGCTCAATCTGCTCCAGCAGCTTCTGCAAAAACTCCGCCTGGGGAACATTGCGAGGGAAACCGTCGAGGAGCCAGCCCTTTTGAGCATCCTCCTGCGCCAAACGCTCCTCAATTAAGTCGAGGATGAGTTCGTCCGGCACGAGCTCTCCAGAACTCATGAAGTGGTCAGCTTTTTGCCCTAACTCACTCCCCGCCGCCACCGCCGATCGCAGAATATCCCCGGTGGAGATGTGCGGTACACCGCAATCCGCAGCTAGCAACGCAGCCTGGGTTCCCTTACCCGCCCCTGGGGGGCCTAGAAAGATAAGTCGCGTCACTACTGTTTCACCATTCCTTCGTAGCGCTGAGAAATCACGTAGGTCTGGATCTGCTTCGCAGTATCAATAGCAACACCGACCAAAATCAGCAGCGAAGTCGCCCCAAAGCCCCGGAAGGTCTGTACTCGGGTCAGGCTTTCGACCGCGCTGGGCACCACCGCAACCATCCCCAGGAAAATAGCCCCCAGAAAGGTCAGCCGATTCAGAATGCGGCTGATATACTCCGTAGTCGCCTTGCCGGGGCGAATGCCGGGGATACTGGCCCCCATTTTCTTCAGGTTCCGCGACACATCGTCGGGGTTCATTACCAGTGACGAGTAGAAGTAACTAAAGAAGAGAATCAACACCAGGTACAACGACACGTAGAACCAGGAGGTTGGGTTCAGGTAGTTGTTGACGAACTGGCTAAAGGCCGGATTCGTGACGTACTGAGTCAACGAAATGGGCAGAACCAGCACTGCCGAGGCAAAAATAATCGGCATGACGCCGCCCTGGTTGAGCCGCAGAGGCAGATAGTTGCTCTGCTCCAGGTAGAGCTTACGGCCCACCTGGCGACGGGCAGAGATAATCGGAATGCGGCGAGTGCCCTCCTGCACAAAGACAATGCCGACAATCATGGCCAGAAAGGCCAGCATCAGAATAATGACGCCGCCGACCAGGCCGCGATCGCCACTCTGAGCCAGCTCGATGGTTTGCCCCAGGGAGCGAGGCAGAGTGGACACAATGTTCAAAAAGATCAGCAGCGAAGCCCCGTTACCAATGCCACGCTCGGTAATTAGCTCACCTACCCACATCACAAACATCGAGCCTGCGGTTAGGGCAATTACCGTCTGGGCAATAAACGCCGGTCCGGGAACCGCCGCAAACTGATACAGCAAAAATGAGGCCAGTAGCGTACTCTGCAAAATGGCCCAACCCAGGGCTACGTAGCGAGTGATCTGGGAGATTTTGCGTCGCCCGGCCTCACCTTCATTCTTTTGCAGATCTTCCAGCTGAGGCAGAGCTGCGGTCAGCAGCTGCATGATGATCGAGGCATTGATGAAGGGTAAAATCCCAAGGGCAAAAATACCCAGGGCCGAGAGTCCACCTCCGACAAAAATGTCTAAAAACCCCACAAAGCCCGCCAGACTGCCCGACTGAATCGAGGCAGCAAACGCCTGACGGTCAATTCCCGGTACTGGAATAAAAATCCCCAATCTAACCAGTACCAGCAGCCCCAGGGTGACCAGCAGACGACTGCGCAAGCCAGCGGCCTGCGCCATCTGCATAAATGTTTCCTGTGCGCTGGGATTTTTACCCCGACTTACGACCATGCAACAGTACCTCAGCCCTACGTTTAGCTATAAATTAGCGGCAGTTCGTATCCGTGGTTGCCTCTTTATGGTTGCCACAGATACATCCCTCAATCCAGTCTAAGGGATGGGAGAACTATCTCGCTAGGCGACCACTTCCCAGGTGCCGCCAGCCTGCTCGATCTTTTCCTTGGCTGACTGGGTAAAAGCCGCCGCCCTGACGTTCAAAGCTCCACTCAGTTCGCCGTCACCCAATACCTTGAGCGGGCCATCGTTGGTCGTCAAAATGCCAGCTTCTAGCAGCGACTCCAGCGAAACGTCCGTGCCCGCCGACAGGTCAGCTAGGCTCTTGAGGTTAATAATGGTGTACTGCTTCTGGTTGACCAGAGGGAAATGCTTGAGTTTGGGGATGCGGCGGTAGAGCGGCATTTGGCCACCCTCAAAGCCGGGGCGGGTACCGCTCCCCGAGCGCGATTTTTGGCCTCGCATGCCGAAGCCGCAGCTAGCGCCCTGCCCGGCCGAAATACCGCGACCGACGCGGCGACGGCGGTGCTTAGAGCCTGCTTGTGGTTGTGCGTCGTTGATTCTCATGGCTGAGGAAAATAGAAACAGCGATACCGAAAGGAATTAAACGTACAGATTTTCGACCGGAATATCCCGCTCTTCGGCCACTTCTGCAAAGGTGCGTAGAGAGGCCAGGGCATCCGCAGCGGCACGAGCATTATTGAGCGGGTTGTTGGACCCCAGCTGCTTGGCCAGCACGTTGCGAACGCCAGCCAGCTCCAGCACCGTGCGGACAGCGCCCCCAGCAATTACCCCAGTACCGGGGGCCGCTGGGCGCATGAACACTTTCGCACCCCCACCAATGCCGTTGGAGGGATGGGGAATGGAGTAAGAGCGGGTCAGGGGGACATCGACCAGATGCTTCTTGCCGTCGGCCACGCCCTTCTTGACTGCGCCAATTACATCCCCAGCCTTGCCGACGCCGACGCCGACCTGGCCTTTCTCGTTACCGACGACAACGATGGCCCGGAAGCTGAGCTTTTTACCCCCCTTCACAACCTTAGTAACGCGGCGAATCTGAACGACGCGCTCCTGCCAGTCGGTTTTTTTCTCTTTGGTACGCGCTTCTTTGCGACGGTTTGCCATTTTCCCCAGCCTTATTTACATCAACAGAATTAGGTGTTTTCGATTTGCAACTGACGGCGTAAAACCTAGAGGCTCAAGCCAGCTTCCCGAGCTGCGTCGGCCAGAGCAGCCACTCGCCCGTGATATAGCTTGCCGCCCCGATCGAAGACAACCTGGGTGATGCCTGCCTTTAAGGCCCGTTCAGCCACCAGCTTGCCCACAACCGCAGCCGACTCCTGAGTCGCCCCCGACTCGTCTTTTAACACGTCGGGCTCAACGGTCGAGGCCGCCACCAGGGTGTGATGGGCCGTATCGTCAATAATCTGGGCGTAGATGTGCTGGTTCGAGCGAAAGACGGCCAGGCGAGGCCGCTCAGGGGTGCCAAACACGCGGCGGCGAATGCGGGCGTGACGGCGACGGGTTAATTCTTTACGACTTGCTTTCATGGCTTACTTCTTCCCTGACTTACCGGCCTTACGTCTGACCTGCTCTCCGGCGTAGCGCACACCCTTGCCTTTGTAAGGCTCGGGGGGACGGCTGGCCCGAATACTGGCGGCGATGTTGCCAACCAACTCTTTGTCGATACCGCTGACGATGACGTTGGTATTGTTTTCAACGGCAAATTCGATCCCCGCTGGGGGCTCAAACACGACGGGGTGGCTATAGCCCAGGCTGAGGTTGAGGTTGCGGCCCTGCACCTGTGCCCGATAGCCAATGCCCTGAATTTCTAAACGCTTCTGGTATCCGTTGGCGACGCCTTCAACCATGTTAGCGACCAGGGTGCGGCAAAGGCCGTGCCGCTCCCGAGCCAGCCGGGAGTCGTCCCGCCGATTCACCAGTACAGTATCGCCCTCTTGAACGACGACCACACCGCTGGGCAAAGTGCGAGACAGCTCGCCCTTGGGTCCTTTGACCTGAACATCCTGACCGTCAATCGTGATTGACACCTTAGCCGGAACTGGGATTGGCCGCTTGCCAATACGTGACATGATGCAAAACTCCTAAATCCTTAGCACTCGATAACGCCCTTGACGCCTTTCCGTTGGGCTTTGACACAGGCTCGTCAAATCGCCCTGGCTACCTACGCTGACCTACCAGACATAGCAAAGTACTTCTCCACCGATGCCCTGACGGCGAGCATCGCGATCGGTCATGATGCCACTGGAGGTGGACACGATGGCGATGCCAATGCCGCCCAACACCCGAGGCAACTCTTTCCGATTGGAGTACACGCGCAGACCGGGCTTGCTAACGCGGGTGAGATTACGAATGATGGGCTGACGCGTTTTGCCCTTGTACTTGAGGGCAACCACCAACTGAGGCCGTTCCTCGACGGTCGTCTCAGAGTAGTCCGTGATGAAGCCTTCTTCCTTAAGCACCTTGGCAATACTCCGGGTCATCCGGGTAGAAGGAATGCCCACGGTTTGGTGCCGCGCTAGATTCGCATTCCTGATGCGAGTCAACATATCCGCAATTGTGTCGTTAGCAGCCATAGTTCTAGTACGCGTATAAACCTGTGTTAGTTGTCACGGAACGGCATACCCAATTCCTTGAGTAGCGCTCGGCCTTCTTCATCGGTGCTGGCGGTAGTCACGATGGTGATATCCATACCGCGGATTTGGTCGATGCTGTCGTAGTCAATTTCAGGAAAGATTAGCTGTTCCCGCAGGCCCAGGGTGTAGTTGCCGCGCCCGTCAAAGCTCTTGGGGCTGATCCCGCGGAAGTCGCGAATCCGGGGCAGGGTCAGGTTGATCAGGCGATTGAGAAAGGCGTACATGCGGTCAGAACGCAGGGTAACCATCACCCCTACGGGCATGCCTTGGCGGATTTTGAAACCGGCGATCGCTTTCTTGGCGCGGGTGACCACCGGGCGCTGTCCGGTAATCAAAGCCAGTTCACTGAGGGATGACTCCAGTGCTTTGGCGTTCTGAGAGGCTTCTCCCAATCCCCGGTTGACGGTCACCTTGACCACCTTGGGGACCTGGTGGATGTTCTCGTACTTAAACTGCTCCATCAGTTTAGGTACTACGGTGTCTTTATATATGGTCTTGAGCTGGTCGGTCATGGGTCGTTTCTTCTGCTTTCCTGGGCTTGGTCAGGACTAGAGGTGTGGGTCGGCTAGAGGCCTAGTCGATGATTTCTCCGGTTTTTTTCAGCTTCCGCACCTTGCGGCCGTCTTCGGTGTAGGTGTAGGCAAACCGGCTGGCCACCTTTTCCTTTTCCGAGTACAGCATGACGTTAGAGCTGTGGATCGGCGCTTCCTGGGTGACAATTTGCCCCGATTCCCCTTCCTGCTGCGGCTTGACGTGCTTGGTGCGAATATTGACGCCCTGCACAATCACCTGGCTGGTCTTGGGAATGACCGAGAGCACCTCGCCCACCTTGCCGCGATCGCGGCCAGCAATCACCTGAACGGTATCTCCCTTACGCACATGCACCTTGTGGCGCACGGGTGTCTTAGATGTTATTGCCATTAGAGAACCTCCGGTGCCAGCGACACGATCTTGGTAAAGTTTTTGTCGCGCAGTTCACGGGCAACCGGGCCAAACACCCGGGTACCCTTGGGGTTGCCGTCCTGGTTGATGATCACAGCAGCGTTGTCATCGAAGCGAATGCTCATGCCACTGCTGCGGCGCAGGCCCTTCTTAGTGCGCACGACCACGGCCCGTACCACGTCTGATTTCTTAACCCCCATGTTGGGCAGGGCATCCTTGACCACGGCGATAATCACATCACCGACACCAGCGTAGCGACGGTTCCCACCCAGCACACGAATGCACATGAGCTTCCGGGCTCCGCTGTTATCTGCCACGTTTAAGTACGATTCTTGCTGAATCACAATCTCCCCCTATGCGTCTGCCGCGCGATTAACAATGTCAGCTACCACCCAGCGTTTGGTTCGGCTCAGGGGACGAGTTTCAAGAATCCGCACCCGATCACCTTCCTGGCAGGTATTCTCCTCGTCGTGGGCCTTGTAGCGCTTGGTTCGCACCACAATCTTGCCGTACTTGGGATGGGATGTCCGACTCTCCACAGCAACCACGACGGTTTTATCCATCTTGTTGCTGACCACCATCCCCACTCGTTCTTTGACCGCCATCTGCTTCACCTATTCCCTACACTGATACCGATTCTGTTGTGGACGCAGCCACAGCGTTGGCTTGGGCCGTCATCTCGTCTTCTAAGGCCGCTATCTGGCGCTCCCGCTGAACCGTCATCAGCTGAGACAGGCGGTGGCGAGCATGCTTGAACTGGTGATTTTGCTTATCCAGCTGCCGGGTGGCTTTTTGGAAACGCAGTTGAAATAGCTCACGCTTGACCTCGGCGATCGTCGTCAGCAATTCGTCATCACTGAGACTGCGGGCCTCTTTGATTTTTGACAGTGCCATAGCCTATGCCTCCTTGCTGTCGCGCGCAATGAACTTGGTCTTGAAGGGCAGCTTAAAGGCGGCAAGGCGCATAGCCTCGCGAGCGGTCGCTTCGGGCACCCCGGCAATTTCAAAGACGATGCGGCCTGGTTTTACCACAGCCACCCAGAATTCGGGGTTGCCTTTACCCGAACCCATCCGGGTTTCCGCCGGACGCATGGTCACAGGCTTGTCAGGAAACACACGAATCCAGATCTTGCCGCCCCGTCGTACGTAGCGAGTCATCGCTCGACGAGCCGCCTCAATCTGACGAGAGGTCAGCCAGCAGGGCTCCGTAGCCTGGAGGGCGAAATCCCCAAAGTTGATGTCGCTACCCCGCTGAGCCATTCCGCGCATACGCCCGCGGTGCTGCTTGCGAAATTTAGTTCGTTTTGGACTAAGCATGGATCGGCACTCGTGAAGTCACAGGTCAAAGTTAATCAAAGAAACGCGGGGCAGGCTCTAGTCTTCGTTAGAGCGGTCCTCAAACTGCGGCCGCCGCCGGGGCTGGCGTCGCCGGGGCTGGGCGCTGGGAGCCACCGGAGCTTCCTCCTGGCCAGGAATAATCTCACCCTTGAAGATCCACACCTTGACCCCCAAAATGCCGTAGGTGGTTTGGGCCGTCGTGTAAGCGTAGTCAACATCAGCCCGCAGGGTATGAAGGGGCACCCGACCCTCGCGAGTCCACTCCGTCCGGGCAATTTCAGCGCCATTCAGGCGACCACTGACCTGGATCTTGATGCCCTCCACCCCAGCCCGCTGAGCCCGCTGAATGGCCTGGCGGACAACCCGCCGGAACGAAACTCGACGCTCCAGCTGCTGAATGATGTACTCCGCTACCAAAGCGGCGTCGGCATCAACCCGATTCACCTCAACCACGTTGACGCGAATCTGACGGCTGGAGTCTTTGAGCAGCTTCTGTACACCCACCCGCAGGGCTTCGATACCAGCACCACCGCGACCGACCACTACCCCAGGGCGGGCCGTGCGTACCTCAAGATCGATCTGATCGGCCTTGCGTTCGATGCGAATATCCGCAATACCGGCGTTGCTCAAGGTTTTTTGAACGTACTCGCGAATGCGGTAGTCTTCCTGCAGCAAGTCAGGATAGCGAGTTCCCTCGGCAAACCAGCGAGAGCGGTGCTCTTGAACTACGCCAAGGCGAAATCCGGTTGGATGAATCTTGTGTCCCACGAACTAACCCTCTGGAATTTGGTGCTTTAAAGACTGATGTTTGAACGGCGGTATCGATGAACTGAGCGCACTAAGGCTCGGCGCCTGGAGCAACAGCAATGGTGATGTGACAAGTTGGCTTGCGAATTTGGTAAGCGCGGCCCTGGGCCCGAGGACGGAACCGCTTCAGGGACGGTCCAGCATCAGCGAAAGCTTCACTCACCACCAAACCCGCCGGGTCTAGCCCATTGTTGTGTTCCGCATTGGCGACCGCCGAGCGCAGCACTTTGATGATGGGTTCACAGGCTTTGTAGGGCATGAACTCCAGGATGATCAGCGCATCCCGATAGCTTTTGCCCCGAATTTGGTCAAGCACTCTGCGCACCTTGCGGGGTGACATGCGCACGTAGCGAGCCACCGCTTTAACCTGCTCTGAGGTATCTACAGCCATTTCACCAGTTCCTCTTACCTAATACCTAACGACGAGCTTTTTTATCAGTCTTAGCGTGGCCGCGAAAGGTTCGCGTGGGAGCAAATTCACCTAGCTTATGGCCCACCATCTGCTCAGTGACATAGACCGGCACATGCTGACGGCCATTATGTACTGCAATGGTGTGACCAATCATCTGGGGCAAAATCGTTGAAGCCCGCGACCAGGTTTTGATCACCTGCTTGTCCCCCTTGGTGTTGAGGGCCTCAATTTTGGACAGCAGGTGGTCGGCCACAAAAGGACCCTTTTTCAATGAGCGAGACATGATGCTTCAGCGCCAATAACAGTTCAAGAAACAGCCAACCAAGACAGAATATCTGGAGGTAACGCTAGGCGTTACGACCGCCGCGACCCCGTTTGGACACGCGACGGCGGCGACGCACCACGTATTTATCGCTGTCCTTGTTCTTCTTGCGGGTTTTGTAGCCCAGTGCTGGCTTACCCCAGGGAGTAACCGGACCTGAGCGACCGATGGGGGCACGACCCTCGCCACCGCCGTGGGGGTGGTCGACCGGGTTCATGACGCTGCCGCGAACTTCAGGGCGGCGACCGAGCCAGCGCTTGCGTCCGGCCTTACCCAGGCTGACATTGCGAACGTCAGCATTGCCCACCTGGCCAATGGTGGCGTAGCATTCCCGACGCACCATACGCACCTCGGTGGAGGGCAGCTTGAGGGTGACGTAATCGCCCTCTTTGGCCACGACCTGTGCCCCTGCTCCAGCGGAGCGCACCATCTGCCCGCCCTTGCCGGCCTGCATCTCGACGTTGTGCACCGTGGTGCCCAGGGGAATTTTGTAAAGTGGCAGGGCGTTGCCCACTTCCAGGGGAGAGTCTGGACCCGAGACCACCGTGCTGCCAACGGTTAGTCCAGTCGGGCAGAGAATATACCGCTTCTCACCGTCCTCGTAATGGAGCAGCGAAATCCGCGCGTTGCGGTTGGGGTCGTACTCAATGGAGGCAACCTTGGCGGGTACGCCCAGCTTGTCGCGACGAAAATCCACCACCCGGTAAAGGCGCTTGTGGCCACCGCCCCGGTGACGGCAGGTGATGACGCCCCGATTGTTGCGTCCCTTGGGACGATGCTTGGAGCGAGTCAGCGACTTTTCAGGTTCACTGCGGGTGATTTCGGCGAACTCAGAGACGGTTCGCTCACGCGTGCCTGGGGTGTAAGGTCGGTAAGAACGGATGCCCATGGAAATACTTGCTGGCTACACGGCAAAAACGGCTGAGAAATCTGAACCTGATTACAGGTCGGGGAAAAGGGGAATGGAATTGCCTGGGGCCAGGGTGACCACAGATCGCTTGTAGTGGGGACGGTTGCCCACGAAGCGGCCCATCCGACGCTTTTTCTTGGGGGGGTTGTAGGTGTTCACCGCAACCACCTTGACGTCGAACAGCTCTTCAATCGCCGCCTTGATCTGCAACTTGTTGGCGCGGGGATCAACCTCAAACACATATTGATCGTTTTCGAGCAGGAGGGTGGCCTTTTCGGTCACCAGCGGTCGACGAATCAGGTCGGCCAGGGATGGGGTATTGGCGGCATTAATCACTGTAAACCTCCTGGATAGCCTCAAGCGCTGTGGACGTAACAACCAGATGGTCGGCCGTTAGCAGATCGTAAACATTGAGATTGGCAGCGGTGATCAGCTTGACATTCTCAAGGTTGCGGGCCGAAAGGTAGACCAGTTCCTGACGCTCAGCGATGATCAGTAGAATTTTGGCGTTGGGTTCAAGCCCCCAGCGAGCCATGGCATCAAGCAGTTCGCGGGTCTTGGGCCGAGAGAATTTATTTTCAAAGCTCTCAACCACTACCATGTCGTCAACCCGGCTCTGGAGCGCAGTTCGCAGCGCTAGGCGGCGCTCTTTGCGATTCATTTTGACGCTGTAGTCGCGAGGTTTGGGGCCAAAGATAACGCCACCACCGCGCCACAGAGGGGAACGGTTAGAACCGGCGCGAGCCCGCCCGGTACCCTTCTGCCGCCAGGGCTTGCGACCACCGCCGCTGACCTCGGCCCGGGTCTTGGTGGACACCGTTCCCTGGCGGGCATTGTTCATTTGTCGAACCAGTGCACGGTGGACGATATGAGAGGCCGATTCCTCTTTGGCAACCTGAAGATCTAAGGATGCGGTGCCTGCCTCCTCGCCCTCCCAGTTTTTGATGACGCAATCAACCATTGTCTGAACCTATCCCTAAAAAGCTTTGAATGCCCAAAGGCCTGAACTGCTTACGTACTCTGCGACTTAAGCTTTGACCCACTTAGCCGGGGCAATGCTCAGTAACCCACCGGGCTTGCCGGGGATAGCGCCTTTGATCAGCAGCAGGTTGCGATCGCTGTCCACCCGCACCACCTGCAGCTTGCGAATCGTCACCTTGGTGTTGCCGTACTGACCCGCCATCCGCTTGCCGGGATAGACCCGACCGGGGGTGGTGCCGGCACCGGTCGAACCGGGCAGCCGGTGGTTCTTAGAACCGTGGGCCATAGGGCCACGGCGGAAGTTATGGCGCTTCTGGTAGCCGGCAAAGCCGCGACCAATGCTCTTGCCGGTGACATCCACCAGCTGCCCGGCGCTGAAGGCCTCGGCGGTAACGGTCTGACCCAGCTCAAACCCATCGGCAGCATCGACTCGATACTCTTTCAGATGGCGCAGCGGAGCGCTGCTCGAGCGGGCCAAATGACCTAGCTCAGGTTTGTTCAGCGCCTTCTCAGCGACCTCGTCGAAACCAAGCTGGACGGCGGCATAGCCGTCGGTATCCGAGGTTTTGATTTGGGTAACCACGCAGGGACCGGCCTGAACCACCGTTACGGGGATGGCGTTACCTGCCTCATCGAATATCTGGGTCATGCCCAGTTTTTTGCCGAGAATACCGACTGCCACGGCCCTGTCTCCCTATTAACACACTACGAAATGCGCAGGACTCTCTGAGTTGAGAGCTTTGCGCATCCACAACGACATCGACTTTTGAACACCCCAAACTGGAGAAACTCACCGGGGTGAGCGCTACCGATACAGATCGGTCACGATTCAAAAGAAAACTAGCTTGATCTGACTGGCTTTCCGTTGACGACCCCTGGGTCAATCTCGCACCCATGGGCGGCGACACGGTATTCAGAACAGCTAAATGCCAGGACTTGGGTAGCTCATTGAACCACTCAGTATCCTTTTTGTCGGCGATTTACTATGGTACAGCCCTATTTTGAATCTGTCTATACCTTTTCTCTAAAAAGTTTTGTGAGCCCAGTGCTATCCCCTACAGCAGATAATAATTAATTAAGGCGGCGGGGTGCCTCTGGCTGAGGTTACTCTCGCTGCTAAGGCAGTACAATGACACCTGATATTGTTTGGCCGAGGGCAACTATGGCGCTGCTAACGACTGGCAAACCGTTTATGAAAGACTTGGAGAGCAACGGCGCGATCGCCGTACGTATGCCTCTAGAAGGCGGGTTTGAAGGTCGCTATGAGCGTCGTCTGAAGGCCAGGGGCTATGAAATTCTCAAGCTGACGGCCCGGGGGTTGGGGGATATTTCCTCCTATTTGACCGCTGTCCACGGCGTGCGCCCGCCCCACCTGGGCAAGAAGAACACCGCCAGTGGGGCGGCCGTGGGTTACACCTACTTTGTCCCGCCGCTGCTGACCTATCGCCTGGAAACGATGTCGCCCAAGGCGAAGGGCATGGTGCTCTGGCTAATCGAGGGCCATATTTTGTCCCGTCAGGAAATGGCCTACTTAGTCAGCCTGCCGACGATTGAGCCGCGAGCTAAGGTGGTTGTAGAGGTGGGAGGCGATCGCAGCTTTAGCTGGGAACCGCTGGCGAACCTGGTTTAACTCTCCACCCAGTCCGCCGGCGTCGTAGCGCTAGACCGTTCAGTTAACCATTCAGTTAATTGACTGACGGCAGCCCCTAGAAACGCTGGCTATTCTCTGTCAGGACTTGCCACCTGCATGAATGCTGAAACCGCCACCGGAACTGCCCGGAGCTACGCCTTAGGACAGCCATCTCTATCCCCTTACCAATCGCTGCAGGCGGGGAACTGGGTGAAGCTTATTTGCGGCGCCAGCTATCAGGACATGCCAACGGTGCGGCGTCTGGTGATGCTCTACGCCCTGGCCGGGGTCGACTGTGTGGATGTGGCCGCCGATGGGGCCGTGGTGGCCGCCGCCCGTCAGGGGCTAGCGGATGCACTCTGGCTGGCCGGGCAGATGGGCGATCGTGCAGCGTCTCCAAAGACCCGCGGTGGGTTTGGTGTAGCGCAGAGCGGTCTGCCCTGGTTGATGGTCAGCCTCAACGACAGCGAAGATCCCCACTTTCGCAAGGCCCATTTTGACGCGGCGCACTGCCCCCCCGACTGCGATCGCCCCTGCGAACCCGTATGTCCCACTGCCGCTATTCAGTTCCAGGCGGCCCACCAGGGCGGAGTCAAGCCGGAGCTCTGCTATGGCTGCGGTCGCTGCATCACCGTCTGCCCGCTAGCCCACATTGAAGCGCAGTCTTATCTGGCCCGGCCAGAGGCGTTTTCCGGCGAACAACTGGCTCAAATTGATGCCGTTGAAATCCACACCCAAACCGGCCACCAGGCTCAGTTTGAGCAACTCTGGCAGCGGCTTCAGCCCTGGCGACCCCACCTCAAGCTGGTGTCGATTAGCTGCCCTGACCACGATCAGGTGGTGCCCTATTTGCAGGATCTCTACCACCTAATGGCTCCTCTAGAGGTGCCTTTGATCTGGCAAACCGACGGCCGCCCTATGAGTGGGGATCTGGGCAAGGGCACGACCCATGCGGCCATTCGTCTGGCCCAGAAGATCCTGCAGGCTGGGTTGCCAGGCTATGTGCAACCCGCTGGCGGCACCAATGGCTACACTGTAAGTAAGTTGCTCGATCTTGGCTTGATAAACACCTCGCCTTCTGCTTCTGATCCGAACGAAATTGCCCTTTGCGGTTTGGCATCTCCCCAGAGAGGCGAGATGGCCACCCCTAATTCAGCCTTAGTCCGCAACACAATCTCAGGTATTGCCTACGGTAGCTACGGGCGATCGCAGGTGCTGCCGCTGATTGAGGCCATTGACTGCGAACTTCAGCCCTGGTTAGGACGCGCTTCCCTAAACCAGTCTCCCTGTGGTCAGTGGATCGAGTCTGAGCCCGAGGCGGCCCTCGTTGCCCCCTGGCAACGACTCGAGCACAGTGCCTTAGGTCAGGGGCTGGCCCTAGCCCACCAGCTCGTGGACCAGCTCAAGCTGGCCACCTCCAGGATAGATAGACATTTTTTACCAGCACGGTATGGTTAGCTATAGCGACAGTGACGGCGTCAACAGCCAATTACCCAAAGATTTCAGCCCCAGCACCTCCGACATTGCCCTAAACAAAAGCCTCGCCAACGACATTTCTACTACTCCCAATCCCGCCGTGGACTTTTTACCCACCGAACCTGAAGGGACAGCGCCTCAACCGTCTGTTCCTGCCCAAGCCCCTCCCATCGATGACCTGGATCAGCTGCTGAGTATTCTGCCGCCTGCAATTCGTCTGCGGCTGACCCAGCACCCCCAGCGCCAAAGCCTGATCGAGGTCGTTTTGGACCTGGGGCGGCTGCCCGAGGCCCGATTCTATAACAGCGTGGAGTATCTTGCTGAAGATCCCGTCACCCACGTTGATCTGGACCACTGCATCAAACGGGTGGGCACCTTTGGCGGTGACAACCGGGCGGGCATCGAGAAAACGCTGCACCGGATCAGCGCTATCCGAAACCGTTCTGGGGAAGTGATTGGGCTCACCTGCCGGGTGGGGCGAGCCATTTTTGGCACCATTGGCATGATTCGCGATCTGGTGGAAACCGGTCGTTCCATCCTCATGCTGGGCCGCCCTGGGGTCGGTAAAACCACCGCTCTGCGCGAAATTGCCCGCGTCCTGGCCGACGATCTGCAAAAGCGAGTGGTGATCATCGATACGTCCAACGAAATTGCCGGGGATGGCGATATTCCCCATCCGGCCATTGGCCGGGCCCGACGGATGCAGGTGGCCCGACCCGAGGAACAGCACCGGGTGATGATTGAGGCCGTGGAAAACCACATGCCTGAGGTCATCGTCATCGACGAAATTGGCACTGAGCTGGAGGCTCTAGCCGCCCGCACGATTGCCGAGCGGGGGGTGCAACTCGTAGGCACCGCCCACGGCAATCGGCTTGAGAACCTGATCAAAAACCCCACCCTCTCAGACCTAATTGGCGGCATTCAGTCAGTCACCCTGGGAGATGAGGAAGCCCGCCGCCGGGGCAGCCAGAAAAGCGTGCTGGAACGCAAAGCCCCACCCACCTTTGACATTGCGGTAGAAATGCTCGAGCGTCAGCGGTGGGCCATCCATGACGATGTGACCGTCACCATCGACAACCTGCTGCGGGGACGCCAGCCGGGGTTGCAAATTCGCACCGTGGATGAAAATCAAAAGGTGGTGATTACCCATGAGCTGCCTGGTTCGGGGCGGGAGGTGGCCAAGCCCAGCCGCAGCGGTATGGGCTGGCGCGCGGCAGGGCAGATGGTACCGCCGAATGGGGGAGGCACAATTGCCCAGCGCACCCTGGGTGGCCACAACGTTCGCCCCCTGGGACAGCCCTATAGCGTCGAACCCACCACCGACCCCATGTTTGCCCATCTGCTGGACACCACCAGCCACGACATCGTGGGTCCCAACGGGGAAGATGCCATGCGCCTCTACCCCTACGGTCTCAGTCGCCATCAGCTGGAGCGGGTAATTCAAACCCTGCACATGCCCGTCGTAGTCACCAAAGATCTGGACAATGCCGACGCGGTGCTGGCGTTGCGATCGCATGCCAAGGCCCAGGCCAAGCTCAAGCAAATGGCCCAGGGGCGGCAAATTCCGGTTCACCTAGTTAAGTCCAACAGCATTCCACAGATCACCCGCGCCCTCCAGCGGCTGCTGGACATGGACGACAACCCCGCCGCCGTAGATCTGGAGCTGTTTAGCCACAGCGGCGGCGACGATGAGCTAGAGGCGCTGGAGGAGGCGCGCCTGGCGGTAGAGCAAATTGTCATTCCCAAGGGGCAGCCGGTGGAGCTGCTGCCCCGCTCGGCCCGCATCCGCAAAATGCAGCACGAGCTGGCGGAGCACTACCGACTCAAATCCCTCAGCTGCGGCGAAGAACCTAACCGACGGCTGCGGATTTATCCAGCTTAGGCGTCGGTTAGGCTGACAATGAGGGGGCAGTAGGGGGTAGCGTTACGGCTGGCCTTGAACCGCAGCTCCGAAACCGTGAACCCAGACGGCAAATCCTCTCATCACCGGCTTGAATCAGCACCAGGACAGAGTGCCCGGAGCAAAACACAGCCTACGATGGCCACAGGTCGCTATAGAATAAAGGCACCGAATTGACACCACCGCCGTCCTGGTCCAGGGTCGGTGGTGGGGGAGTAGCGCCTGTTTTGGGGCCTGTCCTTCGGCCTGAACCTTTTCAAAGAAGCCTATGAAATCCTTAATTGCTCGTCTTATGGCCCTGGTACTGGTGGCCGTTATCGGCCTGACAGGGTGCAGTGCAGGCACCAGCGGTATGCTCACCGGCGACTACCGCCAGGATACGCTGATGCTGGTCGACAGCCTTAGAACCTCGATCGCGCTGCCTGACGACGACCCCAACAAACTTGAGGCCCAGGCCCAGGCCAAAGCCGTGATCAGCGATTTTGCCTCTCGCTATCGCCGCGATTCCTCAGTGGCCAACTTGAGCTCGTTCACAACCATGCGGACGGCCCTGAATGCGATCGCTGGTCACTACAGCAGCTACCCCAACCGCCCCCTGCCCGAAAAACTCAAGACCCGAGTAGAGCAAGAGCTCAAACAGGTGGAGTCCGCCCTCAATCGGGGCGCTTAATTCCCCTGCGATCCATCCATCCCGTCGACCAAAACCGCCTTCGGGCGGTTTTTTGTTGGCTGCTTAACGCTGAACCCGCCGCACGCCTCAGCCCGGCACGCAGCGCAGAACAAAATTTGTAATTGACGGCTTGACCTCAGTTTGCTAGCATAGCAATTCTGTAGTGAAGTGCGAGTTGGACATGAAAGTCCGTGCGTCTGTACGCAAGATGTGTGATAAGTGCCGTGTGATCCGCCGCCGCGGTCGGGTTATGGTGATTTGCTCAAACCCCAAGCATAAGCAACGGCAGGGGTAGGGGCAGAGTAGCGTTTTTCCGGTAGGAAAGATCATGCGCTGGGCCTCGTTGAGCAAGTCGGTGAATCGTTGCAAGCTAGTTAGCTGAGGCAGTCGGTTTTTACAGTTGAGTCGAGCGTCAAACAGGCTTACTGGGATTTGGGCATTGGCCCATGTTTTAGGAACTGGCCATTGCCGGGCTGTATGGTGAAAACCAAGTATTTGGGGGAGATAGTTAAGTGGCACGGATAGCAGGCGTGGATTTGCCACGCGACAAACGGGTTGAAATTGGCCTGACCTATATCTACGGTATTGGTCTGACTCGCTCAAAGGAAATCCTGGCCAAAACCGGGGTTGATCCTGACGTTCGGGTCAAAGATCTCAGCGACACCGATGTGGCTAAGCTGCGGGATTCGGTCGAAAGCGACTACCAGGTCGAGGGTGACTTGCGTCGGCTTGAGAGCATGAACATCAAGCGATTGATGGACATCGGCTCCTACCGGGGGCGGCGTCACCGCGCCGGTCTGCCTGTGCGCGGTCAACGCACCCGCACCAACTCTCGCACCCGTCGGGGTGGTACTCGTCGCACCGTGGCCGGTAAGAAAAAAGCACCGCGGAAGTAGAGTTAGTCCTACTTTTTGCGCCCTCAGCTACCATTGGGGGTTGAGGTCTAAAAGCTCGCTGACCTTTGTGGCGAGTTTTTCCGACTGTTTAGCGGTGTCTTGCCCTGTTCACAGTTTGCCGACACCAAATGTTTTTAATTTCAGTTTCCTTGCATTGAATTTAGTGACAATACCATGGCCAAACCAACCCGAAAAACCGGACCCCGCAAGAGCAAGAAGAACGTCCCCAGTGGCGTAGCGCACATTCGCTCGACGTTCAACAACACCATTGTCACCATCACCGATCAGTCAGGGGAAGCAATTTCCTGGGCCTCGGCAGGTTCCAGCGGCTTTAAAGGGGCCAAGAAGGGAACGCCCTTTGCCGCCCAAACGGCGGCGGACGGTGCGGCACGGCGGGCCATGGATCAGGGCATGCGCCAAATTGAGGTTATGGTCAGTGGTCCCGGAGCCGGTCGAGAAACCGCCATCCGTGCGCTTCAAGGGGCGGGGTTAGAAATTACGCTGATCCGCGATGTTACGCCCATTCCCCACAACGGCTGTCGACCCCCCAAACGTCGTCGAGTTTAAGGATTGAGCGCTCAGCTTCATCGGTGGACAGGGTATTGCGAGGTTTAAGGGAGGCAGGATTTTGGCACAGTTTCATGTCGATTGCGTAGAGTCTGTCGTTGAAAGCGACCAGAGCCAGTACGGTCGTTTTGTAATCGAACCCCTGGAGCGCAGTCAGGGAACCACCGTAGGCAACGCCCTGAGGCGGGTGTTGCTCTCTAACTTAGAAGGTATTGCGATTACAGCCGTCAGAATTGCTGGTGCCACCCACGAATTCTCCACCATCGTTGGCGTGCGAGAGGATGTCCTCGATATTCTCCTCAACATGAAGGAGATTGTCCTGCGCAGCTACTCCAATCAGCCTCAAATTGGACGACTTCTGGTTCAGGGGCCAGCGCGAGTAACCGCCGGGCACTTTGAGCTACCCTCCGAGGTGGAAGTGGTCAACCCCGAGCAGTACGTAGCCACCGTTGCCGATGGCCATACCCTGGAGATGGAGTTCAGAATTGAGCGGGGTCAGGGATACCGGGCTGTTGAGCGCAGCAAGGACGACGCGACGGCGCTCGACTTCATTCAGATCGATTCGGTCTTTATGCCGGTCAAAAAGGTCAACTATAGCGTTGAGGAAGTCGTGGTCTCTGGCTCTATGCAGCGTGACCAGCTGAGCATGGACATCTGGACCAATGGCAGCATCACCCCTCAGCAGGCGATGAGTCAGGCCGCCGATATTCTAGTCAGTCTGTTTGTACCGCTCAAAGACGTCACGCTTGAACCCAAGTTTGACGAAGAGGTCAAAGAAGAAGACCCGAATAATCAAATTCCCATCGAAGAACTGCGGCTGTCTGTGCGGGCCTACAACTGTCTGAAGCGGGCCCAGATCAACTCGGTGGCCGACCTGCTGGACTTCAGTCAGGAAGACCTGCTGGAGATCAAGAATTTTGGGCAGAAGTCTGCTGAAGAGGTGATTGAAGCTCTTCAGGAGCGCCTGGGGATTACTCTGCCCCTGGAGAAGGCTTCGAAAACCGCATAGTGTCCGGGTTCAGGCGGGCACCTTCGCCTGGTTTTTCGATTGTTTTAATGTTGTTCATCTAAGTTCAGTACCATGCGTCACCGCTGTCGCGTTCATCAACTCGGGAAGCCTGCAGACCAACGTAAGGCTCTACTCCGCTCTCTGACCACGGAGCTTATCCGTCACGGTCGCATTACAACCACTAAAGCCCGGGCCAGGGCGGTGCGCGAAGAAGCTGACCGCATGATTACTCTGGCCAAGGACGGCTCCCTGTCGGCCCGCCGTCAGGCGCTGGGCTACATCTATGACAAGCAGCTTGTGCACGCCCTGTTTAGCCAAGCCACTGAGCGCTACGGCGATCGCAATGGCGGCTACACCCGCATTGTCAAAACCGTGCGCCGCCGGGGTGACAACTCCGAAATGGCGATCATTGAGCTGACCTAGGTACCTCTGTTGATTTAGTCTCCGACCTCCGTTCGTTAGTTTCCCCTGTCCGTACCCATGGCGAAGCCCTCACCCATACAGCGCAGCCTGGAGAGCCAGCCCGCCGAGTTTGCCCAGGCAACTCAGCGGATTGCTCTGGTGGTGCAGTATGTGGGTACCCATTTGCACGGTTGGCAGTGGCAGCCCAATGCTCGCACCGTTCAAGGTGAGATTGAAGCGGCCATTCGCTCAGTGTTGGGCTATGAGGTTCGGCTCAGTGGGGCAGGGCGTACCGACACTGGCGTCCATGCCGCCGCTCAGATGGCTCACTTCGACGCTCCAGAGTTTATCCCGGCGCATCGATGGGCCGACGTGCTCAACAGCCGCCTCCCAGAGGACATCCTGATTCGGGCTTCGGTGGCGGTGCCTGACACCTGGCATGCTCAGTTTTCGGCCTGCTGGCGGCGCTACCGCTACACTCTGTATACTGAAGCGCGCCCCAACCTGTTTGTGCGACCTTTTGTGTGGCACTACTACCATCAGTACCTCGATCAGGCCAAGATTCAGGTGGCGCTGGATGCCATGGTGGGTCACCACGATATGGCAGCTTTCCACCGAGCGCGATCGGGTAAGAGCCACTCGTGGGTAGACCTCCAGGCAGCTGAATGCCGCCGCCAGGATACTTTCCTAACCGTCGAGCTTCAGGCAAAGGGCTTTCTGTACGGCATGGTAAGGCTGATCATGGGGCTGATTGTCAAAGTCGGCAGCGGAGAGCTATCGCCAGCAGAGTTTACTCAGCTCTGGCAGCAGCGGCAGCGCCAGCGAGTTAGGTACTCTGCCCCCGCCCAGGGGTTGTGTCTGCTCCGGGTCGGTTATGATAGTGCCCCCTTCGCTCCCGAGGTGTGGTTTGACACCCAACCTCATTTCTTCTGGGGGTCAGCCGTGGCCTGAAACCGGGTCAAGTTTGATCAGACAGTTTTTGACACAGTTTGTTTTACTCCGTGGTTCATCCAAGAAAGGCAGCTCAAGCGCTATGACTACTAAGACCTACATTCCCCCCCACGATTCTGTTCAGAAGCAGTGGCACGTGATCGACGCTGAGGGTCAGCGCCTGGGACGGCTAGCCACCGAAATTGCCACGATTCTACGCGGCAAAAACAAGCCTACCTTTACCCCTAACATGGACACCGGGGACTTCGTCGTTGTGGTCAACGCGGAGAAAGTGGTGGTGACGGGTCGTAAGGCCACAACCAAGCTCTATCGCCGCCACTCCGGGCGCCCCGGCGGGATGAAGGTAGAGACCTTCGACAAGCTTCAGGCCCGCATTCCTGAGCGGATTATTGAGCAGGCGGTGAAGGGTATGTTGCCGAAAAATTCCCTGGGCCGCAAGCAGTTCACCAAGCTCAAAGTATACGCCGGGCCGGAGCATCCTCACCAGGCCCAAAACCCTGACCCCCATGTTGTAAATACCATTCCTGGAGAAGCTAAATAATGCAGGCCACCGATCAAACTCAACAGGCTGTGTACTGGGGCACCGGTCGCCGCAAGACCTCTATCGCCAGGGTGCGTTTGGTTCCCGGCAGCGGTCAGCTGACTATCAACAAGCGCCCTGGGGATGACTATCTGCAGTTCAACCCCGCCTATCTCAACGCCACTAAGGCTCCCCTTGAGGTGCTGGGTTTAGAAAATTCCTACGACATTTTGGTCAATGTCAAAGGCGGCGGACTCACCGGCCAGGCGGATGCCATCCGTTTGGGAGTAGCCCGTGCCCTCTGTGAACTCGACCCCGAAAACCGCAAGCCGCTAAAAGTTGAGGGCTACCTCACCCGTGACCCACGGGCCAAGGAGCGCCGTAAGTACGGCTTGAAGAAAGCCCGTAAGGCTCCTCAATTCTCGAAGCGTTAGAGTATTACCTGGAGCTTGGGATGCTCTGCAAGGGACGTTAACTTGGGTCAACGTTCAGGTTGCAGAGCTTTCCGAGCAAATCTGTTTTTCGTTAAACCTTGTTTTAATTACCGCTATGGCAAAGTCTGACATTCACCCCACCTGGTACCCCGAAGCCAAGGTCTTCTGTGACGGTAAGGAGATCATGACGGTTGGCTCCACTAAGCCTGAGCTGCATGTGGACGTCTGGTCTGGGAATCATCCCTTCTACACGGGTACTCAGAAAATTATTGACACGGAGGGGCGTGTGGAGCGTTTCATGCGCAAGTATGGCATGACCGATACCTCTGCTGCCGCTAGCGATAAGGCTGCCGACAACGCTTAGCCGGCCCTGCTGTTGGGCGTTTCATCACTCCTGGCTAAAACCCTTTTAACACCAGCGTTGCTACATCCCAGCGTTGCCACATCCAGCCCAAACCATGGGCTGGAAGCTGTAGCCGTTGGTTTTGGGCTTAAAAGCTTGATTGATGATAGCCCTGAGTACTGAGTGCAGACATTCTGGCTAACCAGCGGACGTGAGGACACCATGGCTGAGGCGTACCTGATTGAGAAACTTAACTCCGTGGAACAGACGTTTCAGGAGCTAACGCGGAGACTGGCCGATCCAGATGTGGCTAAGGATCCCGACGAGTTTCAGCGTATTGCCAAGTCACGGTCCTCTCTAGAAGAAACCGTGATCGCTTATACCGATTGGAAGGCGACTGAGCAGGAACTGGCCGGGGCACGGGAGATCTACAAAGAGGCCAGCGGTGATCCTGAACTGAAGGAGATGGCGGCCCTGGAGGTGGACACCCTTGAGGAGAAGCTGACGGAGCTGGAAAGCCGTCTCAAAATTTTGCTGCTGCCCCGAGACCCCAACGATGACAAAAACATCATGCTGGAGATTCGCGCCGGTACCGGCGGCGATGAGGCCAGCATTTGGGCCGGGGACTTGGTGCGGCTCTACTCCCGCTATGCCGAGGGCCAGGGCTGGAAGGTCAAGCTGCTGAGCGAGTCTGCCGCTGATATGGGGGGCTTCAAGGAAGCCATTCTGGAGGTGGCAGGCGATCGCGTCTACAGCAAGCTCAAGTTTGAGGCCGGGGTGCATCGGGTACAGCGGGTGCCGGTGACCGAGTCGGGTGGTCGGGTGCACACCTCTACGGCTACGGTGGCCGTCATGCCCGAGGTGGATGAGGTGGAAGTAACCATTGACCCGAAGGAGATTGAGCTGACCACCGCCCGGTCAGGGGGCGCGGGCGGCCAGAACGTCAACAAGGTGGAGACGGCGGTGGACCTGTTTCACAAGCCGACGGGGATTCGGATTTTTTGTACAGAGGAGCGATCGCAGCTGCAAAACCGGGAGCGGGCCATGCAGATCCTCCGGGCCAAGCTCTACGAAATGAAGCTGCGGGAGCAGCAGGAGGAGGTGTCCTCCCTGCGGAAATCCCAGGTGGGCAGCGGCGAGCGCTCCGACAAAATTCGCACCTATAATTACAAAGACAACCGCGTCACTGACCACCGCATCAACCAAAACTTTTCCCTGGCTCCGGTTTTAGAAGGCGACATTGATGATTTGATTCAGTCCTGCATCAGCCGCGACCAGCAGAAGCAGTTAGAAGCCCTGGCCGCAGAGTCCTCTGAGGTTTGAGCTGAGGGCTGGCGGTGGGATGGGGACGCTGCTCTGGGGGATAGCCCATGCCTAAGTTTCTCCATATTGCCGATATTCACCTGGGCTTTGACCGCTACGACACCCCCGAGCGCACCAAGGACTTCTTTCGCGCCCTGCAGACGGTGCTGGAGCGCTATGCGATTGAGGAAGGGGTCGACTTTGTAGCGATCGCAGGGGATTTATTTGAGCATCGCAATATCAAGCCCGCCACCCTTAACCAGGCCCAGGTTTGCCTCCAGGCCCTAAAAGATGCCAACATTCCGGTGCTGGCTATTGAGGGTAACCACGACAACCGTCCCTACGGTACCCGCACCAGCTGGCTCAAGTACCTGTCGGAGTGGAACCTGCTGAAGCTGCTGGAGCCCAACGAGGGCGGCGAGGTGGAGAATCGTCTCCTGCCCTGGAATGATGCCACCCGCGCCGGAGGCTACATCGATTTACCCTGCGGCGTGCGAGTGGTGGGCTCTAGCTGGTACGGTGCTACGGCTCCCCGGGCGATTGAACTGCTGGCCAACGCGATCGAAGCTCTCCCCCCTGGCCCCGATTACACCGTGCTGCTGTTTCACCACGGCCTGGAAGGACAAATTGCCCGCTATGCCGGGGCTCTGCGCTACTCAGAGCTGCTGCCGCTGCAGGCCGCAGGGGTAGACTATCTGGCTCTGGGCCACATTCACAAAAACTATACTGCCGAAGGCTGGGTGTTTAACCCCGGTTCGCTGGAGGCGAACAATGTAGAAGAAAGTCGTTTTAAGCGCGGTGCTTACCTGGTAGATCTGTCGCCCCAGGGGATTGATGCCCAGCTCAAAACCGACTATTTTCAGCGGCCCGTTGTTCGGGTAGAGCTAGTGGCCAAGGGGCAGGAGAGCCTGGACGAGCTGACCCAGCTGGCCATAGACCGAGCGATCGCCGCTGCGGCGCAGTATGAAGACGACCCAGCCCCGATTCTGGAGCTAAAAATCACCGGCCAGGTGGGCTTCGATCGCCTGGACCTGGATACGCGCCGTCTGCAGGAGTCGATTCAATCGGCCAGTCAGGCGCTGGTGGTGCTGATCAAATACGAGGTGGAGGACGTCGCCTACCAGACGCCTCTCAATGAGGGTCAAAACCGGGTTGAAATTGAACAGACCATTTTTGAGGATATGCTGGCGGCGCACCGGGACTACAAGCGCCGCGCCCCAGAACTGGCCAGAGGGCTGAGCGATCTCAAGGATCGTCAGCTAGCTGGCGTCGATGAGACCGAACTCTACAGCCTTGTTGAGACCCTGCTGGACCTGCCATCGGCGGTAACGGCTCCACCGACTCAGGCGGCTGCGGACGGGTAGGGGGCTGCTGCAATTGACCGCCAATTGACCTATGGTGGCCCCAGAACCAACCCCCCAGGGGAAAAAGAAGGCCAGGCCCCGTCGCTACATCCACCAAACCGTCAAGACATGCCGCTGTTGCCAGATCATGGTGATGCCGCTGACTGCTACAAACGCAAACACTAGCTGCCTAAACTGCTGCGCCGACATTTTCTCTAAAACCTGCTTTCCCAGCCAGTTGGCCGGGATGGCCCCGAGGCCAATCACCAGGCCATAGAGCAAATACTCCCGGCTCAGGCTGCCGAAGGTGGCGTAGGCCACCAGCTTAACCAGATGGAGAACAGCTTTGTTGAAGGCTTTGGTGGCTACCATGGCCTCTTTCTCCAGCCCGTAGCCGAGGTAGAAGGGGTTCATGGCCGGACCCGTGCTGCCAATCAGGCCAGACCCAATGGCATTGACCAGGGACAGGGGCAAAAAATGGGCGGCCTTGAGCGTCCATTGCCTTTCTCTGGTTGGCAGGCAATAGTTGACCACCATCGCCAGCAGGCCCACCCCCAACAGCAGCTGTAGCCCCTCTGCGTGCAGTTGCGTCAGGCCATAGCCGCCGATCAGGGCACCGACAACGGCCCCTGGCACATACCAGGCGGTGACCCGCCAATCGATCTGCTGCCAGAAAACCAACCCCCGCTGGGCGTTGCCAATTAACAGCCCGGTGGTAATGACCGGTGCCACGGCCTGAGTTCCCAGCAGCAGCGAAATTAGTGGAATCAGGATAAAGGGGCTGCCTCCTCCGGCTAACATGCTCAGAAACC
Organism: Leptolyngbya sp. KIOST-1; assembly: GCF_000763385.1. Classification (NCBI taxonomy): domain Bacteria; kingdom Bacillati; phylum Cyanobacteriota; class Cyanophyceae; order Leptolyngbyales; family Leptolyngbyaceae; genus Leptolyngbya; species Leptolyngbya sp. KIOST-1. Next base: position 1,309,425 of record NZ_JQFA01000004.1, read on the forward strand.
AGGCCACAAAACTGGCGACAAACAGGCTTGCGGCAATCATAGGCAGGGGCGACAGGGTGATCTAGATTTTAGTCTAGGGGGCAGCGCTGCTTTTCGGTGAGCGTGGTTCTCCCCAAATGTTTCAGGGCCTTGACGAGCGCGAGACGGAGCAGACGGGGAATAGTTAGTTATGCTTGAACTTTTCTGATCTTGCTTGTCCAGGTTGCTGTTTAGGTTAGTAGCGGCGTATGGCCCAGCCCATAGACCCCCATTCTTTAGCCTCAGGCCCTGGCCGTGCCCCCAGGTCGTCGGTAGACGCCTTTTATCAGCAGGCGATCGCGGCCTTTAAGGCCCAGGACTATGGTCAGGCGCTGGCCCGGTTTCAACGACTGGAGCGGCTCCCACCCACCTCGCCCTACCACCTCAAGGCGCTGATTGGCCAGGTGCGCGTTCACCAGCACTTGGGCCACAGTGAACAGGTTACAGTGCTGTGTCAGCGTCTACTCGACAGTCCTTCTCCCGCAGCCCAGCAGTGGGCCAGGCAGGCGCTAGGGCAACGGACGAAACAGGAGGCCGCTCAGGCCAACCACTCCCAGCCACAGCCCCTGTCCTCCCCGCCCGCCGCCATCGGGCAGGACTTGAGTGGCTTTGTGCCGTTGCCCAGTTCTTCCCAGGGTCTGCCCTACACCCCGCCGCCAACCGTCGCGACCCCGACCCGGCCCCCCTCGGCCCCCTCGGCTCCCTCGGTCGAGCCCGCGATCGCGCCGCCCGTAGCTCCCCCTTCGCCGGATGCGGAGCCGGACGAGCGATCGCCTGAAGTGGGATCGCTATTTCATTACGAACAGCTCAACCGGCAACCGGAGTCCCACGGCGATGGGGCAGGGGATGAGGCCTCTGAAGCCCTGCGAGGGGACTCCACCCACCCAGGCTCGGCCGCAAACCCCGCCGAAAATTTCTCTGGAGCTCAGGCGACGGCAGTCCAGCCTAGGCCCCTGCCGACCAGCACCCAGCGTCAAGATCCTCTGCCGCAGCGCCCCCTGGCTCTCTGGCTGGGCCAGGGGCTGACGGCGATCGCGCTGCTGTGGGGAATCAACTGGGTCTTTCACGCCAGCTTCCGAGCCCTGGATAACCTGGTGCGCTGGGTGCGCTGGCCGGTGCAGCTAAGCTTGCCCGGAGCCTACCAGACTTATACAGGCTGGATCGTGGGGCTGCTGCTGCTGCTGGGGCTGGCGAGTCCCTGGTTGATGGACCGCGCCCTGGGGCTCTGGTATCGCCAGCGCCCCTTCTCCCTGCGGCGGCTGCAAACCCAGAGTCCCAGTTCGTTGCGGCTGCTGCGCCAGGTGTGCCGTCAGCAGGGCTGGCCCATACCCGAGCTGCGCCTGATTGCCGACCCTGCGCCGCTGTGCTTTAGCTACGGCTGGCTCCCCCGCCACACGCGAATTGTGGTTAGCCAGGGGTTGCTGGATCAGAGCTCGGATGAGGAGCTGACCGCCTTCTACGGTTACGAACTGGCCCGCATGGTCAACGGCAGCCTGCCGGTCCTGTCAGCGATTGGGCTGCTGCTGCTGCTGCTCCACACCGGCTACCGCTGGCTGGCGCAGACGGCCGATCGCCGCCAGCCCTGGCTCAGGGGCTTGTTGAGCGGTCTGGCCACGGTGCTCTATGGCTTGTTTTGGCTGCTGCGGCAGACGGTGCTGTGGCTGTCCCGGCTGTGCTGCCGCTGGGGTGATCGCCGGGCCGTGGCCCTGACCCAGCGCCCCGATCTGATGATTGACGGACTGCTCGGGGGGACCGCCGCGATCGCCGCCTATCTAAACCAGCACGACACCCTCCATCCCCTCCACACCAGCCTGGAGGTCCTGATGCCCCTCAGCAGTCGCCAGGCGATCGCACCAGGCTCTCTCCTGGGCCGTCCGGGGTGCGATCGCACCCCGGTTCTCAGGACCCTACTCACCGTAGATGGGCTCAATCCCTACCGCCAGTGGCTGCGCGTCAATGCGCCCCACACACCCCTGGGGGAGCGCTTGCTGTGGCTGCACCAGCAGGCGCTGCGCCGAGGCCAGCCAGGCCTGCCGCTCGCCCCAGGGACAGCGATGCCGGCTCCACCCGCCGCGGGTTCGGTCTCCCTCCCCCTGCTGCTCTTGCAAAAAGGACCGCTGGCGGGGCTGCTGGCGGGGGGAGGGCTCGCTATGGTCCTCTGGTTTGTCGGAGGAGTCGTCAACCGCACTGGCTTGCAGCGCCTGAACTGGCTCTATCAAGATCCCAGTATTCTGCTGGGGGGGCTGTGGCTAGGGCTGGGCCTGGGCCTGCTGCTGCGGATCAATGTCCTGTTCCCTGATACCGACCCTCGGTCCGGCAGCCAAGCCTCGGCAGCGCCGATCGCCGACCTGCTGAATCACTCCCCCCTGTTGCCGGTGCAGGGCCGTCCAGTGCGGCTCCAGGGCAAGCTGCGGGGCCTGACCGGCAGCGGCAATTTGAGCCTGCAGGAACTCTACCTGGACGACGCTTCAGGCCTGGTAAAACTGGTCAATCCCGTACCGTTGGCCAGCCTCCAGAACCTGCTTCAGCCCTCCAATCAGCCCTTTCAGTGGGTCGGGCGCAGGGTAACCGTCACCGGCTGGAGCCGCTACGGCAGCGGCATGCTCTGGATAGACCTCAACCAAATAATACTGGACCAGCGCCACAGCTTTTCAACCTATGGCCCCATCTGGGCCACCCTGGCCAGCCTGGTCAGCAGCCTGATTGGCATTGCCATTATTTTTAGCGGCGGCTAAACTTCAGTGGCGTACTGCAAGCCTAAGTAACGTTATGTTGCGGAATCGCCACTTGAATGTTACATTAATTTACAGAAACACATGCCTAGATTCCCTGGCTACTCCAATGAGTTTGCGTCAGAGGTCATCAGGTACTGGGTTCTCCTACTCTCAACACAGCAACCAACCAGCCTCAGCGGGCTGGTTTTTACTTATCGGGTGACTTTTAGCCGCGACCGAGTCACTATTCCTGCTTGATCCGGGGAACCGGCGCGACAATGCTGGTGTCAGAAGGTTTTGGGCCAGAATTGTGCGGAGGCCCTAGGCTATCCAAAGGCTTATATTTGGCATTTTGATGAGCTTTAGTTGGCAACTTTAGGTCAGAATCTGCAATCCTGGTAGTAGTTGGTTAGGTTGGCAGCATTGGATGCAGGGGGCGGTTGACCTAACGCTCAAACTTTATTTGGCAAGGTTATCGATTTCGATTCATCTGCCTTTAGTTTTAGAACACCAGAGGTATCTCAAATGTCAATTCGCCTTTACGTCGGCAATCTCTCCAAGGACTTGGAGCGGCAGGAGTTTGAAAGCGTCTTTGCTGACTTTAATGCCGATCTAGTCTCTGTAAAGCTCATTGCCGACAAAAAAACTGGGAAATGCCGTGGTTTTGGCTTTGTCACGGTCAAAACCGATGAAAAGGCGGATGAGATCGTTGAGCAACTGAACGGCCAGGTCTTGGCCGATATGCCGCTCAAGATTGAGAAAGCCCTACCCCGCACAAAACCTGAGGGTGAGTCAGAGGCGCGTTCCAGCGGCGAAGCAAACGGCAAGCGATCCAGTAAGCCTGGCGCTCGAAAGACAACCGCAGCCGCGGCTAGCGGTGGTGGCAGTGTCCAACCCGATCCCCGCTGGGCTGGAGAACTGGAAAAACTCAAGCAGATGCTGTCTGCTCAAACCACTTCTAGCTAGGCGAACTTAGCACATAACTGATTTGGGCCGCAGGGATGACTAGCTCTGCGGCTTTTTTAGTCATCGCCAGAACTGTTAGAACCCGACCCATGCCCCTGAAGCGATGGCTATACGCCATTGCGCCGCCCCAGTTTTTGCCTCTGGAAGAGGCCAATGGCCTAAGCGCAATGGCCAGCGCTACAACTTGTGTATCTCGCGAAGGTTATGGCCCAAGCCCCGTCTAGAAGGCGATCGCGCAGGAGCGCTGTTCGGTCTCCAGCATCAACCCGTACTCCAGCCCTTCGGTGACGGCCTGATAGGAGGCTTCAATGATGTTGGTCGAAACCCCCAGGGTGGTCCAGCGCTGGGTGCCGTTGCTCGACTCCACCAGCACCCGGGTTTTGGCCGCCGTGCCCGCGCCGCTGTCAATAATTCGCACCTTGTAGTCGGAGAGGTGGAAGTGGGCGATCGCCGGGTAAAACGTCAGCAGCGCCTTCCGCAGGGCCGTATCCAGCGCCGCCACCGGACCGTTGCCCTCCGCTGCCGCCAGGATCTCTTCTTCGCCCACCATGACTTTGATCGTGGCCAGCGATTGGCTGCTGTGCTCCGCGCCATTGCCCTGGTGCTGGCAGTTAATGTAGAACCCCGTGAGGTCGAAAAAGCGGGGGCGATCGCCCAGGGCCTCGCGCATCAGCAGCTCAAAGCTGGCCTCGGCGGCCTCAAACTGGTAGCCCTCGTGCTCCAGGGCTTTGAGCCGGGTGAGCAGCTGCCGCGAGGCCGGGTCGTGGCGCTCTAGCACCAGGCCAAAGCTGCGGGCCAGCGCCAGCACATTGCTCAGCCCCGCCTGGTCCGACACCACAATGCGGCGGCTGTTGCCCACGCTGGCCGGGTCGATGTGCTCGTAGGTTTTGGGTTCGCGCTCCACGGCACTGACGTGGATGCCCCCCTTGTGGGCAAAGGCCGAGCGGCCCACGTAGGGGGCGTGGTCATCGGGGGCCAGGTTCACCACCTCGCTGATAAAGCGGCTGGTTTCGGCCAGGGTTTCGAGCCGGGCAGGGGCAATGCAGGGGTAGCCCAGCTTGAGCTGGAGATTGGGAATCAGGGTGCAGAGGTTGGCGTTGCCGCAGCGCTCACCGTAGCCGTTGATGGTGCCCTGCACCATGGTGGCCCCCGCGACCACTGCCACCATAGCGTTGGCTACCGCCGTGCCGCTGTCGTTGTGGGTGTGAATGCCCAGCTGGGGCCGGGGTTCTGGAAAATCTTGAAGCCAGGCATTAACAGCGGCGACTACCTCACCCACCTGCTGGGGCAGGGTGCCGCCGTTGGTGTCGCACAGCACCAGCCACTCGGCCCCGGCCTTCACCGCCGCCCCCAGGGTTTCCAGCGCGTAGTCTGGGTTCGCCAAGTAGCCGTCAAACCAGTGCTCGGCGTCGTAGATCACCCGGCGGCCCTGGCTGCGAAAGTAGCCAGTGGTGTCGTCGATCATGGCCAGGTTTTCGGCCAGGGTGGTCTGCAGGCCGGTGGTGACGTGCAAATCCCAGGATTTGCCAAACAGCGTGATCCACTCGGTGCCTGCGGCCAGCACCGGCTGCAGCATGGGTTCGTCGGCAGCCACCTGACCAGGACGGCGGGTGGAGCAAAAGGCGGTGACGCTGGCCTGGGTGAGGGGGTTTTCTTTCAGCTGCCAGAAGAACTGCACATCCTTGGGGTTGGCCCCCGGCCAGCCGCCTTCGATGAAGGGTATCCCCAGGGCGTCAAGCCTGCGCGCAATCCGAATTTTGTCCTCAATGGAGAGGGCCAGCCCCTCCCGCTGGGCCCCATCGCGCAGGGTGGTGTCGTAGATGTGAAGGGGGGGGCGCTGCTCAGCCATAGCCGGTGACCTAAACGATTCAGTTATCTAGCGTAAGTATTTAGCGTAAGGCCTGGCCTGGGGCTGCTTGAGGGGAGGGGGGCGATCGCGTTATAAAACGTAGATATTCTTCGTCTGCCAGGAAATGCCATGCCCACCGTCACCGCCCAGGGAAAGACCATGCCGTGCGAGGTCGGGGCCAACCTGCGCCAGGTACTGCTGGCCCACGGTGTGGATCTCTACAACGGTCGGGCGAAGCTGATTAACTGCCGCAGCCTCGGCACCTGCGGCACCTGCGCCGTAGAGATTCAGGGTGAAGTTTCAGCGGTGAATTGGAAAGACAAGGGGCGGCGATCGTTACCGCCCCACGACCCCGCCCGCAACCTGCGACTCGCCTGCCAGACCCAGGTGCTGGGCGACATCACCGTCACCAAATACGACGGCTTCTGGGGCCAGGGGGAAGCGGTGGTCTGGGCCGCAGACTGATCCTAAATCCTGCTGGGTTGCCCCCAACTCAAAATTGGGATCGGTAGGGACTGCCCAATGGCCCAGGCTCTCAGGCTTTCGCTCAATCCTCACCAAAGTCGATCGCCTCCAGCAGATCGGCCTTGGTTCCCTCCAGGCTGCCCCCCTGAATACTGGCCCGGTAACAGATGGGGGACAAATAGCCCTGAATCTGTTTTGCCTGGCAGGCCAGGTGCAGCTGGCTGAGACCCACCTGAGGATCGCTATCGTAGGTTTTCAAATAGTCGTCAAAGCCCAAAAAGGCCAGTCGGTACAGCAGTTCCTGGCTAAACTTGCCTTCAAAGTAGCCGCCGTGCACGTTGCGCTTGCCCAGCGCGTAGTCGAGGATGAGCAAGCAGTAGTCCCAGGGGGTGAGTACGGCCCGGCCCAGGGCGCGGGTCAACAGACCGGTTGGCTGAGCCGAGCAGGTATTGGTGCTGGGGTCGTAGCGAAAGTCCAGGTAGTTGGTGCAGTCAAAGTAGGTGAAAAAGTCGGCTACGGTGGCGCGATTGCTGCTGCGGGCGGTCTGCACCGTAAACAGCTCGGCCAGGGTGACCACCCCCTGCCCTTTAAACCGCTGGTAGGTCAAAAACAGGTGATCCATGACGTTGCTTTTGGCCTGGGCGATCGCCTCACCGATGGGCAGGGAGGGCGAAAAGTCGTTGTCCAGCGTGCTCAGGTTGAGCAGTCCGTAGTCGTTCTCGTCCCCAAACCTGTCTTTTAGCGCCACGGTGCCAAGGCGGGCGCCCCGCGCCTGGGTGCGGCTGGGGAAGGCGATATAGTTGGCGGCGGTGGAGGCGGTGCGCAGGGCCACATCCCCCTCGTTACTAAACAGGTACGATTCCGAAAAGCGCCGGAGGGACGAGGCCAAAAAGTTGGCCCGACTCGACACAATGGTGAGCACGGGAATGTCGGGGGAGGCCAGAATCAGCCGACCCAGGCTAAACACGTCGCCAATGTAGGAATCAGGCCGCTTCTCCACCGAGGCCGTGTCAAACACGTCGGAGAGAATTCGCACCACATTGGTGACCACAAACCCGCCCATGCTGTGGCCAATAAAGCTGAGTTTGACTTTATTCTGCGATCGCCGCTGCCAGTAGCCCCTGGCCTGGGCCATGGCCTGCCGCCGCGGCATCTGCCCATCGGTGGCTGGAAACATGTCCGCCGCCGTCCGTTCCAGCATCGCCATATCAATCTGGCGCAGCAGTTCAACCAGGTCTAGCACCCCAAAGTTGTCGGCCCGGTAGCTGTCGCGGAAGTACACCACCAGCCGCAGCACCACCAGCGCCAGTATCAAGATGCCCAGCACAAACAGCAGCACCAGCCCCAGGCTGAGTAGAAAACTCCACACCGACGGGCTGAAGGTAATCAGTTCTAAGAGCAGCAGCGCCAGGGCGGCCAGACCCCCCGTGACCAGCAAATCGCGGGGCAAAGGCGGCAGGGCGCTCAGCGCTTCGCCAATTTTTTGGGGTCTGCCGAGGGCGACATTTTCCGAAGGCCAGCGGTAGCCAACGAACACCTGGTTAGCCTGGGCGGCAATGGCGGGATCGTGGCGGTTGATGTACTTAAAAATGTTTTTGTACCAGGCTTCGACCCCGTCGAGACTGGTGTTGTAGCCGTGGACCGTAATCACCAACTCGGCGGTGCTCCCGGCAGTTGCCATTCGGCGGCAGAGATGGTCGGCAATCTCTTGGATGCCCTGCTCGGCCTGCTGCTGCAGCCGTTCGCTGCCTTCCTGGGCCTCTTCGATGCTGGGCGGGGCGCTACTCATGACAAAGTAGCCCGGAATTTTGCCCTCAACGCCGCTGCCATCGTCCATGTCGACAATGCGAGCCAGGCTCTCGTCGGCAAAGACAAACTTTCGAATAATAAACGGAAGCTGTTTCATAGATGCCCTGGAATCGAACGGGGATAGATGAGCGAGACTCGCCCCGGCCAGCTCGAGCGAGTAGCCGGGCTCGCACAGTAGCCTACAGCCCAGCTCCGCCAGTTTCCAAAATTGTTTCCAAAATTGTTTACAAAATAGTGGGCAAATATTGGTTTAGGCGTTCTGGGCCAGGCTGGGTACCGCCCCCAGCAGGGTCTGGCTGTAGGGGTGCTGGGGCGACTCAAACAGGGTTTGGGTGGGGGCCAACTCCACAATTCTGCCCTGCTGCATGACGGCAATGCGATCGCACATAAACCGGGCCACCCACAGGTCGTGGGTAATGAACAAGTAGGTGAGGTCAAACTCCCGCTTGAGGGCCAGCATCAGCTCCAGCACCTGGGTTTGCACCGTGGCGTCGAGCATGCTGACGGGTTCATCGCAGATCACGAGCTTGGGTTTGGTGATCAGGGCGCGGGCGATCGCCACCCGCTGCTGCTGCCCGCCCGAGAGGTCGCCCGGAAAGCGGTGGAAGTAGTCGCTGGTGGGGTAGAGGCTGACGCGGGCCAGCATCTCGTGGGCCTGTTTTTCGGCTTCGGCCACGGTGGACAGCCCGTGGATCAGCAGCGGGTCGACAATGCTTTTGCCCACGGTCATCATCGGGTTGAGGCAGGCGTGGGGGTCCTGAAACACCATTTGCAGGTGTCGCCGCTGCTGGCGCATGGCCCGGCGCGACAGGGTGGTGAGGTCGGTGCCGCCAAACTCCACATGCCCAGAGGTGGGCTTAACCAGCTGCAAAATCGTGCGCGACAGGGTGCTCTTGCCGCAGCCCGACTCGCCTACCAGCCCCAGTGCCTCGCCGGGGTAAATGTCCAGCGAAACGCCGTCCACGGCCCTGATCACCTTCGAGGCCGGGTTGCCCAACAGGCGCGCAAAGGGGTTGGACTCCAGCGCGTAGTGCTGGGTCACATCGGTCAGGCGCAGCAGCGGCACGGCGGCGGTGGCGGTGAAGGCTATGCCCTCCGCCTGCTGCAGCTGCAGGGCCGATTCAACCAGCGATCGCGTGTAGGCATCCTGTGGGTCTTGAAACACTGTGGCGGCGGTGCCCTCCTCCACTACCCGGCCCTGGTACATGACGGCGACGCGATCGCAGTACTCCGACACCAGGGACAGGTCGTGGGAGATCAGCACCAGGGCCGTACCCAACTCATCGCACAGCCGCGTCAGCTCGTTTAGAATCTGGGCCGATACCGTCACATCCAGGCTGGTGGTGGGCTCATCGGCCACAATTAGCCTGGGCTCCAGGAGCATCGCCAGGGCGATCGCCACCCGCTGGCGCATGCCGCCGCTAAACTCGTGGGGGTACTGGCCAAACCGGCTGGCGGGAATGTTGACCTTCTCCAGCACCGCGATCGCCCGCGCCTTCGCCTCCGCCTGCGAAACCCCAGGACGATGGGCGCGCAGCGTCTCTATGCAGTGGTCACCAATGGTCATCAGCGGGTTGAGCCGCGTCATCGGATCTTGAAACACCAGGGCGATCGCCTCCCCCCGGAACCGGCGCAGCCGCTGGGGAGTAAAGTCGAGCACCGACTCGCTGTTGAACCACACCCGCCCCTGGACCTCGCTCCCGGGGGGCAACAGCCGCAGCGCCGCCCGGCCCAGGGTGCTCTTGCCACAGCCCGACTCCCCCACCAGGCCAAGCTTTTCCCCCGCCGCCAGGGTCAGCGAAACCCGATCCACCGCCCGCTCGGCCTGGCCGGGGTAGGCGACCGAAAAGTTTTCGAGGGTGAGAAGCGAGTCTGGCATAGGGGTAGGGGGTGGATGGGTAGGAGGGTGGATGGGTGGAGAGTAAATAGTGGATCAGCGAGAGAAATGCAGGCCCGTAGAGACCAGATAAGAGGTCAAAAGCTTAAGTCAATGCGAACGACCCCATCCACCCATCCACTCGCTCACCCGCCTACCCACCCACTCACTGATCGACTCGTCGCATCAAATACGCCACGCCAAAATCCCCATTCGGGTGCTGCTCCAGCAGCTCAGCCAGCTCAAAGACGCGCTGGGCAATGTCCTCCCCCAGCTTGTCGATGGTGGCCAGCCGCTCCCGTTCGCCGTGCTCTAGCTCGCGCACCTGTCCCTGCCAGTCGGCGGAAAAAATGTAGTCGAGGTGGGCCTGCAAATCGAGCTGGCCCAGCACCTCCCATTCCCCCGCATCGCACCAGATGCCGTTGCAGTTGGGGCAGCGCTCCACATAAAAAGCCCCCTGCTTGAGGGTAATGCGGCCCCGCACCAGGTAGCTGCGGCAGTCGGGGCAGAGGGCCGCCCGGTTGTCCAGGGCGGCGGGGCGAAAAGAGGTGCTCAGCGACAGGGGCAGCACCGCTACGGTGACGGGGGCATCGGGGTCGACCTGCGATCGCTGCCAGGTGATGTAGTTTTCGGGCGGAATCCACGCGCCGCCACAGCTGGGACAGGCGTGAGCCGGTAGCCCCGGTGCCAGCTGACTGTCCTGAAGGTCAATATTGCCGTCCTTAGGGCACTGATACAACGTAGCTACTCTCCACCGCGATCGTCTGAGGGTCCATGAACCCTACTATTAAACCACCTGGGCCAGGGGATTAGGGCGTGTCATCAATACTGGCTGAAGCCCCTATGGCCGGAGCTTTGCCACGCCCGACCCCCAAAAGCGTCTAGGGTGTGTCATCGATCGCCTGATCCAGCGCCTCGCAAAAGCCCAGCAGCTGCTCCAGCTTTTCAATTAGCTGCCGCTGGCGCCGCTGCGTCGTGGCAGACTGGCGGGCCGCCCCCAAAAAGGCCACATCCATCGCCAGCAGCCTAAAAGTGCGATTCATTTCGGTAATCACCGGCTGGGCGATCGCTACCTCGTTGCCCAGGGGTAAAATCTGGTGCTGGAAATGCTGCTGAGCCAGCAAAAACTGCTCCTGCAATCGGTCACCGCTGGGGTTGGCGGTGCGGGCCAGATCGGCGAGGGCTTGCAGCTGCGATCGCAGATTTGACAGGGCAATTATCATATAGATATCCCTTCAAGGCATTGGCGAATGCCTTTGATAGCGATTTACCGCTGTCAAAGACAACTTGCTGATTCCCCCCTGGGGGGACAAATGTTAAGGTTAATACATAACACTCCATCTACTCGAAACTGGCCATAAGCATTTATTGCGCCCCGGTCAGAATAAGGGTTTTCCCCAGAGTTATGGTGTAGGTTATCTCTATCTAAACGTCCTGCTCTAGGGCAGGGGTGCCGCATTCTTTGGCAGAACACCTGTACGAGTTTTGCCAGGGGTTTAAGTTTAAATCTATCCACCTAACCTCAAGAACTTTTCGGTTCAGGTGGCAAATCGCCAAATCGAACGATTTCGTTCTTCGATTCCTGCTCAACCCTGAAATACAGAGGTCAACTGTTTGCCATCCAAGTTGGCCAATTTTGAGCTTATCCCTTTCCCTGAGAGGTCACTGGCATCCTTATGACTGCAACGGTTCATCCCCCCCTACCCGACGATTGTACCCTGCCCGGTTGGCTCGAAACCTGTGTGCTAACCCACCACGACGACCGCCAGGATGACCTTGCCCAGGACCCCAAAGACAAATCCAATAGCGTGCTGGTTTGCCAGGCGTTTGAGTTTGCCTACACCCTGCACAAGGGCCAGTACCGCGCCTCGGGCGAACCCTACATCTGCCACCCCATCGCGGTGGCCGGGCTGCTGCGCGACCTGGGCGGCGACAGCGCCATGATCGCCTCCGGCTTTCTCCACGACATCGTCGAAGACACCGAGATCACCCCCGAAGAACTGGAAGCCCATTTTGGCAACGAAGTGCGCCAGCTGGTGGAAGGGGTGACCAAGCTGTCCAAGTTCAACTTCGAGAGCAAAACCGAGCGTCAGGCCGAAAACTTTCGCCGCATGTTCCTGGCTATGGCCCAGGACATTCGGGTGATTGTGGTGAAGCTGGCCGATCGCCTCCACAACATGCGTACCCTGGAGCACCTCAGCGGCGAAAAACGCCGTCGCATTGCCCGCGAGACCATGGAGATCTTTGCACCCCTGGCCAACCGTCTGGGGATTGGGCGCTTCAAGTGGGAACTGGAGGATCTCTCCTTTAAGTATTTGGAGCCCGACGCCTACCGGCAAATGCAGCGCCACATCACCGAAAAGCGGGTCGACCGCGAGGCGCGGCTGGTGCAGGTGGCCGAAACCCTGCGCCAGCGCATGCACCAGTCCGAGATCCAGGTAGTGGATGTTAGCAGCCGTCCCAAGCACCTGTACGGCATCTACCGCAAAATGGAGCGGCAGCAGAAGGACTTCAGCGAAATCTACGACATCGCCGCCATTCGCCTGATCGTGGGCACCAACGAAGAGTGCTACCGCGCCCTGGCCATCGTCCACGATGCCTTTCGCCCGGTGCCGGGTCGCTTCAAAGACTACATCGGTCTGCCCAAGCCCAACCGCTATCAGTCGCTGCATACGGTAGTGATTGGTCCCAAGGGCAAGCCCATCGAGGTGCAGATTCGCACCCTGGAAATGCACCATGTGGCCGAGTACGGTATCGCCGCCCACTGGAAGTACAAGGAAACCGGTGCCTCCACCAACACCCGCATTAACGCTGACGACGAGAAGTTCACCTGGCTCAGGCAGCTGCTGGAGTGGCAAAACGACCTCAAGGACGCTCAGGAATTCCTCGAAAACGTCAAGGGCAATCTGTTTGATGAAGATGTCTACGTGTTTACCCCCGACGGGGACGTGGTGCCGCTCAGCCGGGGGGCCACGCCGGTTGACTTTGCCTACCGTATCCACACCGAGGTGGGCAACCACTGCGCCGGGGCCAGGGTGAATGGCCGCATCGTCACCCTCGATACGCCCCTGGTCAACGGCGACATTGTCGAAATCATCACCCAGAAGAACAGCCACCCCAGCCTTGACTGGCTCAACTTTGTCGTCACCCCCAGCGCCCGCAACCGGATTCGGCAGTGGTACAAGCGATCGCACCGCGACGAAAACATTGCCCGGGGTCGTGACCTGCTGGAAAAAGAGCTGGGCCGCAGTGGCTTCGATGCCCTGCTGAAGTCAGAGCCAGCCCAGATGGCGGCCGAGCGCTGCAATTACCCCAGTGTGGACGACCTGCTGGCCGGGCTGGGCTACGGCGAGGTCACCCTCAACCTGTTCGTCAACCGCCTGCGGGAGGCGATCAAGACCAAACAGCCCCTGGAGGTGCTGTCACCGGAGGCCTCGCTACAGGACTCTGATCAGTTTCTGGCTGGGGCCGTCACCAGTCCCCACCGCCACCGCCCCACCCCCTCCAAGGACCCGATTCTCGGCATTGAGGGGCTGATGCACCACATTGCCGGCTGCTGTAACCCCCTGCCCGGAGAGCCGATCATGGGCAGTGTGTCCCTGGGCAGCCGGGGCATCGCCATTCACCGCCAGGGCTGTCCCAACCTGGCCGATATTCCGGGCGATCGCATCATCCCGGTCAGCTGGAACCCCGGCGAGCTGAACGGGTCTCGCCAGACCTACCCCGTAGAGGTGCGGATTGAGGTGATCGATCGCGTCGGCGTGCTGAAGGACATTCTGTCCCACCTGTCGGACTTGCAAATCAACGTCCACAAGGCCCAGGTCAAAACCTTCCCCGGCCAGACCGCCGAAATTGACCTGGGACTGGATGTCAAAGACCACGCCCACCTCGATCAAACCTTTGTGCAGATCCGCAAGATGACCGACGTGCTCAAAATTCGCCGCATGAGCCACAGCGGCTGAGGCAAAGGGGGATACCCTGGCTAGTCAGTTGGCATCCTAAACCAGGAGGGATGTCCCCAAAGCCGTGGAATAATGGGAGTCTGCCTCGACGACAACAGCACAGTGGCCCAGGACTATGGCGCAGAGAACGGCTCATCCCGCTAAACGAGTGGGCGTAATTGGCGGAGGTCAGCTGGCCTGGATGATGGGTCCAGCGGCGCAGAAGCTGGGTCTGGAGCTGGTGGTGCAGACCCCCAGAGATACCGATCCGGCCGTGGCGATCGCCCAGGCCACCGTTTTTGCCTCCGTCGCCGATGCCGCCGCCACGGCTACTCTGGCCGCCCAGTGCGATGTGATCACCTTTGAAAACGAGTTTATCGATCGCCAGGGGCTACAGTCTCTGGCCGACGGCGGCACGGTCTTTTGCCCCGGCCTGGATCTGCTCAGCCTGGTGCTGGACAAGCGCCACCAGCGGGAGTTCTTTGCCCAAATTGGCCTGCCCAACCCCCGCTTTGCCTGCTTAGACGCCGACGCCAGCGACGCCGACCTCCTGGCCAAGGCCGAAGCTATCGGCTTTCCGCTGGTGATGAAAACCCGACGCCTCGGCTACGACGGCCAGGGCACCACCGTTGTGCAAACCCCCTCTGACCTCAGCGCCACCTGGGCCAGGTTTAACCACGCCCCCGTGCTGCTGGAGGAGTTTGTGCCCTTCAAGCAGGAGCTGGCCATTATGGTTGCCCGATCGGCCCAGGGCAACGTCGCCGTCTACCCCACCGTCGAGACCCAGCAGGTGAACCAGATCTGCCGTCGGGTCTTTGCCCCGGCCAGGGTGAGAGCCGGGGTCAGTAGCCGCATGGAGGGCATCGCCCGCACCCTGGCCGAGGAGCTGGATCTGGTGGGCATCCTCGGCATTGAGTGTTTCTTGACCGAGAGCGATCGCATCTTGATCAACGAAATTGCCCCCCGCACCCACAACTCCGGCCACTACACCCTCGATGCCTGCGAAACCTCGCAGTTTGAGCAGCAGCTGCGGGCGGTCAGCGATCGCCCCCTCGGCCCCACCGCCCTCACCTGCCCCCAGGCGGTGATGGTCAACCTGCTGGGCCTGGAGGAAGACGAAGCCACCCACCACCAACGCCTTGAGGCTCTCAAACAGCTACCCAACGCTACCCTCTACTGGTACACCAAAGGGTTGCGTCCCGGTCGCAAGCTGGGCCACATCACCCAACGGCTTGGTCCTAGGGATGACCCCGCCGCCGCCGCCGCCGCGATCGAAACCCTCTGGTACGGGACATAACGCACCCCCTCACTCCTTCACCCCCCCACCCCTTCACCCTCTCCATGCCCTACACCCTGGACCAGCTCAACGCCATGACCGAGGCAGACTTCGTCGTCGCGCTCGGCCCCGCCTTTGAAGACACCCCAGCGATCGCCGCCCAGGTTTGGCCCCAGCGCCCCTTTTCCTCGGTGGCCGACCTGCACCAGCGCATGGTTCATATTGTGCAGGCCATGGCACCAGCAGATCAGCTGGCGCTGATCCGAGCGCACCCCGACCTCGGCACTCGGGTGGCCATGGCCGAAGCCTCCGTGGCCGAACAAACCAAAGCCGGTCTCAGCAACCTGAGCCCAGAGGAATACCACCAATTCCAAACCCTCAACCAGCAGTACAAAGGTCAGTTTGGCTTTCCCTTCATCCTGGCCGTAGCAGGGCATACTAAGACAACGGTCTTAGAAAACTTCATCAAAAGATTACGCAATTCTTCGGATGTGGAAGTAACCACTGCGCTACGTGAAATTGAGAAGATTGCCCTTTTTCGGCTTGAGGCCTGGATTCTCTCCAAGTAGCGGCTCAATTGCCCAAGCTGTCAATACAACAACTTTATAAAGCGGTTAGGCCAGAGGCTATTTATTAAAATTTTGTTTCCTACGTACGTATAGGTGTTGGTTTTTAAAGTTGGCCATGATACGTTAGGCACAAAATTAATTAATTTGAAGAAGGAGCAACTTAAGATTCACCGTTTATCCAAACCCAGGCCTGGGTTTGCGCCCATGCCTAGGGGTGGTTTGACGGCCTATTTGGCCAAACTGCCTATCGATTCTGCCAGGATCCACCAGTTTGGAAACGTTCGAGGCTTAACGACTTGAAGTTCTTTCCGGCTCATTCGATCGGTATGACGTGAAGAACGACTGTCTAGCTCATTGAATAGTATCCAAACCCAGTTTAAAAAATGGTTTTGTGAACAGCATTTAACATCCATATTGGCCATGGCTATTGAGTGCCGCTGCTGAGCCATTGTGTTTACTTTATCCACCTCATCCAGGGTAAAACCTCAAAAATTTAATCCGTGAGTTTTAAATATCACCATTTACAGGGTTGCATCATGATGCGATTGGGTGGGGGTTTAGCCAGTGCTACTACAACTACCGATTGTTGGAGTTGATATGACATTTATAACCAACCAAAGCATTTCTCCCAGTTTTCATGTTTTAACTAGCACAAAGTTTGATTTCAAGCACTTTGTTGAGCGGGCCGCACTAGGGCAGGGACCCCGTCATGTCGTTTGGCAACTCAAAGAGAGACTTAATGCTCAAATTCATCAACCCGATTTTGAGGATGATAGTTCAGTTACCATCATAGATAAATGGCTGGCTAAGATCATCGGCAGACCTCAGCAGTGGACTTTGGCAAGGCAAATTTTAGCCCAGTCTGGACCGGGTGATATTATCTACTGCTGTGGTGAGGACGCGGGACTACCACTGGTTATCCAGGCTGTGCTTAAAAGAAAACGTCCATATTTAGTTATGAATGTGATGTGTCCTGAACGCTGGCGGCCTCGGTTGCTGCTCAAGGGGTTACAACTCCATCGTCTCGTTCATACCTTTACGGTTAATACGACCCTTAAGGCTAAAACGATGGAAAGTATGCTCAAGCTGCCTGAGGATAGGGTGGTGTGCTTGGCTGAGCAAACCGATCGACAGTTCTTCTACCCTGAATCCGGCACCATTCAAAAGCGTCGCCCTCTGATCGCGAGTGCTGGTCTGGAACAGCGGGACTATGTGACGTTGGCCAATGCCTTGCAGGACTTAGATCTCGATATTAAGGTCTGCGCCGTTTCGCCCAATGCCACCTCCAAAACTCGGTGCCGAATTCCAGAGCAACTGCCTCAAAATATGGAAATGCGGTACTTCGATTGGGTCGAGTTGCGCGATCTGTATCGCAGCGCAGACATAACGGTCATTAGCTTAATCGACAACACCTATTCTGCTGGGTTGACGGTTTTGATGGAAGCTATGGCCTGCTGTAGACCGATTGTGATTACCAAAACAACAGGCTTGGCCACCGAGATGGCAGATAAAGGCCTGGTTTGGGGAGTACAGCCTGATTCTCCTGATCAGATGAGAGCAACCGTGGAATACATCCTGACTCACCCCGAGGAGGCTAGCGCCAGAGCAGAGGCCGCCTACCGATACTTCCTGGAAAACCATACCAGCGAGTACCACATTGAGCAGATCGTTCAGCTCCTACAGCGAGTAGCGAGTAGCGTGACGGCAGATGCGCCTGTGAAGGTAGGGATGAAGCCGGTTTAATCGTTGTTTAAGATTCAACGACTTATAATTCAACGACATATCGCCCCTGGAAATTGATCAGGCGGTACGGAGGGTACGCAACCGGTTGATGGCGGCGGCTAGCTCTAAGCCGCGAAAATTAACCAGGTCGCCCATAGGCCATTCGGTCAAACAGTCAAGACCATGCTGCGCAATATCAACCATAACGGCTTCGATCGCCTCGCTTAGAGGGGTCGTTGCTGTGAGGTAGTATCGCTGGGCATAGACGATCGCCGCCGCGATCGCCCGCACCTGTCCAGTTTCCACCAGTTGTTCCACCGCCGACAGATCAATGGCCTCGGTGCCAATCTGGAGTTGCTCCACGTCGCGCGCCTGCAGCTTGACGCTGTGGCGGCCCTGGCTGGGGTCAATGCTGTCGGGTTGTACGGTGCGTGGGGAAATGGCCCCAAAGGACTGACCCCCCTCGCGATCGCGCTCTGTTTTAAGTTCAGCCGCAATGGTTTTGGCCCGCTCGGTGACATCCTGGGGCACAAACTCGTCGAGGGCAATCACCGTATCGGCCACGTCAAAGTAGTCACCGCTGCCGCCCATCACCAGCACCGTGGAGATGTTGTAGTCGCTGTAGAGCTGCTGCACCTTGTCTACAAAGGGGGTGATCGGCTCGCGATCTTTGGCGATTAGCGCCTGCATGCGGCGATCGCGAATCATGAAGTTGGTCGCCGAGGTGTCCTCATCCACTAGCAGCGCTGTCGCCCCGGCCTCAATCGCCTCGATAATGTTGGCGGCCTGGGAGGTGCTGCCGCTGGCGTTCGGGGTGGAAAAGGTCTGGGTCGATTTGCCCTGGGGCAGGCTGCCAATAAAGGGCGCAATATTGACGCCGGCAATGCTGCGGCCATCCTCGGCCCGCACCTTCACCGCCGCCGGGTCCGTCACCACCTGGTGCCGTCCGTCACCGGGCACGTGGTTGTATACCCCCGCCTCGATCGCTCGCAGCAGGGTCGATTTGCCGTGGTAGCCGCCCCCCACAATCAGCGTGATCCCACAGGGCACCCCCATGCCGGTGATGGCTCCGGCGTGGGGACAGGTGAGCGTCACCCGCAGCGAGTCCGGGGACTTGAAGGGGACCGCCTGATCCGCCAGGGGGCACTCATCCACACCACTGCGCCGGGGCAAAATCGCGCCGTCGGCGACGAAGGCGACCAGGTGGTGGTGGGAGAGCTGCGATCGCAGCGCTTCGGCGTCCTCGGCGGTATTGACATGGTGCTCCAGCTGGGCGGCGTCCAGCGCCCCGTAGACCAGCGTCTGCCGCACCAGGGCCGGCACCGTACCGCACAACAGGTCCGCTGCCTGCCGTCCCGCAATCCGCCGTCCAAAGGCGGGCAGGCCCACGGTAAAGCGCAGCTCTACAGCCCCTGCCGTTACCCTGGCGGCGCTGCGGTTGAGGATCGCCTGACTGGGCCGCACAATGCCCACCAACCCGCTTTTGCCCGAGCCCGAAGTCCGCTGGCTGCCCTGGGCGGCCCGATGAAACTCGCGGGTCAGATAGTCCGACAGGGCGATCGCCCGGCAGGGCAGCTCCCAAAGCCGGTTGGGAAACCCCGCTACCGCCTGGGGCACCACCACCCGCACCCGACTGGGGGCCGCAAAGGGGTCGCCCTGCACATGGTCGATGTGCAGGGTAAAGTCCTCAAAGGTGTACTTTCCCTTCAGCGACTTGTAGGCTCCATAGCCCTGGCCATCCAGGCGGTGGAGCTGATCGTAAAGAATCTCTTGGGTGGCCATAGCGCAGCGTAATTTACCCCTCAGCTACTCTACACCCACGCAGCCTCTCACCTTCACCACCGCCACTGCCAGGTCCATCGCCGCCACCATACTGCTGGGGTCGGCAATTCCCTGTCCGGCAATGTCAAAAGCAGTGCCGTGGTCGGGTGAGGTGCGCACAAAGGGCAACCCCACAGTGGTGTTCACGGCTCGGTCAAAGGCCATCAGCTTCACCGGAATCAGGCCCTGGTCGTGGTAAAGGGCCAGGTAGGCATCGTAGGCTGTCTCGGTGGCGCGCTCCTCGGTGCCAAACCAGGCCTGCCCTGGGCGCACCCACAGGGTATCGGGGGGAATGGGGCCAGCAATTTCCACCTGGGGGTAGCGCTGGCGCTGGCGCTCCAGCCAGGGGATCAGCCAGTCTACTTCTTCGCGGCCCAGCTGGCCGCCCTCGCCGCTGTGGGGGTTGAGTCCGGCCACGGCAATGCGAGGCTGACTCAAGCCAAAGTCCTGCTTCAGGCTGTGAATCAGCAGATCGAGCTTTTGGGTGAGTAACTCTGGCGACAGGGCGGCGGGTACCTGGCGCAGGGGAATATGGGTGGTGGCCAGCAGGGCGCGCAGCCACCAGCCGGTGTGGGGCGACCGGGCCACAAAGGCCATCCCAAAGCGATCGCACCCGGCCCCCTCCGCCAGCAGCTCGGTCTGTCCAGGGTAGTGGTGCCCAGCGGCCTTCCAGGCCGACTTGGCAATTGGTCCGGTGACGATCGCATCGTACTGGCCCGCAACGGCTCCCGCGATCGCCATCTTGAGATAGGCAAAGCTGGCGGCCCCGGTGGCGGCGGCGGCCTGGCCAAAGGTCACTCGCTCCAGGGGCAGGGGCGGCGGCATGTCAACCAGGGGCAGGGCGTCCAGGTCGGGGATGGGGCCACCGTAGGTGGATTGCTGGAGGGCCTGGTGGGTCTGTTCGAGCAGCGATCGCGTGCCCAGTAGGGCAATGTCTGCGATCGCGGCCCAATCCTTTGCCCCCAGCGCCTTTAGCACCACCTCTGGCCCAATCCCCGCCGGGTCGCCCAGGGTGATTGCCAGCCGGGGGCGCAGCGGCAGCTGGTTCAACATCGAAGTCGCAGGGGTGGTCATAGGCGCAGGGGGTGGTCCCAAACTGGTCTAAAATAAGGGCGGCCAGGGGTTACGTCAACCGCTGGTGGGCCGGGCAACTGGCCCTGTTACTGCCTGATTACTATAGTGCTGTGGAAGGAGAGCGTATGGGCGGCGAAATTTTTAGTACGGCGATCACAATTTTTACCCTCACCCTGGTGGGCCTGGGCATTGGCTTTCTAATGCTGCGGGTACAGGGCGGCGAGGAGTAGATTTTGTCGCCGGGGGTGTATCCGGGGGAGCCATCTGATATTCTGAAAGGAAGTTAACTTTTGTATCATTTCCCTCATGAAAGTATTGGTCGTTGGCGCTACCGGCACCCTTGGCAGGCAAATTGCCCGCCGTGCCCTGGACGAAGGGCATGAGGTTCGTTGCCTAGTCAGAAGCGCTCAACGAGCGGCTTTTCTGCGGGAGTGGGGGGTAGAACTGGTGCGGGGTAACCTCTCCAGGCCAGAAACCCTGCCCCCCGCCCTTGAGGGCATTGAGGCCGTTATCGATGCCGCCACCGCCCGCCCGTCGGAGTCGGTGATGGATGTGGACTGGCACGGCAAAGTCAATTTAATCAAGGCCTGCCGCGACGCTGGCATTCAGCGATTCATCTTTTTCTCAATTCTTAACTCCGAAAAGTTTCCCCATGTGCCGCTGATGAACGTCAAGCGCTGCACCGAGAAATTTCTGGCCGAGTCGGGGCTCAACTACACCATTCTTCAGCCCTGTGGCTTTCTGCAGGGCCTGATTGGCCAGTACGCCATTCCCATTCTCGAAAAACAGCCGATCTGGGTGATGGGAGAAGCGGCCCCGATCGCCTACATGGATACCCAGGACATTGCCCGGTTCGCCGTCAAGGCGCTGTCTATCCCTGCGACAGAGAACCGCAGCTTTCCGCTGGCGGGCACCCGTGCCTGGGGTGCCTACGAAATCATGCGCCTGTGCGAGCGCAAGTGCGGTCAGGAGGCCAGGGTTTCGCGCATTTCCCTGGATCTGTTGCGGGCGATTCGCAAGGTGGCGCAGTTCTTTCAGTGGGGCTGGAATTTTGCCGACCGTCTCGCCTTTGTGGAGGTGGTCGCCGGCAGCCAGCCCCTCGATGCTCCCATGGACGAGGTTTACCAGGTGTTTGATATTCCCAAAGAGGAGATCACCACCCTGGAAGACTACATGCAGGAGTACTTCAGCCGGATAATGAAAAAGCTGAAGGAACTGGACTACGACAGCGACAAGGCCAACAAGAAGAAGCTGCCGTTCTAGGGGCTGTCTCATCCAGAAGATGTTGGGGGTGCACGGTGCAAGGTATACGGTGCAAGGCAGAACTGCAAACCGTATACCGTAAACCCTCTTCTTACAATTAATTGGACTCGGTTACTTAAACGCTCGCAAGCGCAAAAGTGGGCCAGAGGCTCTGCCCCTGACCCTGCCTTAGCCGGTGGCCTGGCCCAACCTAACCAGCCAGATAGGCCTTCAGGTCGTGGCGGGCGTAGCGCAGCTTTTTAATCGCGTCGCGCTCGATCTGGCGCACTCGCTCGCGGCTGACGTTGAGCTGCTGGCCCACTTTGGAGAGCGACAGCCCCTCCCCGGTGCCGAGGCCAAACCGCAGCACCAGCACCTCTCGCTGCTGCGGGGTGAGGCGATCGAGAATGCGGAAGATATCTTGTTGGAGGCTGTTTTGGGCGGCGTAGTCCTCAGGCGATCGCCCCTGGTCGTCTTCCAGCATGTCGGCCAGTTCGGTGTCGCCCTTGTCGCCTACCATGGCGTTGAGCGACATCGGCTGCTGCGACTGGGACAGAAACTGGCGCACCTGGGTAATGGGCATCTCCAGATGGTTGGCCACCTCTTCCAGGGTGGCGGTGCGGCCCAGTTCCTGGGCCAGGTGGCGCTGGGCCCGCTTGATTTTGGTCAGCTTTTCAAAAATGTGGATGGGCAGGCGAATGGCGCGGCTTTTCTCGGCGATCGCCCGGGTGACCGCCTGCCGAATCCACCAGTAGGCGTAGGTCGAAAAACGAAAACCCTTGGTGGGGTCAAACTTCTCTACGCCTCGCTGCAGCCCCAGGGTGCCTTCCTGAACCAGATCCATCAGGTCCAGGTTGCGCTTAGTGTACTTTTTCGCGATCGAAACCACCAGTCGCAGGTTGGCCTCCACCATGCGGCGGCGGGCGGCCTCACCCAGCTCCAGCTGCTCCTGCAGGTCGTTCACAGACAGGTCAGCGGCATCGGCCCAGTCTTCGGCTGAGGGGTCGTGACCGAGGGTTTTGGCGAGTTTGGCTGCGATCGCGTTGAGCTGGTTCAGCCGCTGCACCCGTTTGCCCAGCGAAATTTCTTCGTCACGGGTGAGTCGGGGAATGCGGCCAATTTCCTTCAGGTATGCCTGAACGGAGTTACTGGAGGTAGAAAGAGCTTGAGCCATGGGAACATCACTAGCGGCAGTCGACTTAGATGCCACTATGACAAGGTCCGGCCTCCCATGCCTCTACCCTGAGGGGGGGCTAAAGATTTCCTTAAGGGGTGCAGTTGGTGCCATCGTACTGGACTTGCACCGGCAGCCAGTGGGCCTGGGGGTTTGGCATTGGTCCAGTTTGGGGTGCGAAGGTGCGCTGTAGCACCAGCTCCAGGGCCTTTTCATCCAGCACGGTGTAGCCCGTACTGTCGAGCAGCACGGGGGCTTTTACCAGGGCTCCGGAGGCCGACACAATCACCCCCACCAGGCCCTCGGCGGGGGGCGGCACCAGGCAGGTATTGATCGGGTAGGGAACCTGAAGGGGAGCCAGTTTTTGACCCAGGACGGGGATGTCGCGATCGCTGAGCCCCTGGCTTTCGGTTTCTAACCACTGGGGCACAACGGCCACATGGAAATTGATGTCGTCACTGCTGAGCGATTTGGCCTGCTGGTTGAACTGGTACTGGGCCGGGTCGCGCAGGCGATCGTCGAGGGTGGCTGGCAGGGGCTCGGAGGGGACCGGCTCCAGGGCGACTGGCTCCGGGGTGGCAGGGGGCGTTGGCTGGGGCTGGGGCACGGCTGGAGCCGGCTGAACAGTGCGTGCCGCTGCCTGGGGGGAAGCGGGAGCGGGTGCCGCTGGGGCAGCTGCCGCAGAAGCAGGTGCCGCAGGAGTAGTCACCTCCTCGGCTTCAGGGGCAGACGGGGCGGGCAGCCGCACGACATCAATCACTGCCGCAGGATCGATTGCCGCCAACTCGTCCTGGGGCTCTGGCGAAGACGCAGGCATGGGCATACCCAGCAGCAGGCCGTGCATCCCAATCGAAACCAGCGCCAGCAGGCCCCCCCCGGACCACCGGAGCGCGCGCTTACCCGCCCTGAGTTTGAGAGGAAATGCCATGGTCATACCCGTTGCTCCGCAATCGTGATGTCAGCGTTCCAGTTTTTGCTGTTCCAGTTCTTGCCGTTCTAAAGGTGGCACATCTTGCAAACCGCGTTACTGATGAACAGACAGTTTTTATACTGTCGTTATTTGCCGTTACCCTAGGGGCTGTCATCAATTAGCTGCTAAGCGCTAAAAATTAAGGGTTACAGCCCCTAGCCTGGCGTTTGGGTCGGGCGTGGCAAAGTTTGATATACCGAACTTTTAGCCACAATTGATGACACGCCCTAGGGCTGTCGAGGCTTGTCACAAAAAGGCTTAAATCAATGCGGCGAGAAGACTTGACCCTATTGTCGGCAGGCCTGTTGCTGGTGCTCACTACCCTGCTCTTGATTATTTTGGAGCCCCGTCTGTCCCCCCCTGATCCCACCTCTAACCTGACTACCGTGTCCACCCAGCTCTTGACCGATCCGTTTTTGCAGTACCCCACCCCTGGCGCAGTGCGAGTGGTGTGGTTTACCGAGTTTGAAGGCCAAAACCACCAGGTCCGGTGGGGGTCGCCCGACCAATCCCCCGACGCTAACTTACCCAACCAGGCCCCGGCACTCACCACCCAGCTGACCCGCACCCGCGAGGACGCCCAGTCCCGGATCGACCATCCCAACTTTGCTGATCTCCAGCAGACGGTGCCACGGCCCATCTGGCGGCACGAAGCCACCGTGACGGGGCTGCCGCCGGGGCAACGGGTGCCCTACCGGGTCGCCAGCACCGGCCCGGACGGTACAGTGGCGGAAAGCCGGGTGTTTACGTTAGCTGGAGCCCCCATCCCTGGCCAGCCACTCCAGATCCTACTCACCTCCGACCACCAAAACATGCCCATGACCGCCGCCAATCTGCAAAAGGTGGCCGAAACCCTGGGCCGGGTAGATGCAGTGTTTTTTGCGGGCGATCTGGTCAACATTCCCGATCGCGCCTCCGAATGGTTTGACGACAGCCGGGGCTGCGGGTTTTTCCCCTGTTTGCAGGGCAATACCAGCTACGCCCTGGAGCGCAACGGTCGCACGGTGAGCTATCGGGGGGGCGAAATTATCCAGCACGCGCCGCTGTTTCCCGCCCTGGGCAACCACGAGGTGATGGGGCGCTTTGCCGCCACTGCGCCCCTGGGGGAGCAGTTCAACCAGCCCATTCCCCGGTCGGCGGCAGTCGGCCTGTACGAGGCCAATGCCGACCTGTTTAACCCCAGCGGCGACCCTGAACTGCGCCGCCAGTGGATCATCGACAATTCCTTCAACAGCGAGACCTACGAGGCCCTGTTTAGCCTGCCAAAAACCCAGGTGCCGAACCCCGATCGCCCTGAGACCACCAGCCGTTACTACGCCATTACCCTGGGCGATGTGCGACTGGTGTCGCTCTACGTCACCCAGATCTGGCGACCCTTCAATGTGAGCGCCACGGTGCGGGGGCGCTACCAGGAGCGCGAAGCCGACCTGAACACCCCGCAAAACTGGGGCTACGGTCAGCACATCTTTGAGCCCATCGAGCGGGGCAGTTTGCAGTACCAGTGGCTGGAGCGGGAACTGGCCAGCGACGCCTTTCGCCAGGCCAGATACAAAGTGGTGATGCTGCACCACCCGCCCCACACCCTGGGCGACAACATTGTGCCCCCGTTTACTACCCCGATGCCCCGCTACGATCGCGATGGGGCGGGCCGCCTTACCGCCGTACGCTACGAGTATCCCCGCGCCGACGACCACATTGCCCGCGACCTGGTGCCGCTGCTGGAGCAGGCTGGGGTAGACCTGGTTTTCTACGGCCACTCGCACCTGTGGAATCGGTTTGTGTCGCCCCAGGGCACCCACTACCTGGAAACCTCAAACGTCGGCAACTCCTACGGAGCCTTCTGGAAAGATGCGGCCCGTCCGGTACCGCCTCAGACCCTGGAGGGTTCGGCGGTGACCTACCCCCCCACCGACTACATCGCCCAGGGCGACCCCAACGGCCTGGAACCCGTGGTGCCCACCCTGGTCCCCCTGCGCGACGACAGCGGCAACCCGCAGCCCTACATCGCCAGCAATGACATCACCGTCTTTAGCGTGTTTGATACCGGGGCAGGTACCGTCAGCAGCTATTACTTCGACACGCGATCGCCCGGCTCTGCGGTGGTGAAGTTCGACGAGTTCGCCGTGGGCCGATGAGGCTCAGGACCGCTCCCGATAGGGTTCGGTGGCCAAAAAATGGCCAATCAGATACAGCGATCCGCACAGCACCCTGAGCGGGCTGGGGCTTTGGCCCAGGGCCAGCAGTCCGTCGCGGAGGGAAGGGTGGATCTGACAGTGGGCTAGTTCTGGACAGAGCGATCGCGCGATCGCCCCTAGCTCCTCAGGCGCTGCCGTTTCGTGGCCCGGCACGGGCACCAGGTGCAGGGTGTCGTCCGGGCGCAGCAGAGCGGCAAAAATATCGCCGTGGTCCTTGGTAGCCAGCATGCCCATCAGCCACGCCGTCGGCTGCGGGTTGAGCTGGCTGGCCCACCAGCTATCTACGTACTGGCGCAGCACTCCGGCGGCGGCGGGGTTGTGGGCTCCGTCGATCAGCAGTGGGTAGGCTGGCTGGCCCCACTGCACCCACTGCAGGCGGCCGGGCCAGCGGGCCTGGCCCATGCCCGTGGCGATCGCCTCGTCAGAGATATCCCAGCCCTGGTGGCGCAGGCTCTGGAGGGCCGCGATCGCCAGGGCCGAATTCACCCGCTGATGCTCCCCCAGCAGCACCAGCGGATAGGTAATCCCATCTTCAGCGGAGCCGTAGCGGACCAGGCCGGGGCCTGCGGATACCGCCGGGGCAGGCCACACCGCCGGGCAGCCCAGATCGGCCAGGCGCGCCTTCACCACCGCCTCTGCCGCCGGGGGCAGAGGGCCAATAATTGCGGGTCGGCCTGGCTTGAGCACCCCCGCCTTTTCAAAGGCGATATCGGCCAGGGTAGGGCCCAGCCGCTGCCAGTGCTCCCGACTCAGGGAGGTAATCACGCTGACCAGGGGCGCATTCACTACGTTAGTGGCATCGAGCCGTCCCCCCAGCCCTACCTCCATTACCACTACATCGACGCCAGTCTCGGCAAAGTGCAGCCAGGCGGCGGCGGTCAACACCTCAAACTGGGTTGGCGAGGGCAACGCCGGGTCGATGGCGGCCACCACCTGGTGCAGCCGCTGAATTAGCGCTTCGGAGCGAATTGGCAGGTCGTTCACCGCAATTCGCTCTCGCCAGCTCACCAGGTGGGGCGAGGTGTAGCGCCCCACCCGGTAGCCCGCCGCCTTCAGCACCGCCGACAGGTAGGCGCACACCGACCCCTTGCCGTTGGTCCCCGCCACGTGCACCAGCGGCACCTGGTCCTGGGGGTTGTCCAGGGCCGCCAGCAACCGCTGAATGCGCTCCAGGCCCAGCTCTACCCCAAAGCGTCCGAAGGGGTCGAGCAACGCCTGAATCTGCCGATCTGGCCCTGCTTCGGGGGGCTGATCCTGGGGAGGCTCATAATCTGGAGGTTGCGTCACGGCCATCGATTATCTTCCTGGGGAAAGCGTTTACCAAAAGGGGATCAGATCTGCGATCGCCTCCAGAGTTGTCTGGCAGCAGCAAACCACATCGCCGTCGCCAGAGAGGCCAGCACCTAACCCACCTCCACAAAGCATTAGCTATACCCGATACCCGACACCTAACGCCTGACATCTGACACCCTAGCCAAAGTGGTTACACCTCCGCCAACCGATACTAGCAGCAACAAAACTCCCCACAAAAAAGGCGCAGCATTCGGCTGCGCCTGAGCTTGAGTTGTCACCTATCGGTACAGCCAGGCAAGCTACACGGCCTCGGTGTTTTTCTCCCCGGTTCGGATACGCACAATCTCATCGACGGGGCTGACAAAGATTTTGCCATCGCCAATTTCACCCGTGCGGGCGGCGGAAATAATCTTGTCGACCACAATGTCCACCTGGGCCTCTTCAACCACAATCTCAATCTTGAGCTTTTGCAAAAACTCTACGGTGTACTCAGAGCCGCGGTAGCGCTCGGTTTGCCCTTTCTGGCGACCAAAGCCGCGCACCTCTGAAACGGTCATGCCGACGATACCCGCATTGACCAGGGCAATTTTGACCTCATCGAGCTTAAAGGGGCGAATGATGGCTTCTATTTTTTTCATAGATCAAACAAGGTGCTTCAGCGATTTTTGTTTAGCTTCGGTCTATGTTTATCGGGCTTGCCCCCTAGAATACTGCATCACTCGCTACAAAAGTGGAGGAGAGCAGGCGGCAGCCAGGGTGACAGCAGCCCTAGAGCGCATTTCAAGCCCTAGCGAGCGTTGTTCAGCAGCGGCTTCATGATCAAAAAGCCGGCCCCAAAGGCGCTGACCACAATGAGCAAAATGGTGGCCGCCAACCACAGTCCACTCAGATCTTTGGGGCGCTGGCTCAGCTGCCCGGGGCGGTTGGGGTCGATGCGCTCTTCGGTGTAGTAGCGCTGGGGCATCGGGGCAGGAGGGCGTTGGGGGGGCTTCTTCGCGGCTTTTTTAGCCTTGGGCTTCTTCACCATCTGGGTCAACTGGGTGGCCAGGGTGGAGACCCCCTCGCCCACCGACTCAGACAGCCGCTCGGGCAAAGACACCGACGGTTCCTCATCCATCGGCGCGGGGGCCATGGGCATGGGGTAGGTGGGGGCGATCGCCTGGGCTTCCAGGTTGACAGGCCCGCTGGCAGCCACCTCCAGGGGCTGGGGCTGGCTCACCTCGATCGCTTGCTTGAGGCGGGCCGCCGAGTCGGCAAAGCGAATCATCTCCTGGCGCAGCACCTGATTTTGCTGATTCAGCTGCTGATTTTGGTGGGTGAGCGAATCGACCATAGCCTGGGTCGCCCGCAGCTCTGTGGCCAGCTCACGGTACACCGAAATGGGCACCGAAGGAGCCTGCCGACCGCCCTGGGGGGCCTCCGGGGCAACGGTCCCTGGATACGTAGATTCGGAAGAAAAAGGTACGTTCATGATGACGGTAGAAGGGGCGTTGGAGAGTAAAAACAAGGCTGAAATTTGGTCTGCCCAAGGGTAGTTCAAATTTCAGCGCGTGCACCAGCTTTGGTCAAAAAAGTTTTGTCGCCAGGTCAGTGGGGCTGGTTACGACCGACGCAGGGCGATGGGAGGCTGACAAAACCTACCACAGACCGCACCAAGACCAAAGCTGGCCTATAGTTTACGTGTATTATCGAAGATCCGCTACTGTCTCACCCGCAGACGCTAGGTCCAGACTCGATCCAGCAACAGGTGGACGAGTACTCGGTTGAAGAGAGCGCAAATGAAGAGAGCGCAAATGAAGAGAGCGCAAATGAAGAGAGCGCAAATGAAGAGAGCGCAAATGAAGAGAGCGCAAAAGAGGTTATCTTTTTTTGAAAATCCTGGTTAGCAATCCTGGATCTGGCGTTGACCGCGGCTACCCCGTAGCCAGGGCGGCGGCGATCGCCCCACTGTCTGCCACAAACCCAAAGCACTGGTTGACGTTGTATACCGTGGCCTGGGCGCAGTAGTCGGGGGACGTGGTGGCGCTGCAGTCCCGCAGCAAAATACAGTCGTAGCCAAGGAAATTGGCGTCCTGCAGGGTGGCCATGACACACTGGTCCACATTCACCCCGGCAAACAGCAGGGTGGTTTTACCGAGATTGCGCAGAATGCTATCCAGGGGCGTGTCCCAAAAGCCGCTCATGCGGTACTTATCGACCCAAATGTCCTGGGGCTGAGCCTCTAGTTCATCCACCACCGCCGCGGCCCAACTGCCCTTAGTCAGCACCGGGGCACCGTTGGCCGGCAGGGGGTCACCCAGGCCAACCCCGGTCCCGCTGGGGTTGTAGACGTGCCGCAGCCCGGCGCTGATGTTGAGCAGATCAGGCCGATTGCCCCAGTTCACCCACACCACCGGCACCTGGGCCGATCGCAGCTGGGGCAGCAGGGTTTGCAGCGGCGGAATCGCCCGCCGAGCCGGGGCGACATCGACCCCAATGCTGGCCAGCCAGCCGTCGGGGTGGCAAAAGTCGTTCTGCATGTCAATTACCAGACAGGCGGTTTTGCTGAGGTCAAACCGGACCTGCTTGGTATCGGTGGTGAGGTTGGCCAACCGGGGCTGGAGTTCCTGGCGACTGATGTCGGCGGCTTGTTCGTTGACCCACCAGGCGTTGGGGGGAGTACCGAGGGGCCGCAGGTTGGAGCTATCCATGGCGAGATATCTAAGGCTGACCTGACTGGCTACCGCAGCTGGAGGGCAATCAGCGCCAGCCCAGTGGTCACGGCATAGGCCACCGCTACCACCTGAGTCTCTGACCAACCCGACAGCTCAAAGTGGTGGTGCAGGGGGGCCATTTTGAAGAAGCGCTTGCCCACGCCATCGGGGCCTTTGGTGGCCTTAAAGTAGGCGACCTGAATAATTACCGACAGGGTTTCGGCAAAGAACAGCAGGGTGAGCACCAGCAGGGCAAACAGATTGCCGCTGAGAATGCCGACAGCCCCGAGAGCCGCGCCGAGGGCCAGGGACCCCGTATCGCCCATAAAGACCCGGGCAGGATTGTGGTTGTGCAGCAAAAAGCCTAGACAGGCCCCGGCCATGGCGGCACAGAAGACCATCAGGTCGGGATGGGTGGGGGCCACAATGGCGGCCAGGCCCATAAATGCGATCGCGCCCGTGCCGCCCATCAGGCCGTCTAGACCGTCGGTGAGGTTGGTGGCATTGCTCTCGGCCACCAGCACAAACCCAGCCAGGGGCCAGAACAGGAAGCCCAGGGGCAGGCCCAAACCCAGCGGCAGGGCAACGGTGGTGAGCCCGACGGGCTGACTGCTGAGCACCCACAGGCAGAAGATCACCGCCAGGGCAATTTGCAGCACCAGCTTGGTGCGGGGGGAAATACCTTTATTAGAGCGACGCTGAATCACCTGCCAGTCGTCGACCCAGCCGATGGCCCCGTAGGCCAGGGTGAGCAACGAGACCGCCACCGCGTCCGGGGCAAAACCAGTTCCCAACAGGGCTACCAGCACTGCAACCGGCACAAAGAAGGCACCACCCATGGTGGGTGTACCCGCTTTCTTCAGGTGGCCCTGGGGGCCTTCCTGGCGAATAAACTGGCCGGTTTTGAGTGCCCGCAGCAGGGGCACCGCCGAAAACCCGACCAGACTGCTGATCAGGGCCGCGATTAGAAACGGCACTGCGATCGATGCCCCCAGACTCACCGGATTGCCCAAAAAGCCATCGACGGTGACGGCGGCGGCACTCAGCCCCAAACCCAGCAGCCAAAATAATGTCTGGCCGTTTAGCGACAGCCGCTTCGATGCTAAAAACTTCGCATCCACGAACGATTCCTCAATTGCGTCACGCCTCACACCACAGGAAGTCTACTGGATGATCTTCCAATTGACTACGCCCGGCGGCAGGAAATAGTCAAGAAGTCTAAATGAATGGTCTCATTTAGCGGCGAAGTTTAACAACACTTAATGGCGAAAATGGCTAAAAGTGGGGCGAACCCCCCTGATCGCTCAAGGTGGAGCGGATCAAAGACCAGCACGGAGCCCCATTTTTAGCCAGTACTCCAGGCCTACCGCTAATCACAGTTTTGTAGAACAGCGGCGCTGAACAACCGCGCACCAAGGCTTTAGCCCAAACCATGGCCATCGCTTGAACGATTAGAGCCTGGTCGATGCGCTTGAGGCGATGGCTGTACGCTACTGTGCTGCCCCAGTTTTTAACTGTCCCAGGGACCAATGCCCTCAGCGCAATGGCCATCGCTAAATTTGCGAAACGGCCCGTCAGCGGCTGTCAATCCCATCAATACGAGAACTAACCTGAGATCACTTTCACCAGAGTAAATCCCCATCAACGAGGGAATGACAAGCCGTTCGGTTATCTCAGGAAAAATGCAGGCTAAACGCCCACGGCTTAGCCACAACCTATCGAGGATCTAGTCCTCGTCATCGTCGAGGGCGAGATCGGTATCCTCGTCGTCGTCGAAGCTGTCGTCGTTGCCCATCAGGTCTGAAATTTCCTCGTTCTCGGCTTCGTCGGGAATATTCTCAACCACGTCGCGGCTGCGCAGACGACCAATGCTCTCCAGCCAGTGCAGAATAGAGGAGTCGCCGGAGGAGGGTAAAATGGGTGCCTTGGCGCTGCGGGGCACCTGGCGCAGAGACGGGTTGTAGTACTTTTCAGACATAGCGAGGCCTATAGCAAGACACAGAGATAAGACGCAGACATTCCATCGTAGCAGAGACCTAAGGCTGCGGCCCGCTGAAGTTTTGCCTTATCATGCCTCTGGGTTTGTGCCTTTGGGCCTGCCGTCGCACTGCTGTAGGAACTGGGGCTATGCTGGGCAAAACGGAGCTACTCGATGCCGTCGCTGGAGTGAATCGGGGGATTAACTGCAGCCCCAGCGATCGCGCCGCGATTCAGGCGGCCGCTGTTACCCTGGAGGGCCGTAACCCCACCCCCGACCCGCTCCAGGCCAGCGATCGCCTCAACGGTGACTGGCGCTTGCTCTACACCACCAGCCGCGAGCTGTTGAACATCGATCGTGTGCCCCTGGCCTCCCTCGGCCCGATCTACCAGTGCATTCGCCTGGCTGAAAACCGCATTTACAATATTGCCGAGGTGAACGGGCCGCCCCTGCTCTCGGGGCTAGTCGCGGTGGCGGCGTCCCTGGAGCCGGTCTCGACTAGCCGGGTGAATGTGCGCTTTGAGCGCGGCGTTGTCGGCCTCAGGCAGCCCCTGGGCTACCAATCCCCAGCCCAATTCATCCAAGCATTGCAGACGACCCCAAAGTTTTCCTGGCTCCAGGGTATCGACTTTGCCATTAACCCCGATCGCTCGTCGGGCTGGCTGGAGGTCACCTACCTGGACGATGACCTGCGCATCGGGCGCGGCAACCAGGGCAGCCTGTTTGTGCTGCAAAAAGTTTAGCCACAATTGATGACACGTCCTAAGCCGTCTCCAGGGGCGTGCGGTGCGCCTCGATCAGGGCGCAGCAGTCGGCCACCGACGCGCGATCGCCCATGGCGATCACCAGCGCGTCGTAGGCGGCGCGGTGCCTGTCCAGCAGGGTTTTGGCCTGGAGCGCAGCCCAGCGCTGCTTGAGGGGAGCTTCGGCGGGCGATCGCCCCAGGGTCTGCCAGAACAGAGTCAGGGCGGCGGTGTCGTTGCTCCCCCCCTGGGCGTCGCCGTAGATCATCTGCTCGGCGGCAATCCCCGCCATCCACACCTGGCAGTAGCGATCGATGCTCTGGGGGGTCAGCCCGGCCAGGGCCGCCAAGTCGGTGGGGCCAAACACCACGCCTCCCTGGCCGGGAATGCCCTGCTTCCAGGCCTCCCAGGTGTTGAGGGTGTAGGCCTCGATGGGAATATCCAGCAACACCGCTGCCAAAAAGTGCCCCGCCTCGTGGTGCAGCACCCGCTGGCGGTGTTCAGGGGCCGCCCAGGCCACCGCGTCCATCAAAATATCGCCAATTCGCCCCCCCAGACCCAGCTGATCGAGGCTGAACACCCCCAGCCCCACGGCGGCAAATACCGCCACCACCGCTGGCGACAGATGGACGATGGGCCCCAGCAGGCTAGCCATGGTCACCCCAAAGATGACCACGGCAATGGTGTTGAGGGTGGTGTCACGCATTTAGGTTTCTCGAAATGGACAGGGCTGACTCGCCAGGCCGCCCGGGCTGCCCCAGGCCAGCCAGCGACCCGCGTTTCTCTATGGTAGCGGGGATGGGAGGCGGGGGCCAGGGCGTCAAAAGATTCCGGCCTCCAGCCGTTTGGCGGTTTGTAGGCTGTCCTGGAGGCGATCGCGGCCCGCCTCGGAGTGCTCGATGGGCACAGTGTCCAGCAGTGCCGGAAAGACCAGGGCCGTCCAGCCTTCGGCCAGGGGGCAGCGGGTGCTGCCCCGCCGCAGCATCACCCGCTGGGTGTCGGCATCCCACACAAAGGCGGTGGCGGCTCCCAGGGCGATCGCGGCGATGTAGGGTTCGGTGGGGCAACTGGCCGGGTCGGCCCCGTTCAGCGGGGGGGTGCGAAAGCCGGGGCGAGGAGCGGGCTGAAAGGCCACCCGATGGTCGTGGGCCTGCACCCCCAGCCGGGTGGCCTCCACCTGAATTCCCTCTACCCCCACCACAAACAGCAGGTCGCGGCGAAACTCAGGGTCGGGAAACCCGACGCCCTGGAGCTCGGCAGGCAGGGCGGCACGTTCCACCCCGGCCGCCAGCAGCGCCCCGGTCAGCAAAATGCGCTGGAAGCCAACGACATCCCACTCGCCGATCAGGCCGTGGACCAGAGCCGCCTGGTACAGCCGGGCCAGGGCCCGAATCCGGGGGGCATCGGCGACATCGACGGCGATCAGCTCCTGCACGTTGAGGGTTTCCTGGGCATAGGCGCGCAGGGCCGCCTCGCTGCCGCCGTAGACCGAGATGTCGGGGGCCTCCCGCAGGTACATGGCCAGGCTGCGGCGAAAGGCGCGGTAGCGTGGGTCAGCGGGGTTGGCGGGGGCAAAAGCCTGGTCCAGCAGCCGGGCCAGGTGGGCCTGAAACCCCACCGCCTGCTTCAGGGTGGCGCTGACGCCGATGTCTTGATCGGCGGTGACCAGGGCGGCGTAGAACGCCTCGTGCAGGCTGGCCCCCTGCTGGGCCAGCTGTTCGTAGGCGCGAATATCGGCGGCGATCGCGCCCAGGCGAGCGGCTAGCAGCGGTTCTTTGTCGGCCAGGCGTTGCCAGAACTGGCGGCTAAAGGCGTGGTCTTTGAGCACGGCGTACCGAATGCGATCGCCCTCTGGCCCTGGGGGAGCGCCGTAGAGCAGCTCCAGCAGCAGCAGGCGACTGGTCTGATAGGCCACCCCCAGAGGGTAGCCCGCTTTCTCCTGCCGGGAGACCATCACCGACAGCGTGTTGCCGCCGTTGAGCTGACTCGCGCCGCCGGGAAACAGGCGCTGCCCCATACCCACGCTGGCCCAGTCGCGATCGCCGAACTGCAGCAGGGCAAAGTCCAGCCGGGAGCGCTCCTCGGCGATCAACCGCTCCAGCCTGCCCGTGACAGTCGTTCTGAGGGCGTGCTTATCCCGCTCGTTTTGCTCGATCGCGGCCGCCAGCGATCGCAGCGGGGCCGGGTAGATGCCGTCGCCCTCAAACCGCATCATGCCCAGGGCCAGGGCGATCGCCCCCTCCTCGGCCCCAAAGGTGACATTGGGAATTTTTGACATCAGCTCGGGGGTGCTCGACAGCTGCCGACTCTCCAGGGAGGTGGAGGACTCCAGCTGTCTCAGCACCGCCAAACGCGCCAGCTGCCCGGTTGGCCCCGACCGGGCCAGCAGCGGACGGGTGAGCAACTGCTGCATGGACAGCAGCTGCTCGCCCGCCCAAAACGAGCCCACGGTGCCCGCCCCAGCCGTGATGGGGCGGGCATCGGGGTGGCGCAGCAGGGGGTCGTGCAGGGTGCGCAGGGAGTGGTCAAGCATCCACAGGGCCTCGCCGGGGTCGAGCCCCGCCGCCCGGCTCGACTCGGCGTAGACCGGCACAAAATAGTTTAGAAAGAAGCGATTGGTGTCGAAGCGGCCGCCCTGACGGTAGGCCAGCAGCTTGTCCTGGGCCAGGTCGGCGGCGATCGCGGTGACGTAGGGGCTGGTCTGCAAAAACCAGAAAAACTTGCGATCGAGGGCCGGACGCAGGGCGCTGCCCAGCACCCCGCTGGCCCGCTGGTAGGCGGCCTCCGAAAGGGGGGGAACTACAGTGCCATCGCTGAGGGTAAACCAGGCCCCATCGGCCTCAAAGCGGTAGGTAGCTCCCTCAATCGGCGCGATCCAGTCGCGGGTGGGCAGCCCCTGGGCCTGCATCCCCAGGGTCACCGCCACCAGACCGGGGTCGATCGGCAACTGCCCCGGGGGCAACAGGGCTGGGTCGGGCTGAATCTCGAGGCTGGGCTCTCGCAGCGTGCCCGTCAGCCGGGCCTGCCACTGCCAGGGCTGGCCGGGGTCGACGGGCAGGCGATCGCCCAGCAGCGGCTGCAGATCGGCGGCGGCGATCGGCGGCACCTGGGCCGTCAGGTCGTAGCCGGTTTCAGGGTCTACGTGGCCTGCCGCCTGTAGGGTCAGCGGCCCGACCTGCAGCTCGGTGTCGGCCAGGGCCACCCGCTGGCCCTGAAATGCCACGGTGCTCTGGATTCGCTCCACGGGCGTGATCAGCTGCCCCAGCTGAGTCGGGCCGACCTGCAGCGTCACCTGCCCCTGGAGATCGAGGCCGGGTTCGGCAACCGTGCTGGCGAGGGGAGCCGTCAGCCGCAGGTCGCTGTCGAGGGTGCCAGCCTGGAGGGCGATCGCCGTCGGCAGCAGGGCATTGAGGCTGGTCAGGGGCAGGTTCTGGGTGTGCAGATCCGCCTGGAGCGATCGCCGGGCCAGATCGACGGTGCCGCTGGTGTGCAGGTGCCCCTGCTCAATCTGGCCGGTCAGGGCAAACGTCACCGGCGGCGGCTGGGGAACCCCAGGCTCCCCTCCCCGGCGAACGGTGGCCTGCACTGCCTGGAGGGCGATCGCCACCTCCCGAGCCGAGCCACTCCCGGCGGTCAGGGTGAACCGACCGTCTTCAATTTGAAAGGCCTCTACCGTTACCCGCCGTCGGGCTGTAGCCTCTTCCTGCGGTTCCCAGGGCCAGCTCAGCCAGCTGCCCTCCTCCGGCAGCGCGATCGCCAGGTCGGGCCGCACCAGGGTGACAGCCCCCCGCACCTCGCCCCGGTGCAGCAGGGCTGGCCAGTCCAGCGAAATGGCCATGGCCTCGATCTGCCCGGTCAGCCCCCCGGTGTCTCCCCCCGGCAGCACCGTTTTGCCCAACACCACGCCCCCCGCCGCCAACCCGGTGACGCCCCCCAGCTGAACAGGCTGCTGAAGACGGTTGGCGATCGCCGTCTCCAGCCCAGCGTGCAGGGACTTCAGGCCCAGGCCTGCCGCTACCACCAGGCCCACCAGCGTCCAGGGCATGGCTTCCTTGGCCACCCGCCTGACCCCCGCCGTTGACCTGGTCCTGTGCCTGGACAGGTACTGTGAAACTTTTTGCCGCACAAGAGCCATGGACGTAATACCAAGTCAGCGGTTGCTGGGGGCTGTCAGCAGTTAGTGGCCAGACGTAGCGGCTAAACGTTCACAAATCATGGGTTGTAGCCCCTAGCCGGTTTTTTGGGGCCGGGTGTGGTCGGCTCTGACCATCCTAGGCTGGTTCAGATCAATTGCTGTAAAAGATTTCCAAACTGGTGCGATCGCCCACAAAGCGCCAGTGCCAGGGTTCAAAGGCCACCCCCTGAAAATTGTCCGGCGGGAAGGAAATTTCGTAGCCGTAGCGCACGGCATTGGTTTCGAGCCACTGGTAGGCTCGGGTATCGACAAAGGTGGTGTCGAGGTGGGTGCCCAACTGGTTGCCATCGCCAATGTCGATGGCGTAGCCGGTGTGGTGCTCGCTGTAGCCCGGTGGGGCACTGACCTCGGCCCGGGTTTGGGCATCCTGGCCCCGCTGGGCCTTGAGGTTAAAGAAAATTTGCTCCTGCTCCGCCTGGGAGCGAAACCCCGACAGCGGCACCAGCCGTATCCCCTGGCGGGCGGCGGCCTGGGTCATGGCTTCGTACTGGGCGGCGGCGGCGGTGCGCAGGCGAATGCTGACGTTGTTCGACAGGGGCACCAGATCGTCGACCGGGGCTTCGCTAAAGGCCCGGTGGTTGAGCAGGGTGCGGCTGGAGGGGGCCAGCCGGGTAGCCACGTCGCGACTGGGGTTGAGCGGAGCTTCCCCACCGCTGGCGGCTACGCCTGGGCTCACCTCCGTTCCGGAAATCATGCCCTCAAAGGGCCGGGCAAACTCGGCGGCAGAAAACCCGCCGGTCTGATACCAGGCCACCAGCCCCCCCGCCGCCAGCGCCAGCAGCGCCAGCCCCACAAACCGACGCAGCATCCGGGTGCGTCGCAGCCAGGAGGGCTCGGCCTCAGCCGAGTAAAGGGGCACATCGCGGGCCGCCTGGGGAATATCGTCGAAGGGAGACATAGCAATTTCGCGTCCGGAAAAGCTCTACCCATTATGGCGCTTGACGCCGCGATCGCAACCTCTGGCCCCTGACTGAGGCCAACCTCCGCTCCGGCCTGCCACAATCCCAGGGCAGCGTTCCGGTAGAACCTTCCTGTACAACGTTTGTAGGTAAGGTTTTTGTGCCGTCATTGAGGTCGCTATTTTGCCACCGTTTGAGGTTTTAATGCGCCTGTATGGGCCAATTGGGGCGGGTATCTGCGCCGGGATTGGTCTGGGGGTGCTGCTCCAGCGCTTTGCTCCCGATCGAGACAATCCCCAGGGGTTGCACCAGCAGGTGCCCCTGCGGCTGGGGCGTTTTTTGTTCTGGCTGGGCATTCCCCTCAGCATCATTGGGTTTATGCGCCGGGCGGACCTGTCGGGCAACCTCTATCTGGCCCCGGTTGTGGCCTGGGCCGCGATTCTGCTGGGGCTGTTGTGCAGCCGCCTGTGGATTCGCCGCACGTCCCAGACCCAGTGGCCCCGTCCCACCCAGGGCAGCTTTTCCCTGGCGGCCATGCTGGGCAATACGGGCTACATCGGCTACCCGGTGGTGCTGCTGCTGCCCCAGCTGGGGGTGGGGGTGTTTGGCTGGGCGCTGTTCTACGATGCCCTGGGCACGCTGCTGGGCTCCTACGGGCTGGGGGCCATTTTGGCCACCGAAATGAGCGATCAAAACGGCCCCCGCAGTCGGCCCTCCTGGCGACAATGGTTAACCAGGCTACGGGCAGTGGGCCAAAATCCCATTATTCTGGCCTTTGGTCTGGGGTTAGGACTGAAGGCGATCGCGCTTCCCCCCTGGCTCGACCAGGGTCTATACCAGGTGGCTTGGGCTATTGTGATGTTGTCGCTGGTGCTGATGGGACTCAGAATTCAGCAGCTCCGGTCGTGGCATCACCTGCACCGGGCCACCGTGGCCGTGGCGATCAAAATGCTGGTCCTGCCTTTGGCGGTGGGGATTGGGTTAACTCTGCTGGGGGTTGATGGACCACCGCGGCTGGTGATGATCTTGCAGGCGGGGATGCCCTGCGCGTTTTCAAATCTGGTGCTGGCCGAGGCCTACGACCTGGACCGCGATCTCTCGGTAACCTGCGTGGGGCTGAGCTCCGCCAGTCTGCTGCTAACGTTGCCCCTCTGGCTATGGGCGTTTTCTGGGGAGTAATACCATGACCAGCCGATGGACAACGCCGATCGCTCGCTGCGCCCTCTCAGTTCTGGTGGGGCTACTCACCCTGGGCGTACCGCTGGTTGAGGCTGCCCCCGACCTGGCCCAGGAGCCCACAACCGCCGCAATCGCCCTGCTGCGGTCCGGCGATCGGGGGGATCGGGTCCACCAGCTACAGCGGAGCCTGGCCGAGCTGGGCGTTTACCTGGGAGATATCGACGGGATCTTTGGCGCCGATACGGCGGCGGCGGTGCGATCGCTACAGCAGCAGCAGGGCCTTTTAGCCGACGGCATTGTGGGGGAGCAAACCTGGCAGATCCTGGAAGATGCCCGCCGTCCAACCCCTCTGGCCCTGCCTACGCCGCTCCTCCAGGCCGAGACCATGGGTTTCACCCCCCTGCTGGTGGCGCAGCCGCCCCCCCCGCCTTCGGCCC
Source organism: Leptolyngbya sp. KIOST-1 (assembly GCF_000763385.1). Classification (NCBI taxonomy): domain Bacteria; kingdom Bacillati; phylum Cyanobacteriota; class Cyanophyceae; order Leptolyngbyales; family Leptolyngbyaceae; genus Leptolyngbya; species Leptolyngbya sp. KIOST-1. The sequence continues at coordinate 1,348,523 of NZ_JQFA01000004.1, forward strand.
TATGGCTGGCGCTCATGCCCCTGGTGCCGATCGCAGGCGGTGCTCTCACCTACCTCCATCGCCGGTTGCGGCATCGGCAGGTGTTTCGGCGTCGCTCCCGCCGCCTGCCGCTCAAGCCGCCCTACTCTGGCAAGGGGCCTCAGTAGAAGTCATCAACCTCCCCCCAGGGGATTCCGCGCAGAAGGCAGGGGCCGTCCGCGACTTCTGGCGGCCTGGGGATCAAATCTAAAGAAAAGGTACAGAAATAAGGGGAACTCCCCACCCCCAAGGTGACCATGAACTAGATTGAGGCAGGCTTAGCACCGTTGTCCATCTTCTGTGCATCCGCTGCCCATCCCCACCGTTTCCTGGAGAGCCCTATGCTGACTGTTGCCGATATCATGACTCCCCGCGTCACCACCATCGCCAGCGGTGCCACGGTGGCTGAGGCAATCGATCTGATGCAGCAGCGGCAAATTCGGGCCCTACTGGTGGAGCACCGCTCCCAGGACATGCCCTTTGGCATGGTGACCGAGCGCGACATTGTCTACACCGTCGTTGCCCGCGGCCACGATCCCGAGAAGGTGCTGGTGCAGGACATTATGCGGCAGCCCTGTATTTCCCTGGACCCCAACCTCACGATTCAAGAGGCGTCCCAGGTGCTGTCTGACACTGGGGTACAGCGAGCCCCCGTGGTGCAAGACGGTGAGCTGCTGGGAGTGATCTCGGTTACCGATATTTTGATGCGCGGCCTCCCGGTGCTGTCGCTGAGCCACTAGGGAGAGGGGATGGGGAAGATGAGGGAGATGAGGAGATGGGGAAGACGAGGGGATGGTGAAATAACGGGAGGAGGTTTCAAGCTCTAGCGATCTTCCTCACCGTCCTCATCTCCTCACCGCTTCACCGTCCTCATCCCTCTATTGGAATTCGATTGGACAGCTCGGTCAGCCACCGCAGGCGATCGCGGATCTCATCGGTCAGCGCGTCGGCCCGGTAGCGCCAGCCCCAGTTGCCGTCTGATTTGCCGGGGGTGTTCATGCGGCAGTCGCTGCCGTAGCCCAGCACGTCTTGCAGGGGCACGATTGCCTGGTTGCCCACCGACATCAGCGCCAGACGAATCAGGCTCCAGTGAATGCCTTCGGGGCTGACGCAGCCCAGGTACTCCACCAGCCGATGGCGCTCGTAGTCGGGCATTTTTTCAAACCAGCCGACGGTGGTGTCGTTGTCGTGGGTGCCGGTGTAGACCACGCTGTTGCGGTCATGGTTGAAGGGCAGGTAGGGGTTGTCGCTGCTGCCGCCAAAGGCAAAGTGCAGAATTTTCATGCCCGGAAACTCGAACTCGTCGCGCAGTGCCTCCACCTCGGGGGTAATCATGCCCAAGTCTTCGGCCATGATTGGCAGGGTGCCGAGCTTTTCGCGCACGGTTTTGAACAGTTCGGTGCCGGGGGCCTCAATCCACTGGCCGTTCATGGCGGTGTCTTCGCCAGCGGGCACACCCCAGTAGGCCTGCAAGCCCCGAAAGTGATCGACACGGATAATGTCAACGTAGCCCAGCAGCGCACTGATGCGCTGAATCCACCAGTTAAACTCTCGTTCTTTTAGGACGTCCCAGTTGTAGGTAGGATTGCCCCAGAGCTGGCCGGTCTCGCTGAAGTAGTCGGGGGGCACCCCAGCCATCAGCGACGGAGCCAGCGTTTCCTGGTCGAGCATAAAGTTGTCGGGATAGGCCCACACGTCGACGCTGTCGTGGGCAACGTAAATGGGAATGTCGCCAATGATCTGAATCTGGCGATCGCGGGCATACTGGCGCAGGGCCTGCCACTGGCGGTAAAACTCAAACTGCAAAAATTTCTGGCAAAAAATATCGCTGGAGAGTTTGCCGCGCCATTCGGCCATCGCGTCGGGTTCGCGCCGTGCGATAGCGCTGGGCCACTCCATCCAGCCCGCCCCACCGTGGGCATTTTTCAGCGCCATGAAGAAGGCAAACTCATCCACCCAGAAGTGGCACTCTTCGCTGAACTGGGCTAGAGCCGCCTTGTCGTCCTCGGAGGCAAGCTCGTGGAACCGACCGGCGGCTCGCTCCAGCAGCCGCATTTTGAGCGGGATCACGTCGTCAAACTGCACCCAATCGGCGGAGAGATGCTCCAGGTCGTGGAGTTCGTCGGGGTAGAGCAGGCCGCGATCGCACAGCACCTCTGGGCTGATCAACAGCGGGTTGCCCGCCATTGACGAGTAGCACAGGTAGGGCGAATTGCCGTGGCCCGTCGGCCCCAGGGGCAGCACCTGCCAGAGCTGTTGGCGAGTGTGCGCCAAAAAATCTATAAATTGGTAGGCTTCTGGGCCTAGGTCGCCAATGCCAAACCGACTGGGCAGCGACGTGGGATGCAGCAAAATACCGCTGGCACGGGGAAAGGGCATAGTTAGCTCGGTTTAATTCCAGTAGACTCTAGCACGGCCTACCGGGGGCAGTCGGCTGCCCAGAGAGTTATTTTAGGTTGAACGAAATTTCCATAAAGGATCTCCATGACCGTCTACCGCAACCCGGCCCCCACCGTCGATATTGTCATCGAGCTGCTGCACCACCCCCACCGCCCCATCGTGCTGATCGAGCGCCACCACGAGCCCCTGGGCTGGGCCCTGCCCGGCGGGTTTGTCGACTACGGCGAAAGCGTTGAAACCGCTGCACGCCGCGAAGCTGCCGAAGAAACCGGCCTCACCGTTGAGCTGGTGGAGCAGTTCGCCGTCTACTCCGACCCCGGCCGCGACCCCCGCAAGCACACCCTGAGCGTGGTGTTTCTGGCCACCGCCACCGCCGACCCCGTCGCTGGGGACGACGCCAAAACCGCCGCCGTTGTCAATCCCTGGGAAACCCCCGCCAACCTCTGCTTTGATCACGATCGCATTTTGCGCGATTATTGGCAGTACCGCTTTTACGGGCGCAGACCCCGGTTTGGCAGCGGGTGAGGGGTGGGTGAGTGGGTGAGTGAATGGGTGGATGGTTGGGTCTATGACTCAGGCAAAGTCCATTCATCCCATCACCTCGTCATCCCCCACCTTCCCTACTCCGTCACCCTGGTACCCATCCACCCTGGTACCCATCCACCCTATTACCCATCCACCCATCCACCCTCCCACCCCGTCACCCATCCACCCTCTTACCCATCCACCAAAATGCAGCGCACCATCATCAACACCCCCACCGCCCCCGCTCCCGTTGGCCCCTACAACCAGGCGGTGGCGGTCAGCGGGCAGATGCTCTTTGTCTCAGGCCAGGTGGCCCTCGACCCGGCCACGGGGGCGCTGGTGGGCGAAGGCGATGTGGTGACCCAAACCGAGCAGGTGATTGCTAACCTGAAGGCAATTCTGACCGCCGCCGGGGCCAGCTTCGACAACGTGGTCAAAACCTCGGTATTTCTCAAAGACATGAACGACTTTGCCACGGTCAACGAGGTCTATGCCAAGTACTTCGGCGGCGACAATGCCCCCGCTCGCGCCTGTGTCGAGGTATCGCGCCTGCCCAAGGATGTGGCGGTCGAAATTGAATGCATTGCGGTGCTGTAGATGGGGTGATCGGGGAGTTGGAGAGGGGCGATCGCCTCTGCTTGGGAAAACCAGGCCCGGCTTGAAGCATCGCTAAATTTCCGTCGATGTATTGCCTAGATCTACCCTGAATGGCGGAACAGACAAGCTTTTTTGGGACCTACGCTGAGGGTAGAACCAAGAGACCTTTGCCATGCCTTCCGGCCAGTCCAGATCCTTTACCTTCAGTGAGTATCTTGCTCACGGCGCTTCTGCCCAGCAGCGGCAGGAGCTGACCAGGAATGCGACGGCTGACCTGCCGTCCGAGAACAGTGACAACATCGCGCTGACCCTGGGGCTGGCGAAAAGGCTGAAGCAGGTAGTTGATGGCAGGCTCATCTGCACCCGCAGGGTTCCCCTCCAGGTGCCGGTTCTGCCTGATGTTTCCCAGACCAATCGCTGCCCAGACCTGATGGTGTTCACGCCGAAGCTGGCCGCTCAGCTGAGCGGGAAACAGGATGCGATCGCGCTTGAAATGCCAAATCCAGCCCTGGTGGTCGAAGTCGTTGACCCCTACAGCACTCCCGTTGAAGACAACTACCGCTGCGACTACATTGAAAAGCGCCAGCAGTACGAGCAGCGACGCATTCCCGAATACTGGGTGGTTGACCCCACCGCGGGCGAAGTCACAGTGCTAGCCTTGCACATGCAGGATAGCTATCAGGGACGGGCGTTTCGGGGACAGCAGCGAATTTGCTCAGCCGGGTTCCCTACCCTGAAGCTAACAGTCGCTGAACTGCTTGGGTTGAGCGATCAATAGTCGTCTTAACCCCGCTCAGTCTTAACCCGAACGTGGGATGCTAAAACTCTAGTTGGAGCAATGGGCATTCCCTGTGAAATTTCTATTTATCATCGACCCGATCCACCGCCTCGACCCCGGCCACGACACCAGCGTGGCGATTATGGAAGCGGCCCAGACCCGGGGCCATGAGGTCTGGATTGCGGCGGCCAGCGCCCTGAGCGTGGTGGATGGCAAAGCCCTGGCGCTGATGCACCCGGTCCAGCTGACCCCGGTCCAGCTGGTCGATGGCCTATGGGCCGCGGCTAATCCCTGGTTTGAACTGGGCGAGGCGGTGCAGCGCCCGCTGGAGGACATGGATGCGGTGTTTATGCGCACCGATCCGCCCGTGACGGTGCCCTACCTCTACGCCACCTACATCCTTGACTACGTAAACCCGGCCACCACCCGGGTGATCAACTCGCCCGCTGGGCTACGGGCGGCCAACGAAAAAATGTACGCCCTGCAATTCAGCGAAGCGATTCCCGAAACCATTGTGACGCAGAGCAAGGTCGTGATTCGCGAGACCGTGGAGCGCTGGGGCTTGGCGGTACTCAAGCCCCTGGGCGGCAAGGCTGGCGAGGGCATCTTGTTTTTGCAGGCGGGCGATCGCAACCTCAATTCCATGGTTGAAATCAGCACCCGCCAGGGCGTCGAGCCGGTGATGGTGCAGACCTACCTGCCCGCCGCCAAGGACGGCGACAAGCGAATCATTCTGCTCAACGGTGAGCCGATTGGCGCGGTCAACCGTATTCCCACCGGCAGCGAGTTTCGCGGCAATATGGCGGTGGGGGGCCGGGTGGCTAAGGCTGAGATCACCGATCGCGAACTGGATATCTGTCGCCAGCTCGCCCCCACCCTAATTCGCGATGGCCTCTACTTCGTCGGCATCGACATCATTGGTGGCTACCTGACCGAGGTCAATGTCACCAGCCCCACCGGCATTCGCGAAGTCGATCGCCTCAACGGGGTGCGCCTGGGTGAACAGGTGATCGCCTGGGCCGAGCAGGGCTAGGGCCGCCAACCCAGCCCCAGCTGGTGGCCCCAGCATCAACGGTCCATCGCTGCCAGTTCTCAGCATTTGGCCGCAGGGCTGGTTAGCTGCATCAGCACCTCAAACTTAAATTCTTGCGTCAGCTGGGTGAGGCTGTCGAGCAAGCTCTGATGCTCCGGGGGAATTTGATCGAGCAATTGGGCAACGGCGGTGCTGTCGCACAGCACGGAGGCTTGATGGAGGGCGCTGACCCAGTCGGGGGGCATGACCCGGAGGGCACCGGGCTCGAGGCGAGGGGGGTGGGGCGGGGCGGGCAACCCCTTGGCCCCCTGGTCGGAGTAGCAGTAGCGCAGACTCAGGTGTTCAGCCATTTTGGTCAGCAGTACCCTGAGCTGAACGGGCTTGCTGACAAAGTCGTCGCAGCCAGCCGCCAGGGCCTGGTTGTACTGATCGTAGGAGGCCTGGGCGGTCAGGGCGATGATCACGGGCTCCGGGGTTTCGCCCAGCGCCTGAAATTCGGCGCGAATACGGCGGGTGGCCTCGCAGCCGTCAATTTCGGGCATCCGCAGATCCATCCAGATCAGGTGGGGGTGCCACTGTCGCCAACGGGCGATCGCCTCGGTGCCATTGGTCGCTTCCTGCACCACCAGCCCCAGTCGGGAGAGGGCGGCCACCAGAAAATAGCGGTTTTCGGGCTGGTCATCGACCACCAACACGCGGTAAGTAGGCTGCCCTGGCGCCAGGCCAGTCACGGCGTTTAAGTGGTCAACCGTGGTTACCTCTGCCGCCTGGGCCAACCGCAGGGGCAGGGTAAATTGGAAGGTGCTGCCCTCGCCCAGGGTACTGTCGACGCTGAGCTCTCCCCCCATCAGGTGGACCAGACTGCGGCTGATAGCCAGGCCCAGCCCCGTACCCTCGAGGGAAACTTTGCCAGCCTTCGCCTGGGTAAAGGCGTCAAAGATGGCGGTGAGTTCCTCGGGCGCAATGCCGCTACCGGTGTCTTCGACCGCAAAGCTGAGGTGGGCCAGGGGTGAATTTGGGCCTGCCCCCAAGGCTGAAGCCCCCTGCCCTGGCCCGGCGTTCCCTACGCAGTCTTCCAGGTTGAGCAGGCTGACCCGCAGGGCGATCCGCCCGGCCTGGGTAAACTTGACGGCGTTGCCCAGCAGGTTGATCAGCACCTGGCGCAGTTTGTTGGGGTCAACCACGACGTACTGGGGCAGGTTGGGGGCCAGGGTCAGACTAAAGCCCAGCTCTTTGTCCTCTGCCCGCTCCTGGAACATGGCCTGGAGATCGTGGAGGAGGCTGAACAGATTGATGCTTTCGGGTTCGAGGGTGATCCGATTGGCGGCAATTTTGGACAGGTCGAGAATGTCGTTGATCAGGTGCAGCAGGTGGTCGCCGCTGCGCTGCATGATGCGAATATATTCCTGCTGCTGGGCCTGGAGGGAGGGATCACCGCTGAGGATTTGGCCAAAGCCAAGAATGACGTTGAGTGGGGTGCGCAGTTCGTGGCTCATGTTGGCCAAAAACTCGTCTTTGAGGCGGGTGGCGCGGCTGAGGTCCTGGTTGGCGATCGCCAGTTCCCGGTTGCGATCGCTGAGCTGCTGCTGGGCCCGCTGGCGCTCGCCTAGCTCCTGCTGCAGCTGCTCAAACGTCGTGACCTGCTGGAGGGCGATCGCCAGCTGGTTGGCCAGCTGATGGCCCAGTTCAATCTCCGACTGGAGCCACTGGCGTGGCCCACGGCACTGATGAATGCACAGCAGCCCCCAGAGGGTGTCGCCGCAGAGCAGGGGCAGGACCAGGCTGGCTTGCACCTGAAACTGAGCCAAAACGTCGGTATAGCCGCTGGCCATATTGGCGTTGTGGACATCGTGGATAACGACGTAGTCCCCCTGGGCACAGAGGGCGGTGTAGTGGGCCCCAAAGCCGTGGGCAAAGCGAGAGGTGCCGAGCACCGAAGGCACCCCCCCGAGGCAGGCCTCGGCAACAAACTCACCCTCGCCGGCGGCGGCGTTAGGCGAAAACTTAAAAATACCCACCCGGTCGGCGTGGAGCGTAGTCCGAATCTCCTGGCAGGCGGTGTTAAAAATGGTGGGCAGATCGAGGGACTGACGAATGCGCTGGGTAATTTCTCGCAGCAGGGTTTCCCGCGCGGCCTGCTGGCGAATGGTTTGCTCCGCCTGCTTGCGGTCAGTGATGTCCTGAAACGTGCCCACTACGCCAATGATCTGGCCTGCCCAGTCCCGCAGGGGCAGCTTGTTGGTTTCCACCCAGCGCTGCTCTCCCGACGCCGAGGTGATGGTTTCTTGAATGCCAATTTTGGGGATGCCCGATGCCATTACCTGGCGATCGTCATGGGTATAGGTTTGCACTTCAGCAGCCGTGTAGCCCAGCTCAAAGTGGCTTTTGCCAATTACGTCCGCCGGGTCTGTCAACCCGGACACTTGCACAAACTGCTGGTTGCAGCCCAAGATAATCGACTGGCGATTTTTCCAAAAAATGGCCATGGGAACTGTGTCGAGCACCGTCTGCAGGAGCTGTTGGGCGTCTTGCAGGGCCGTTTCGTAGCGCTTGCGATCGCGAATGTCGATCACCACCGCCAGGTTGCCCACCACCTGGCCCGCCTCATCCCGCAGCACCGAGATGCTAATTTTGGTCCAAATCCAGTGGCCATCCCGGTGGCGATCGCGCTTTTCGTAGTCCACGCTATCAATCTCGCCGCGTAGAATCCGATCGATCTGGACCTGGTGCCGGGCCAAGTCCTCAGGATGGATGACATCGGCATAGGTCAGCTCCAGCAGCTCCGCCCTGGAATAGCCAAGCAGCCGACAGTAGTACGGGTTGGCCTCAACAAATCGTCCCGCGGCGTCAATCTGATTGATCCCCGCCGCGACCTGATCAAAAATGGCCTGGAACCGAACCTCACTGGCCTGGAGGGCGGCGCTGGCCTGCTTGAAATCACGAATATCCAGCACAATCGCCAGGTCTGAGATTGCTCGTCCGGCGGCATCGTAAATGACCGATAGGGTTACCTCGGTCCAGATCCACTCGCCCTGTTTGTGGCGGTAGCGTTTTTCAATGGTGATGGAGGTCTGCTCCCCCGCAAAGAGGCCAGCGATCGGATCTTGATGCAGGTCCTCAGGGTGGGTAATGGTCTGGAAGGTGAGGTTTAGCAATTCATCGCGGGTGTAGCCCAGCAGATCGCAGAAATACTGATTGGCCTCAATGAACCGCCCCGAGGCATCGGCCCGGTTGATTCCCACGGCGGCCTGCTCGAATATGGCCCGAAAGCGATCTTCGCTCGCGGCCAGCGCCATTTCAGCCCGCTGGCGCTGCTCAATATCGCGACACACGCACAACCGTACCGACGCCCCATTCCACTGGACGGCGCTGACGCAAATTTCTACCGCATAGGTTGAGCCGTCTCGCCGCCGATGCCGCCGTTCGAAGCGATCCAGATACAGTGGGGTGGGCTCCAGCTTGTCCTGCATCAACGCTAAGTCAGCGTCAAAGTCAGCCACATTGAGATTCGTCAGCTCATCCAGCCCGTAGCCCAGCATGGCGGCAAAGCTGTGGTTGGCCTCCACAACCTGACCGGCGGAGTTTAACACCACAATGCCATCACCGGAGGCTTCAAAGAGGGCGCGACGGTAGCCAACTTCCTGGCTCAGGGCCGCTTCGGTCTGTTTCAGGGCTGTGATATCGATGAGTAGGCCGTCCCACACCAGCCCCGAGGCGGTCATCTGGGGGCGCGATCGCCCCTGAAACCAGCGCAGTTGCCCCGTTGATGTGATAAAACGGCTTTCCCCAGACCAGTCGGTGCCCTGTTCTACCGCAAGCGCCACCGAGGCCTGCAGCGAGGGTAGATCCTCCGGATGAATCAGGGCCCAAACCTGGTTGATGTCCTCCAGCACTTGCTCTGGTGCCAGCCCAAACAGTTCGGAGCAGCCGGGGCTGACGTAGGTAAAGACCCCGCCGTCACCGTTGGGCACGTAGCGATAGACCATGCCCGGCACGTTGGCCACCAGCGCCTGAAACCGGGTCTCGCTCTCTTGCAGCGCCAGTTCAGCCCGCTTGCGATCGTCGATATAGGTGGCAATGCCCAGGCAGGAGATGGGGGCTTCGGCTTCGGCGACAAAGGGCGACAGGTTGGCGGCGTACCAGTAGTAGTGGCCGTTCTGGTGTAAGGCTCTAAACTCTACGCTGCGGCTACTCTCGCCCCCCAGGCAGGCCTGCACCAGCTCAACACAGTAAGGCAGATCCTCGGGGTGAACAATGTCGGTAAAGGGGCGGTGCAGTAAGGCCTCCAGACCTTGGCCAGACACCGTGTCCGCCATAGGGCTAAAAAAGCTCAGGGTTAGATCCGGCGCAATCATCAAGACCAGACCATCGATGGTGTCAATCAGCCGCCGCAGCCGGTGTTCGCTGGCTTCGAGGGCCAACTGGCTGGCTTTTTGCGCGGTGATGTCGCGCACGTAGCCGTACCATCGAATGCTGCCGTCGGGGCTGCGCTGGGGGGAGGCATCCCCCTGGAGCCAGCGCTGGTGGCCCTCTGGGGAGTACATGCGATACTCGCAGTGCCAGGGGGTAAACTGTGCGGCGGAGACCTGGATAGACTGCATCACGCGAGCTAAATCCTCGGCGTGGATCATGGCAAACAGGGGGCTGGCATCGTCGCGCACCGCTGCGGGAGAAATGCCGCAGAGCTGCACCAGTCCCTCGCTGGCGTAGGGGAAGGCCATGCGACCATCGGGGTATTGCACGAACTCGTAGATTGCCCCGGGGATGTGGCGGGCAAGATGGCGCAGGCGATCGCTGTCGGCTGAGGAGGGCGATGGAAACATGTCGCTGGTGCCCTGGGGGCGAAGCTAGCCGCTTGACCCAGGGACTTTGGGAAAAGGTATAGCTGATAGCATAGCTTTTCCGCCACGGGGAATCGTAGATTGGGCTACCCGGCGTAACCTGGGCCAGCATCTGGGCCAGCATCTGGGCCAGCATCTGAGGAAGATCTCGATGCTGTTAGCGAACCTGGTCTGTTAGCGAACCTGGTACAGGTTGGCTTCGCCGTGGAAAGCGATCGCGTTGCGCTGGGCCTTGGCCCGGTACATGGCGCTGTCGGCATCGGCCAGCACCTGTACCCTGGTCTGGCGGGGGTGGCCATTGTAGATCTTGATGCCGAAGCTGCCTCCAATGGCAAGCCTCTGGTCGTCAATGGCGAAGGGCTGCAGCAGACTGTCGAGCAGTCGTCTGGTCAGGTCCAGAACGGTGCCAGCGGAGTCTACCTGCTCGATCAAAAACACAAACTCATCGCCGCCTAGGCGAAACAGGTCATCTTCGCGACGCAGCTTGAGCCGCAAGACCCGGGCCACCTGGATCAACAGCTGGTCGCCAACCTGGTGGCTGTAGGTGTCGTTGACTTGCTTAAAGCCGTCCAGGTCCAGAAAAATCAGCGCAAACCGCTGGCCTTGATAATTGGCTTTGGCGATCGCCCGTTCCAGGCGATCCATAAGGAGCCGCCGATTGGGTAACTCGGTCAGGGCATCGTGGGTGGCCATCCGCTCGCTCTGGAGCATTTTCAGGTAAGCGGTCTGGAGATGGATGAGGGTGTCCTGGAGGTAGGCCAGAGCCATTTCCAGATCGTGGGTCCGCTGAACCACCTGGCGTTCGAGGGACTGTCTGAGGCTGTGAAGCTCCAGGTGATTTTTGACCCGAGACAGCAGCTCAATTGCTTGGATGGGCTTGCTGATGTAGTCCACCGCCCCCAGGGAAAAACAGGCCGCAATACTGTCGACGTCGGGCAGGGCAGTAATAAAAATAATTGGAATTGGCAGCATCGCTGGCGTTTGCTTGATCCGACGGCAGGTCTCAAGCCCATCGAGGCCGGGCATTTTGATGTCGAGCAAGATTAGCTCGGGAAGGTAGTTTTGCAGCTGCTTGAGCGCCCGCTCCCCGCTCCTAACGGCGGCCACACGGTAGCCCGCCTTGGTCAGGATGTCGGTGAGCACCTCCAGGTTGCCAAAATTGTCGTCAATGATCAGGATCTCCGGGCTATCCGTCATAGGGCGGCGCCATCCTGTCGGGCCTGGGTCAGGGCTGCGGTCAGCTGCTGCTCGATCTCCTCGGTTCTAAACTGCTGAGTCAGCCCCAGCAGGGAATTGGCAAAGGGGGCGTAGCGGCGATCGCGCTGTTTGAGGGTCACCAGGTGTTCCCGCAGGCTTTTGACGTTGTCTTGCTGGGCCAACCGCAGTAGGGTATCCAGGGTGGTGCTGGAGGGCAGGTGTACCTCAGGCCCGGACAGGGGAGATCCATCGGCCTGCGACGCGTAGATCCAATCCAGGTTCAGGCAGTCAGACAGCGTGGCAAACAGCGCTTTTACCTCAATCGGCTTGGCCAGAAAGGCATCGCCGCCACAGTCCAGGGCCATTTGCTGATCGGAGTGGGACACTGAGGCGGAGGACACCACAATCGGGGAGTGCTTGAGCTGGCTGTCCTGGCGCACGGTGCTGATCAGCTGATAGCCGTTGAGCACCGGCATGGCCAGGTCGGTGATCACCAGGTCGGGGGCCTGAGTTCGCATCATGGCGAGTCCGATTTCCCCATTCTCCGCTTCCAACACCTGAAACCCCACCGGCTCCAGCAGACTGACCAGCACCGAGCGGTTTTGCGGATGGTCGTCGATGATCAAGATGCGCCTGGGCGGACCTGGGTAGCCGACAATGGGATCGCCCGTGGTGGCAGCCAGCTGCCGGGAGGACCACTCCACCACCAGCGGCAACTCCAGCGTGAACGCAAACTCACTGCCTTGCCCCAGCTGGCTGTTGACGTCAATACCGCTGCCCATCAGTTGGATGATCCGCTGGCTGATAGCCAACCCCAGCCCCGTGCCCTCCACCGGCTGGCGCTGGGCTTCCAGCTGTTCAAAGGCCTGAAAAATCCTTTGAAAGTCCGCTTCGGCAATCCCCACCCCGGTATCCACCACGCAAAAGCGCAGGGAAATCCGCTCGGCGGTGGTCTCCAGCACCTCTACCTGGAGGGTGACAGCCCCCGCGTCGGTAAACTTAATCGCATTTCCCACCAGGTTAATCAACAGCTGCCGCAGCTTTTTTTCATCGACCTCGACGCCAGCGGGTAACTCCTGACTGGGTCGGTAAAAGAAGCTGAGCCCCTTTTGATCCGCCTTGACCTTACAGATTTCGACCACGCTCCGCAGCAGCGAGGGCAAATGAGTAGCGGTCGGCTGCAGGGCCATTTTGCCCGCTTCTATTTTGGCCAAATCCAGAATTTCATTGATCAAAGTGAGCAGGTGGTCGCCGCACTGGTGAATGACGGTAACCCCCTGGCGGTCTTTGCTGGTCAGGGTTTGAGACTGAGCCAGGATCTGGGCATAGCCCAGAATGCCGTTGAGGGGGGTGCGCAGTTCATGGCTCATATTGGCGAGAAATTCGCTTTTGGCCTGGTTGGCTTTGTCGGCCTGTTCCTTGGCCAGGCTCAGAGCCTTCGTGCGCTGTTTCACCTTCTCTTCCAGGGTTCGATTGATATCCTGCAACGCCTGCTCGACCTGGTGTCGGGCGATCGTGCCGCCAAAGCTACCGGCGATCGCCCAGAGAGTCGTAACCTCAATTTCACTCCACTGGTGGGCCGTTTTGCACTGATCAAAGCCCACAAATCCCCAGACTCGATCCTTGATTTTGATGGGCACCACTAAAATCGACAAAATTCCCTGGGGCTTCAGCAACGCCTGCTCTGAGTCGGGGAAATCCTGAATTAGCCCCACAATTGGGCGACCCTGGTTTAGCTCAATTTCCCAGCGGGGCAGAAACTCGCTGTAGGGCAAATTCTGCAGCATGGGATTGTCAATTTCGGGGACCACCCCTGCGGTCACCCACTCCCAGCGCTGGCTAATCGCTGGCACCTGGGTGTTCTGATGGGGATGGTGCTCAAAAATGTAGACGCGGTCAACCCCGGTAGCCTCGCCTAGAATACCCAGGGCTGTGTCAATGGCGGCGTGGTGGTCCCGCTCCGTTAGCAACGCATTGGTCGCGATCGCCACCCCCCGCAGCAGGCGCTCACAGGAAGCCAGGTGTGAATCTCCCAAGGGCTGACGACAATCACCGCTGGAGGGGGGAGCCACTGGCGCGATTCTTGCTTCGGCAGCATCCATAGGATCCATCTAGATAATTAACGGTCGTTGACGGCTTTGCCAAAAAAGTGGCTCAAGGGCTGGTTACCTGGACACTTCAGCGATTGAGGACGGGAGGGGATGCCACCTTTCTAAGACCTTTCTAAGATAAGATACCACTCACCTGGGTTTTCCCAGTAGTTTATGAAACCATAGAATTTAGGTACGGACAGCCGAGTTTTAGCCTCGACTTAATCCGATCAGGCGGCTTAATAGAAGCGCCCTGTTCACGTATTCGATTTAGAACTCAAACCAGGTTCTGGACCCAGTAAAACGCTACACTATCCCGGATATCTGTATACAGAAAAAACTTTTCGGTAGTACCGTTCCATGGCAAAGAACTGTCGCCAGCAAGGAATACCTGTTCATGCCCTCAGCTCAGTTCGCAAGTTTTGATCTGATCAGGGTTTGCGACTCATTTGCTCGGTTCCAAGCCAAGCATAGAAGCCCGACGAAATGTCAACCGAAATCTTGCTGGGCCCTGGATCAGGACTGAGGGGGGAGCGCCATCGTGCTTTTGGGTAGAATGACTCTCTGGCTCAACCTGTTCTCATCTAACCCAACTTTGCTGGCAGAACCGATCACGACTCTCACTGACTATGCGATCGCCCTGGAATGCCTGCTGTTTGCGCTTGGGCTCCGGGGGCGAGGCTGGCTGGCAGGGCTGTGGGCCACCGCCTTCGGCAGCGTCGGTGGGGCCGCCTGCCTGGGCGGCACGCTGCACGGTTTCGCCCTGCACCTGCTCTGGCAGCAAAAACTCTGGCTTTGGCAGGCCACGCTGCTGGCCCTGGCGATCGCCAGCCTTTGCATTTTCCTCACGGTCGCTCTCTCGGTGCCGCCGCGCTGGCGTCAGGGGTTGGTTGTCCTGGCGATCGCGAAACTGGCCCTGATCATCCGTCTAGGCACCAGCCCCTGGGCCTTTGCGGTCAGCATTGCCGACTACCTGAGCGCCCTGGCCCTGGTACTCCTGGTGCAGCTGAGGCCGTTCCTACGGCGGGCCGGGCCAAACTGGGCCTGGATGGCGGCGGGGATAGCCACCTCTGGGCTGGCTGCCAGCACCCTCCTCATCCCCCACCACGCCCTGCCCATGAGCCCTGCGGCGGTTTATCACCTGGTGCAGATGGTGGCGCTGTTCTGTATCTATCGCAGCGTCAGGGCCGTGGGCCATGCTCCAGCCGGTCTGCCGACTGGGGCAACAAGTCCATCGATCGATTGAGGTTGGGGGTAGACCTAATCTTCTAGAGTTTTACCAGCGTTGCTGCGTGCGATCGCGGTGCCCTAGCGTTTCTCTGGCAGACGAGTAACCCATGTTTGTTCCCCCCGGCTTTGTCAGCCGCACCATCACCACTGAGTATGGCCGCATGGTCTACTACGCCTCCCAGGCAGACCCCTGGGCCACCGCCGCCCAGGCCGAGGAAAAAGAAACCCTGGTTTTTCTGCATGGTTTTGGCGGCGGTTCTTCCGCCTACGAATGGTCCAAAGTTTATCCAGCCTTTGCGGCAGACTATCGAGTTTTAGCCCCCGATTTAATTGGCTGGGGTCGCTCGGATCACCCCGCCCAAACGTATCAGGCCGAAGACTACATCGCCATCATCATCGAGTTTTTGGAGGAAACCTGTAGCGGCCCCACCACGGTCATTGCATCGGCGTTGACGGCAGCTTTTACGGTGCGGGCGGCCATTGAGCAACCAGAATTGTTCAAATCGCTCATCGTCACTACGGTTGCTGGCTTAGCCGAATTTGGGCAGGACTACCGCAGCAGCGGGTTTGCCCAGTTTGCTCAGTGGGCCAATGTTCCCGTGCTCAGCCAGCTGCTGTACAACGCTGGGGTGGCCAATAGCTTCGGCATTCGGAGCTTTTTAGAGCAGCGCCAGTTTGCTCGCCCCGATCGCATCTACCCCGAAATAGTCGACGCCTACCTGGAATCGGCCCAGCAGGAGAATGCCGAGTACGCGGCCCTGTCCTTTGTCCGAGGCGATCTGTGCTTTGATTTGTCGCAGTACATCGGCCAGCTGAGGGTGCCCACGGCCATTATTTGGGGTAGAGGCTCTGAGTTTACGGGGCCAGAGGTGGGTCGCCGGCTAAGGGAAATGAATCCCCAGGCCATTCGCATTTTTCACCAAATTGAAGATGTGGGCTTCACGCCCCAGCTCGAACTGCCTGGGGTCACCATTGGCCTGATCCGTAAGTTCCTGCCTCAGCTAAACGCCCAGGTTGTGGAACCATCGGAGATAGGCCCCTTGCCAACCTACTAATACCAAATCCTCACTGAATACCCCTGATTTGTAGGGGCGTAGCATGCTACGCCCCTACGGGATTCTTGATCATGAATCGGGGTTTCCCAACTCGGATTTCGTATAACCTGTGCTTTGCGTAGGATCCAGAACCAGGTTGGCAAACGTGGGATGTCCCCCTCTGCCCCTGCGTCCAAACTTTTTCCTGCGCCTGTTTCCCAAATTTCTGTAGCGTCCCTTCCCAGTATTAGTAGAGTTATTAAAGGCCCTGGCGTTTGGGCCTGCACGCGATCGCCCAGGTACAGCGGTAATTTATAGATGATATTGGTCTCGACCAGAACGGGGGCGATTCCCTGGTTGACCACCTCATGAATGGGCATGCCAATGGCCTCTAGCAGCTTGAGGCGGCCAATCTCCATCCAGTGAATATAGACAGAATTGTTGACGTGCCCGGCAAAGTCGATCTGGTAGGTATAAACCTCCAGATCGTAGGTCAGTTTTTGCATGGTTTACCCGCCACAGAGCATGAACCGATCAAAAGTCACCACCCAGTGACAAGGAACCGTCAACGCTAATCTGCTAGGCCAGCACTTTGGCTGGCGACAGGGTTAGCACCTCCACGCCCTCTTTGGTTACCGCCACGGTGTGCTCAAACTGGGCCGACAGCTGGCGATCGACGGTGATGGCCGTCCAGCCGTCCACCAGGACTTCCGCCTCGTAGCTGCCGATGTTGATCATCGGCTCAACGGTAAACACCATACCGGGGCGCAGCTTTTTGCCCTTGCCCTTTTCGCCGTAGTGGGGAATCTGCGGGGCGGCGTGGAAAATGCGGTGCACCCCGTGACCGACAAAGTCGCGCACCACGGAGAAGCCTTCGCCCTCAGCGTACTCCTGAATGGCGGCGCCAATATCGCCCACCCGCGCACCGGGCTTGACGGCGCGAATGCCGCGCCACATCGCTTCTTCGGTGACCTCCACCAGGCGGCGGGCCAGGGGGGAGGGCTCGCCCACCAGGAAGGTGCGGCTGGTGTCGCCGTGGTAGCCGTCCAGAATGGGGGTGACGTCGATATTGATGATGTCGCCGTCGCGCAGCACGTCTTCGGTGTTGGGAATGCCGTGACAGATAACTTCGTTAATGCTGGTGCAGATGGAGCGGGGAAAGGGCATCACCGTGCCCGCATAGCCCAGGGGCGCGCTTTTCGCACCGCGCTTCTGGGTCCAGTCCTCAGCCAGGTCGTTGAGTTCCTGGGTGCTGACGCCGGGCTTGACGTAGGGGGTGAGGTAGTCGAGCAGCTGGGAGGCAAGCTGACAGGCTTTGCGCATTTTGTCGAGTTCGCGGCTCGATAGCAGGGTAATGACGTCGGAGGGTTGCTTTTGTTCTTCCACGGTATGCCTTGGCTCGGTAAATGAAGGGGAAATGCCCTGGGCAGGTTGGGCATTTCGTCTGCTGTAAAGCCGTCACGGCCAGGAAGCCTACGGCGCTGCCAAAAATGCCTCTCAGATAGTATAACAATCGATACTCTGTTCCCCTGGGCAGAACTGAAGAATACCCGCTGGCCCGGTGAGTCTACCCACCCAAAAGCGAATGGCGGTCACGGTCAAGCCTAAACTTGTAGGTTGGGTGGCGCTCTAGCAAAACCCAACAGGGCTGACTGCCGTTGGGTTACGCTCCGCTTCACCCAACCTCCGGGAACCCTAAATTTAGCTTTGACGCTGCACTAGCCTCCAATTCTGCGCCAAAGATAATCCCCTGGCTTTTGGGTCGGGCGTAGCCAAGCTTGGCATACAGGGGTTTTGGCCACAATTGATGACACGCCCTAGTACTTGCCCAACCTGATTGTGACAGGCTCCAACCGTCTAACGGTGCAGGGTACACGGTGTACGGTTTAAAGACTGCCGTGAACCGTACACCGTGCACCGTGAGCCCCACCAGCCTGTCATCTTTGGCTTGGCAGACTACTAGAGGGCAAAGCCCGACTTGCGCTTTTTGCCCTTGGACCCCTTAGATTTTTTCTTGGCCGAGTTCTGGTTTACCTCCTGCATGGCCTCCTGGAACAGGGTCTGTAGGTGCATCGGCACGCTGGCGATCTCCGGCAGGGTCGGCGTCAATGACTTGCCAGCGTGAATCAGGATATCGTCGAGGTCGTCTGGGGTCAGGTTGGGGCGATCGAGACACCGCTCCAGGGAGGCCAGCAGCGGCGCGCCCTGCTCGTCTACCAGACAGCGCCAGATGTAGGGGTTGACCGTTTCCTCGCGGAGGTACTTTTGGGTCAGGGCGTCCAGAGACGCTGGCGACTCGCGATCGTCGGCTTGCAGCAGCTGAATGTAGCGATCGTAATCGGTCAAGAAGGTCTGGCCCCAGCGGGGATGCACAAAGACGGAGACAGCCTCAGCCCGGCGCAACTCATTGGGCAAATTGATCGGCGGCATCGCCATTTTGATCGTCTGCTTACTTTTGAGCAGGCGGTTGACCTGACGGCCATCTTCCCCCATTTCCTCAAGGGATTCGGCCATCTCTTCCTCAGAAATGCCGGCCTCATCCGCCAGTTCCTGGAACGATTTTGACGAGTCAAAGCCCACCGCTTCCAGACGGCGCTCAGTGACTAAATCCTGGTAGGCCTGCAGCTTTTTGTTGAGCTCATGTCCTGGCAGCGTGATGCGATCGCGGCCAAAGAAATCGACAAAATCGTTGTAGTAACATTCCACCGATTTCCAGGCTTCCTCCAGCAGCTCAGGGGCGTCTCCGTAGAGGTAGTTGGGAAACCATTTTTTGAAGTTGCCGATGGCGACAGCCAGCTTGGGCTTGCCCAGTTTGCCCAGCAGCATCAGCGGACCAGAGAACAGCCAAATTTCGGCTTCGGGGCTGCCGGGAGCCAGCCTGGTAATTAACATTTCCCCGGCGCTGAGGCGGGCCAGCTCTTCCTTGGCCTGAAGCTCGTTGGCCTCGACCCAGTAGGTTTTTTCGGTCAGCCAGTTCATCAGTTCGTAGCGGTTCTCGTCCGTTTGAAGAACCACAAACAATCCGTTGAACGTGCGCTTCCAGCTCTGGACCAGCGCTCGCTCGGCGGGAGACAGATCGGGATGAGCTTCGGTAAAAATATCCAGCACCGGCTGGTGATCGACTTCTCCCTCAGTCAAAAACATGTCGATCGCTAAGCCGGAGCGGTTGACTCCCTGGAGGTTGTTCTCTGACCAATGGCTGAAGCAATCAGCGCTGTACCGCTCCAGAGCGGTGGCCAGTTCGCCGTCGGCGTCTAGCACAAAGGTCTGTATAGATTGCTTTAGAAGTACGACGGATTGGGCCAGGGATTGCTGGGGTGGAGCTTGCATTAACTTAATAGTTACTGACTTCAGAACTTCGGAGTTACGTCAACGTTACCATGCTTTTGGCTGCTTGCCTCAGCCGTTTTTAGGATGGGGTTTGTATTTCCTTGACTACTACTAGTTTGTTACTACACAGCTACTACACAGCAGAAATGCAGCCATTAGAACAAAGCCAAACATCTTTCGGTTTGACCTCATTCTAATGGCTGCAAAAGTTACCCGTTATCAGCAAATGAAGGATTCAAAGGAATACCATCGTCTGTTGATAGTTTCGATTTTATCTAGGCATCAAAGGCTTAGACAGTGGTCTTACGGGTGGCTGCATAGTAGATGAACAGAGCAATGATGGCACCCAGAACGGCGAGGAATACACCACCAATGCTAAGACCTGTTGCCGTTAGGGCAAAGGTTCCTGTGGTCAACAGAGTGTATAGGCTACCACCAACAAAGGCACCAATCACACCCAAGATGAGGGTGCCCAGAATGCCGCCGCTCTGACGACCTGGGTAGATAGCTTTTGCAATAGCGCCGGCAACCAGACCCAATACGATCCAAGCTAAGATGTTCATAATTTATCTCCAGAATTCTTTAAGCAGAAGTAGCTAAGCGCTTCTTACCTACACTCATAGAATAGTCGGATCAACCCAGGGCCAGAACCACCGAGGGGCATAGTTGGGGCTCGCCTAGAGACATACAAACAGACAAACAAACGACACACGAAAGACATACCCAGGGCCTACGGCATGTCACGGTTTGCAGGCCCAAATTCTTTGCTACCAGCGCTGCCGGGGCGACTCAAACCGCTGACCAGGGGCTGAAACCGTTGATGATTGAGCACCAGAGGCGATCGATGGCATCCCTGCCGTGGGCCAGCCTCAATCGCCCCAGAGGCGGCGGCGGGCGGGGCCTTGCAGGCGGTTGTGGGTATCGCGCAGCAGGGCGGGAATGTCTAGCTGTTCGGGGCAGCGGGGCAGGCAGTCGCCACAGTCGGTGCAGCGGTTGGCTTTGCGGCCGGGAAACCAGTGGCCAGCGTTCTCAAACATGCGGTAGCGGTATTCGCCAAAGGGCTGCATGCCGTAGGCCACGGTCAGGTTTCGGAGCCGCAGCACTTCGGGAATGTGGATGGCTTCGGGACAGGGCAGGCAGGCGTAGCACTGGGCACAGCGATCGCTCCCCAGGGCCGCCGATTCCTGCGCCGAGAGACGGTCCAGGGCGGCGAGCTCTGCGGCGGTGAGGGGATCGGTGCGGTCGCCCAACTCGGCCAGGGGAGCCAGTTCTGCCGGGGTGGCGGGGCCGGTGCTGAGAGTGGTAATGCGGGGATCGGCCAGCAGCCAGCGGTAGGTGAGTTCCAGAGGGCTAAACGGAGCGCAGAGCTGCTGCAGCTGAGGCGATGGGCTGTAGAGCATGCCCCCCTTGTCGCCGGGGGAGATGATGAAGATGCCCAGATCCCGCTCGGTGGCGCGCGCCAGCACCGGGGCGTGGCGCTGAAAAAAATAATAGTAGTGCAGGTTGACAAAATCGAACTGGTCGGTGGCGATCGCCCCCTCGATCACCTCGCGGCTGCCGTGGGTCGAGAATCCCACAGAGCCCAGCTTGCCCTCGGCCTGAAACTGCCGCACCGCCGCCATACAGCCGTGGCGGTCGCTGACTTGGGCTAAATGCGCGGGGGTATTCACCCCGTGGATGGCGAGGCAGTGGATGCGATCGAGCCCCAGCCGCTCCAGGGAGTCCGTCAGGCGCTGGGCCATGGTGGCCGCATCGGGCTGGGGCGGAATTTTGGTGGTGATCACCAGGTTGGGGGGCAGTGCCGCCGTTTTCAGAAACTGCCCCAGCCAGCGTTCGCTGGTGCCGTAGCCCTGGGCGGTTTCGATGTGGTTGATGCCCAGCGCCAGCCCGGCCGTCAGGGTGTCGCGAAACACCGCCTCGGTGGCCAGGGCGCGCATGGTCCCCAGCGATAGCACCGAGAGCGAGAGATTGGTGCGACCAAACCGACGGTATTGCATGGCCTAGAACAGCGGGAACGGTGCGGGCCCCCTTGCCAGGGAGATGGTCGAGAATCCCCCCGCCCATGGCAACGGGGGCAGGTAAGGGGTTGAATCCTCTAGGGGCTGTGATCAAGTAGCCTTTGAAGGCCCTAGAGTCAACGGGTACAGCCCCTAGCCTGGTTTTTGGGTCGGGCGTGGCAAGGCTCGGAATACAAGGCTTTTGGCTAGAATTGATCACACGCCTTAAGGGGGGAGAATCAGCTTCGCCCGTCAGGAGTCTGAGCTTTCCAGCGTATCGTTGCTGGTGGAAGACTTTTTGCCCCGGTGGGTGAAGTCGGAGGGGTTGAGGTTGGCCAGAAAGGCCTGGAACGCCTGCTTTTCAGCTTCGTCGGCATCGCGATCGACCGGGATCGAGGCTTCGGCAATCACTTCCTCCATCACCCAGATGGGGGCATCGAGCCGCAGGGCGATCGCGATCGCGTCGCTGGGGCGTGAGTCTAGCTCCCGGCGAATTTCGCCCCTGGAGAGGGTGAGCAGGGCGTAGTAGGTGTTGTCTTGCAGCGAGTGAATCACCACCCGCTCCAGGGTCATGTCCCACTCGTCCAGCAGGTTGACAAACAGATCGTGGGTGAGGGGACGGGGGGCCGGCTGATTTTCGAGTACGGCGATAATCGAGCTGGCCTGTTCTTTACTGATATAGATGGGGACCTGACGGCGATCGGTGGTGTCTCGCAGCAAAATCACCGGAGTTCGCGACATCGCATCCAGGGCAATCCCGGCGACTCTCATTTCAATCATTAGCTTGGCCTCTTGGATCCGTTGACTGGCGTGCTCTGGTGTTCTCGTTAGCCTGGAAGCGGTCCTTCAACCAGTGTACCGGGTTGATTGCGGGCCGGACTATTTACTGTGGACGGCAGGCCTTGAGGACGATGTGAAGCATTTTTAAACCGGCGGGTGGGCAGGCAATGCCCGTCTAGTCTATCTAAAGCTTATCTATGGGCCGATGAAACTTGGGCTACTCTAAAGAAAAAAAGTATTGCTTTTAGTATGCCCCGATCGCGCCCTGGTCAGTTCGCCCTTTCCCTGAGAATTTTCTTAAGGTTACGGCCATGTTTACCGGATTGATTCAGGCCCAGGGCAGTCTCTTTCACCGGGGCAACACGCAGGTCTACGTGCGCTGGGACACCCTGCCCTTGCCTCCGGCCCTGGGCGATGTGGCCCTGGGCGACAGCATTGCCGTAGACGGCATTTGTCTGACGGTGGAGACCATTTTGCCCGATGGCTTCGTGGCGGCGGTTTCTCCAGAGACCCTCGATCGCACCAGTCTGGGCCGGCTGGCCGACGGCAGCCGAGTCAACCTGGAGTCGTCGCTGCGGGTGGGCAGCAAGATTGGCGGTCATTTCGTTACCGGCCACATCGACGGGCAGGGCCACCTGGAAGCGGCGATCGCCACCGAAGACGCCTGGCGGCTGAGCTTCACCGTGGGCGATCGCCGGGTGGCCCGCTACATCGTGCCCAAGGGCAGCATTGCGGTCAATGGCATCAGCCTGACGGTGGCGGAGTGCAGCCCCGGCGGGGACTGGTTCGCGGTGGCGGTGATCCCCGTCACCTATCGCGAGACCACCCTGCAGCACCTGCGCCCCGGCCAGGCGGTGAACCTGGAGGGTGATGTGCTGGGCAAGTACGTGGAAAAATTTATGGGGTCCCAGGCCGATCCCCCAGCGGGTGCACCGATGGACAGCGGACTGTCCCTGGAGTTTTTGGCGGAGCACGGGTACTGAGCGGCACCCAAACCGCTGTCTAGGTGCTAAATCCAGCCCGGCAGCAGCCAGCGCTGCTGGAGCGACTCGGGCGCGAGGGGCAGGCCCAGGTACAGCGGCAGCCAGAACCAGAAGCTGAGGGCGATCGCCCCCAGCAGCACCAGCGCCAGCGGGCGATCGCGGGGCTGCTGCCACCACTGGGCCATCAGCCAGGCCAGGCCCAGGACGCTGAAAGTCGCGATGCCCAGGGCGTGGTAAAAAAAAGTGCAGCGCCCCACCAGGGCCCAGGGCAGCCAGTTGCTCAGGTAGTTGATCAGCACAAAGGACACGGCGGCCGGGGTTTGCTCACCCGTAACCCGTCGGCTCAGCCAGCCCAGACCCAGGGCAAGCGTCGCCGCCGTTCCCAACCACCACAGCACCGGGTTGCCCAGGGCGTGGATGGTGGTCGCTGTGCCCTCGGTGCGCTCAAAGAAGTAGGCCACCGGCCGCACCAGTAGCGGCCAGCTGTACCAGGGCGAACAGTAGGCGTGGCTGGCGGTCTGGCCAATGGTCTGATGGGCCGACCAGATCTGGCGGTGCACCCCCAGCAGCGATTCTCCCGTCAGCGCCAGGTGGGGCAGCCACAGGATCAAGTAAGTGGCCAGGGGAATGCCGCCCAGGTAAGCGAGCCGCCGCCCCCAGGCCAACGGACCAGCCGGGGCAGAAGGTTGGGCTTTAGGGGTTGACGGTTGCCCTGGGGACAGCTCCCACAGCAGCAGCCCCAGCCACAGGCCGGCCCAGTTCCACTTGACATTGATAGCGGCCCCCAGGGCCATGCCCGCCAGCCAGCGCCAGCGCCAGGCCCAGGGCGATCGCCGGGCGCGAACCCAGGCCCACTGCCCCAGCAGCCCCAGCCCCAGCCCGTAGATATTGATCAGCGCCAGGCGCGATTCCACCAGGGTGAGCCCCTCCATGGCCATGAGCCCCCCGGCCAGCAGGGCGAAGCTGCGTCGTCGCTGGGGCGGGTAGCCTGGGCTGAGGTCGTAGGCCAGGGCGGCCAGCAGCAGGGGAATGGTCGCCCCCACCACCGCATTCAGCCAGCGAAAGGCCAGGGGGCTAACCCACGCTCCCGCCACCGCCACCGGGGGCCAGCCGAGCCAGGCCGTGGCCCACTGCCCCAGCCAAATACCGGCGGCAATCAGGTACTTGCCCAGGGGCGGGTGGGCGTCAAAGCCGGGTGTCCCGTTCAGATAGTCCAGGGCGAAGGGGACGTAGTAGGTTTCGTCGAACACGATCGCCTGGGGCTGGCCCAACCCCGCCAGCCGCAGGCTGAGAGCCACTGCCCCCAGCCCCAGTATCCCGGCCCGGCGAATCCCTGGCGAGGGAACCTGGCGAATCACTGGCCCTGGGCGGCCATGCGCTGCTGCATGCGATCGCGGAAGGCAGCCAGTTCGGCGGCTGTGGGCTGGGTGGCCTGCCAGGCGGGGCGCTCCATCAGGCGGCAGGTCCAGGCTTGCAGGGTGGGGTAGTTCTCCATCGCCAGGCCCAGCTGCTCAAACCAGGGGGCAAAGGTCCCGGCCACCACATCGGCCAGGGTGAGCTGGTCGCCGCAGAAGAAGGGACCATCCCCTAACTTACTGGCGTAGAACTGGAGCACCACCTCGGCCTTTTGCTTGGCCTGGGCGATCGCATCGTCGGGTTCCTGGCCAAAGCCCATCATCTTTTTGGTCAGGGGGTTGATGGCGGGCACCAGCTCATTCACCGTCACCATCTGCACCATGCGCTGGGTGGCGATGCCCTCGGGCGTAGTGGCCAGCAGCGACGGCGTGGGGTACTTAGCTTCCAAATAGTCCAAAATGGCAAAGGATTCGATCACGCTTAAGTCCCCATCCACCAGGACTGGAATGTGGTGAAAGGGGTTGAGGGCGAGAAACTCAGGCTTGAACTGGTCGCCGCTGAGGGCGATCACCTTTTCCTCAAAGGGCAGATCCTTCTCCAACAGCGCGACCCAAACCCGGCGTGAGTTGATCGACAGGGGCGTGTGGTAAAAGGTCAGCATCAAAATTTCTCCTCGGTAAGGGTCATCCCCAGCTCGTTTGCTTCGAAACAGCGGGTTTCTTTACGGCTATGGTACTGCGACGGGCGAACCGGGCTGGTGGAAAACCTAACCTGACCGGGAGAGGGCGGCAGAAGCGGCCCGTTTTCAGGACAACCAAAGCTGAGGTGATAGCGATCAAATCGGTGGGGCTGGTCAGCTGCGATCGCCTGCGCTGGGGAATACGGCTGAGCCATGCCTCGCATTGGTTATTAATAGTTAGTAATTCTTGACCTGGAAAACACATTAGTTAAATTTTAAGCGCCCTAGGCGAGGGTGGCCGGGAGTTTGCGCTTAACTGAGCGTGACAATGGAGTCATTGTCAGGCCAGGCCCGCTAGGATCTACCTGGGTTTGGAACGGGTGCGTAAGTGCTTGGGCGATCGAGTCTTGGAACTCTTGTCTTTGAACTCTTTAAAATAAACTTGCGGCTCCCATGCTTTGCCAGCGGGCAGGCTCACTCAGCATTAGAAACTGCGATGACACCACCTGACGAGTTAATCTTCCTAAAAAGTGGAGGAGAAACTGGGGCTCTGATTCGAGCCTTTAACTGGGCCGATACGCCGCTGGGGCCGATAGAGACATGGCCGTCGAGTCTAAAGATGGCCCTCCAAATTTTGCTTGCGTCCCGGTTCCCGATGCAAATTTTGTGGGGGCCTGACTACATTCAGTTCTATAACGATGCCTACATCCCGATCGCGGGCAACAAGCATCCGAAGGGCATTGGCCAGCGGGGGGCCGAGTGCTGGCCGGAGGTGTGGGACTTTTCGGGGCCGTTGCTCGATCGCGTCGTGGCGACCGGCGAAGCCACCTGGTCAGAGGACCAGCCCCTGACGCTCAACCGCAACGGTCAGCCGGAGGAGGGGTATTTCACCTTTTCCTACTCGCCAATTTGGGCCGCGGCGGGGGACGTAGGCGGGATTTTTATCGCCGTCAATGAGACGACCCAAAACGTGGTGGGGGAGCGCCGGGAACGTGCCCTGCGGGCCGAAGCTCAGGCGGCCAGTGAAAATCTGGCCAATGTCCTCACCAGCATCAGTGACGAGTTCATGATGGTTGACTCAGACGGGTGCTTTACCTACGTCAACGATCGCGCGGTGGCAGCCCTGGAAAGACCTCGGCAGGATCTGCTGGGGCGATCGCTCTGGGATGTGTTTCCGGAACCAGTGGCGCGGCGCTTGAACCAGGGGCTGCGGGAGGCGATGGAGGCACAAACCGCCGTCAGTTTTGAGCTGTTCTGCGCCGCCGAGGGACGCTGGCTCGAAAATCGAGTCTATCCGTTTGGCAGCAAAACCGGTGGTTATGGAACCGTTGGCCATGGAACCGTTAGCCATGGAGCGTCGCTGCTGCGGGTTGACATTACCGATCGCAAGCGCCTGGAGCAGGCTTTCCACAGCTCCCAGGAGCAGCTCAGCAGTCTGCTCAGCACGGCTCCCGCCTCCATTGCCCACGGCCGTTTTTTTGTCGATCGCACCTATTCCATCGACTATCGTTCCGTGGGGTGTGAAACCATCACTGGCTACCGCCTGGCCGAACTCACCCCCGATCTGTGGCTCGATCGCACCTTTGCGGAGGACTGGGCGGGGAACGCTGAGCCCATGTTTAACGCCATTTTTGAGCAGCAGCCGATCACCCTGGAGTATCGCTTTCGCCACCGGGATGGCTCGGTGCGGTGGATTGCAGACAGCCTCACCTCCCGGCGCGATGAGGCTCAGGACTGCTGGCGGGTGACGCTGGTAGGAATTGACATCACCCCCCGCAAACAGGCCGAGGAGGCCCTGCGCCGCAGCGAAACCCACCTGGCCATGGCTCAGCGGGTGGCCCAGTTTGGCAGCTGGGAGTTTTACCCCGACGATCAGCGGAGCGTGTGGTCGCGGGTTATGTTTGACCAATTTGGCTATGAGCCGAACCAAACCGAACCCAGCTACGCCGACTTGCTCCAGCGCATTCACCCGGAAGACCGGCCGATGGTGGAGCAGTTTGTCGAACGGGCGATTGCGGAACCCCAGCCCTGCGCCTTTGACTTCAGGGTCATTTTGCCTACCGGGACGCTGCGCTATCTGCACACTCGCTGCGAAGCCGTGCTCGATGGCCAGGGCCAGGTGGTGAAGCTGATCGGCACCTGCCTCAACATCACCGACCGCAAGCAGATCGAGGTGGTTTTGCGCCAGAGCCAGGAACGGCTGCAGCTGGCTTTGCAGGGGGCCAACTGCGGCACCTGGGACTACGACCTGAGCAACCAGAACCTGATCTGGTCAGATCGCTGTAAGGCAATATTTGGCCTTGATCCAGCCACGGAGATGACGTTTGAGGTGTTTGCCCAGGCCATTCATCCCGACGATCGCGATCGGGTGCAGCGGGCGGTGGACGAGGCGATCGCCCACGGCCAGGACTACGATGTGGAAATGCGGACCCTGTGGCCCGACGGCACTGTGCGGTGGGTGCGATCGATCGGTCGCGTCTACTCCGATGACCGCGAGCTACCCCACAGGATGGCCGGGGTGGTGATGGATATTTCCCGCCTGAAGCAGGCGGAAGTAAACCTGCGGGAGAGCGAGGAGCGCTACCGGGTGCTGGCTGAGGCCATGCCCCAAATGGTCTGGTTGGCCGATCGCAATGGCGTTCAGTTCTGGAATCAGCGCTGGTACGACTACACCGGCATCTCCAAAACCGCCGCCGCTGGTACCGGCGGGACTCAGCTGGTGCACCCCGACGAGCAGGCCCGCACCCTGGAGCTGTGGCAGCAGGCGATCGAACAGGGGGGCGGCTTCGACATTGAGCAGCGAATCCGTCGCCACGACGGCGTATACCGCTGGTTTCTCAACCGCGGCCTGCCGGTGCAGGACAGCAGCGGCCAGGTCACTCGCTGGGTGGGTACCATCACCGATATTGACGACCAGAAGCAGCTCGAAGCCCAGCGGGCCCGGCTGCTCGACCAGGAGCGCCTGGCCCGGGAAGCCGCCGAGAACGCCAACCGGATCAAGGATGAGTTTCTGGCGGTGCTCTCCCACGAACTTCGGTCCCCCCTCAATCCCATCCTGGGCTGGGCCAGGCTGCTGCGCACCACCCAGCTCAGCGCCGCCAAGACCGAGGCGGCCCTGGAAACCATTGAGCGCAATGCTCGCCTGCAGTCTCAGCTGATTGACGACCTGCTCGATGTCTCGCGCATTTTGCGCGGCAAGCTGATGCTCAACAGCCTGCCGACATCGCTGAGCGCCGTCATTCACGGTGCCTTGGAAACCGTGCGATCGGTGGCGGAAGCCAAAGGCGTGCAGATTCAGACCGATCTCGACGAGACTCCCTTTCAGGTGTTGGGCGACCCCAACCGACTCCAGCAGGTGGTCTGGAATTTGCTCACCAACGGGGTAAAGTTTACCCCCCAGGGTGGCCAGGTGACCGTGCGCCTGGCCTACGCGAACAACTGGGCGGCGATTCAGGTCAGCGACACTGGCAAGGGCATTGTGCCGGAATTTTTACCCCACGTGTTTGACCGCTTCCGGCAGGCCGACAGCACCACCACCCGCGATTTTGGCGGGCTGGGGCTGGGGCTGGCGATCGCCCACCAGATTGTTGACATGCACAGCGGCACTATTGCGGCCGAAAGCCTGGGGGAGGGGCAGGGGGCCAGCTTTACCGTGCGCCTGCCGGTGATGGTGGGGGAGGTGGCCCCTACTCCCCCCAGCAGTCCAGTGGTTACCTCGGTGGATCTGCACGACATTCATGTCATGGTGGTTGAAGATGATGTCGATAGCCGTCACTTAATTGCTTCGACGCTTCAGCAGTTTGGTGCCCAGGTGACGGCTCTGGCCTCGGCCGCCGACGCTATTACGGCCCTCTCCACCCTGCAGCCCGATGTTCTGGTGAGCGATATCGGTATGCCCGGCATGGATGGCTACATGCTGATGCAGCAGATCAGAGCCATGACTCAGACCAGCCAGATCCCCGCGATCGCCCTGACTGCGTACACCAGCGAAATAGACCAGAAAAAGGTATTTCTGGCCGGGTTTCAGAAGCATTTGCCCAAGCCTATGGACGTGACGCAGCTGGTGGAGACGATCGCGGCGCTGGTGCAACAACCGTCGAGTGCCCAACAATGAAACCCAAGCTCTGCAGCGGCAAACTGATCACCTGGAAAGACGACCGGGGCTTTGGCTTTGTTCAACCCGACGACGGCAGTAAAGACGTTTTTCTTCACATCTCTGAGCTCCGAGACGCCACCCGGCGGCCCCGCCAAAACGACACTATCTATTACTACAGCGCCATTCAGCCAAATGGCAAAACCCGCGCAGTCAATGCCTTCATTGCCGGAGCACGGCAGCGATCGCCCAAGGCAGGGGCGGTCTGGGGCAGCGGTCCCACCCAGTCCCTGGCCCGATTCCCCCTGGTGGAGCTACTGCTGCTGTCAATCGTTCCATTTGCGGGTGTCGCCCAGGTGGCCTGGCTGATGGGTAACCCTCTGCCGCTGCTTCTCTATCCGCTGATGAGCATCGTCACCTACGCTCTCTATGCCGACGACAAAAAGCGCGCCCGGCAAAACGCCTGGCGCACCACTGAGGGCACGCTCCATATCTGCGAGCTGCTCGGCGGCTGGCCCGGTGGCTTTGTCGCCCAGCAGGTGCTGCGCCACAAGAGCCAGAAGAAAACCTACCAGGCTGAATTTTGGGCGATCGTCGCGGCCCATCACGTCGGGTGGCTGGTGTGGCTGTCTGTGGGTAAGGCGCTGCTTGGGTAGTCCTTGACCAAAACGGCCTTGCGGAATCCGTAATCCTGTGTTGTAGTATGTATACTACAAATTTCTCGATCGCAGGACGGTTCCCGTCATGGCTTCCTTTCAACAGGTTCTTCGCTACTACAGTCGCTACCGCCGGGCGGCAGTCTGGAGCATTGCCGCCAGCAGCTTATTTCAGGTGGTGGATCTGGTGGTGCCCTACAGCATCGGCCAGATTCTCAACGTGCTCTCGCAGCAGCCCATCGACCCCCTGAGCCAGGGCCTGGTCGATCGGGTGGCGGCAGTGGTGCGGTATCCGGCGGGGCCGGGGCTGGCGATCGCTCTCTTTCTGGCAATTATCTTCTTCGCCACCGTCGTCCGTGCCCCCATCCAGCCCTGGCTGGCCGACTGGTTCCACTGGGACATTGCCCTGCGCACCCGGCGCGACCACACCCACTCGGTAATTCGCAAGCTGCTGACCCTACCCCTAGGCTTCTACGACCTGCACAACCCAGGCCGCATCTCAGGACGGGTGGCGCGGGGACTGGCCAACCACACCTGGACCTACCCCGAAATTGCCGGACAGCTGATTCCCAAGCTGGTGCGAATCACGGGCATCTTCGTTCTGATCTGGTGGATTGACTGGCGGATTGCGGTGGTGTTTCTGGTGTCGTTTATCGGCATTCTCAGCTTTAGCCTGAAGGATCTGATTCGCCTGAACAAAAAGGAGCAGGCCCTCGACACCTACATGGAGAACACCGAAAGCCGCACCTCGGAGATCATCACCAACATCAAAACGGTGAAGGCCTTTGCCGCCGAGGGGGATGAGCTGCGGCGGCAGAGCCAGCGGCTGCGGCGCGAGTTTGCCGTGGTAATTCGCGTCATTCACAAGGGCTATGTGATTCTGGGCACCTGGCAGGATTTGATCATCCAGAGCTGCGTGTTTGGCCTGCTGGTGATGACCCTGCTGGCCACCCTGCGGGGTCACATTTCGCTAGGGCACTTTATCACTACCCTGACGGTGTCGAGCATGGCCTACTCGGAGCTGGAGCCGATTAGCAACCTGGGCGAAGTCTTTGCCCGCCGCTACGCCTCGATGCTGCGCTTCCACGAGTTTATGGAAGAGCCCCTGGGCACCGACGCGGTGAACCTGGTGGACGATCCGGCCAGCCTGCCCACCTACCAGTTCACCGGCAAGGTGCACTTCGACCAGGTGAGCTTTGGCTACGACGACGAAAAGCCCGTACTGCAAAACATCGACCTGCTAATCGAGCCCTGCCAGACGGTGGCGCTGGTGGGCCGCTCCGGCTCGGGTAAGTCAACCCTGGTGAAGCTGCTGTTTCGCTATTTTGACCCCCACAGCGGTCGCATTTTGATCGATGGCGAAGACATTCGCCGCCTGGATGTGACAGGCTACCGCAAGCGGCTGGCGATCGTGCACCAGGAGGTGGACGTGTTCAACGGTACCCTGCTCGACAACCTCAAGTACGGCAACCCCACCGCCACCATGGAGCAGGTCAACGAAGCCTGCCGCATCGCTCGGGTGGACGAGTTCATTTACCGTTTGCCCAAGGGATACTACACGGTGGTGGGCGAGCGGGGGGTGCGCCTCTCGGGCGGACAGCGGCAGCGGCTGGGCATTGCCCGCGCCCTGCTGGTCAACCCCGACGTGCTGGTGTTTGACGAGGCCACCTCTAGCCTCGACTACGAGTCGGAGCGATCGATCCAGCTAGCCATGCGATCGATTCTCGGCACCCGCACCACCATCATCATCGCCCACCGCCTCAGCACAGTGCGCGAGGCCGACAAGATTGTGGTGCTGGAGGAGGGCCGCATTGCCGAGGTGGGCAACCACGAACAGCTGCTGGCCCACGGCGGCATCTACCACCGCCTGCACGTGCTGCAAGAAACCGGCGAACTGGTGAGCTAAGCTCAAGCCCCTGGGTGAATCCATCCAGGGGCTTTTCTCAGCAGAGTTGAGGTTCGGCAACGGGTTACTGGAGAAAGGTATCTGAGGAATCGAGATCAAGGTAGCGGGCCGATGCGCGACAGGAGCGATCGCCGACCGCGAACAGCGCTAACGATGGCATCGCCACCCAGACCACCGACGATCGCCGTTGCTACCGCCGATCCCAGTTTGCGTTGACTGTCGGCGGCTAACAGAATGGCGATCGCTAGCCCGACAAATACCAGGCCAAACCCAGCGGTGACCCAGCGGTAGGAGCGCGATTGCATGCCCCTAGGCAGTTCAGGCTTTTCCATAGCTCACGGGTAAACAGGATGGCTCTCCTAACATACCCTCAGGTTGCCGGGGATTGGGCTACCGGCTGCCAGCCTGGGCTAGCGCGGTCGCACCTTTTGCCTGAACCGCTCAATATCCACCACCTTAGGCGCGCTTGCAACGGGGGATAGCTCGGCAAAGCCCAGGTCTGACGCATCCAAAGGAGCCAGCACATACTGCCCCATAAAACTGCACCCGTGGCCGACCAGATGAATCACCTGGGGCGAGGCGGCATCCGATCGCACCCAGCTAACCCCCTGGTGGTTGATTACCAGGTGCTTATCGCGCAGGGTGCGGTCCAGTCCGTGGTCGTCGAAATACTGTAGAATTTTGCGAATCGTCTGAAACGAGAGATGCTGACGCAGACGGCTAATCGCTCGAATTTCGAGAATTTGCTCCCAGGAGTAAAGCACCTCTAATCGAGGCGACTGGCCCGTGCGCTGGGGTATGATAATGCCAGTTTTTTCTAAGTAGGCGAGGCGGCCTGGGCTGCTGCGGGCTAAGACAACGGCATGGCGGCGAGGGAACCAATCCATAGCGGGCGCTCCAACACAAACGCTAGATGTGGGGCCAATACAATCAACTCTACGCTATGGGTAGGGAAATGTCCGGACTGTGGAGAACCTTTTGAGGCTTTTTGCAATCCTTTAAAAACAAAAAAATTGGGGATCGCTCATCCGGTATAGGATGCGGCGACTCTAACGATTCTTGAAGTATTGTTTGCAAAACAGGAAACTTGCGCTAGGGCGCTTGTACTAGCCGCCACTCACTGGAGGAATCAGCACTACCTCGTCGCCATCGTGCAGCGGGGTGTCGTCGGCCACAAACTGGAGGTTGAGGCCCAGACGAGTGCGATCGCGCCAGGGTTCCAACTTGGGGTGCTCGGCCAGGGCGCGATCGCGCACGGCTCCAACGGTAGATGCTTCAGGAAATTGCCACTGCACCTCGGGCTTGCCGTAGGCTTCCTGGTAAATGGCAAAGAGTTTGACGTTAACGGTAATAGCGTTTGACACAGGGGGTGCGATCGCTCCTAATCCCTTAATTTTTTGGCGGCGCAGCAGGGAACTTACTGGGCAGCATCCACCCCAGCCAGTCGAGACACCACCGTCTGAATCGCTGGAGCAAACGCCTGGAGTACCGGCGACAAAATTACCACACTCCCTGCCGTAATGATGATGGTGCGCGCCGTGGTCAAATTATCCCGCTGAAACTGAAAGAAGCGCTCATCCCAACGCTCAACCTCCGACTTCAGCTCCTGTCGGCTTTGTTCTAGTTTGTCGTTCAGCTCTTGGCGGCTCTGCTCCAAGTCGCTTCTCAGCGCAACAATTTGCTCAACAACGTCAGCGAGAGAGGGTTCTCGATCGGGGGTCGTGGTCATAGGCACTCCTGACTATGGTTTAAATTTTAGGCCAATCCCCGGTATGAGGAGAACGCTACCGATTAACATTCCCACGCCGTTTCAGTATTAGTAACATCCCCCTTAGCCCTGCCAGCCTCAGGCGATAGTAAAGCATCTGAGTTTGGCTGAGGCAACCCTATGACCCGCTCTGCATTCCCCTTACTGCGTGCTAATCGTATGGCCCTGGTGACGATCACCTTAGGAGCTGCCCTGGTCGGCGGCTGTGCCGAGGTGCCCGAAATTGTTCTCCGGCAAGAGGCCCTGTCTACCGAGGCCGACATGGCGATGGGCGGAGCTGTGGCTGAAAACCAGGCGATCGCCCCCGATGCAGAATCAGCGGCTCCTGATATGGCGCGGGGTGTTGGAATTATTGAACCAGCCCCCAACGACATCGGGCAGTCAGCGCCTCAGCTCGTCAAACAGGCCAGTCTGGTACTGGTGCTGACGGATATTGACGCTGCCGTAGACCAGGTGCAAACCATTCTCCAGCAGGCCCAGGGGGATCTGCTGAGTCTGCAAGATCAGCGATCGCCTGAAGGGGCTGCCCAGCAGGTGACCCTGACCCTGCGGGTGCCTCAGGCGGAGCTAGACGATGTTGTGAAGTCCCTGCGTTCCCTGGGAACGGTGCAGCAGCAGTCGCTTACCGCCGAGGACGTGTCGAGCCAGCTGGTGGATCTCGATGCCCGACTGAAGAACCTGCGCCAGTCGGAGGCGGCGCTGCTGCAAATCATGGAGCGATCGGGGGAAATTTCCCACGTGCTGGAGGTGGCCCGCGAACTGAGCACCGTGCGCGAGAGCATTGAGCGGATCGCTGCTCAGCAGCAGAATCTCCGGCGGCAGGTGGCCTATTCCCAGATCTTTTTGACGCTGCAGAGCCCGGTGACGCCGGTTACACCGCTGCGACCCGTCGGTGAAACCCTGGCTAACACCTGGGACACCGCCACTCAGTCGGTAAAGGCCTTCACCGTCAGCGGGTTGAAATTGGGGCTGTGGCTGCTGGCCTTTAGCCCCTACTGGGCGCTGCTGGCAGCGGCGGGCTACGGCGGCTATCGTCTGTGGCACAGCCGCCCAGACCAGCCCGTCGCCGCTGAAACCGACAATGGCTAACTTTTCTGTCGCAGAAGGAGTCCGTTGGAGAATAGACACAGGGGGTAGGCATAAATGCCGAATCTGGCGGTATGCTTAACCCGTTCAGGTTCACCCTCCCGCGGGCGGTGCATTGACGATGAAACTTTCTCCTGCTGTGGCGGCGCTGCTGTTTATGCCTGCGGCGGTGGGGCTGATCTACCAGGGGGTGCAGCCCCACCCCTGGCCCCACCGACTGCTGGCGATCGCGCTGCTGCTGGCCATCTTTGAGCAGGCCCATATGGCCCGCGTCGATCTGCGCAACATTGAGACGGTGGGGCAGCGCCTGGGCGATCCGCAGCTCAAGCCTTTTGGTCGGGTGGTCCTGTGGACTGTGATAGGGCAGCTGGTAGGGTTTTATGCCGCTGCCCTGGGCTATCTCGGCTGGGGTATGGCGATCATTTTGCTGAGCGTCATTGGCTTTAACCTGGTGGCGAGCGTGCGGCTGGAGCCGACGGCGGCCCAGCCCATTCAGGCGGCAAACTGGCGATCGCGCCTCGCCGTACTGACCCTCGATGCGGTAGCCCTGGTGCTGGCCGGTCTGTGGATCGCCCAGCGCGTTCAGAACTGGGTCGCGGTGGGGATGTTTGCCATCACTGCGCTCTACGGCACCAGCAAACTGGTGAGCTATGCCAGGGCCCTGGGGCGATCGCCCTCAGCGGTCCATGTCGCCCACGCCGCTCAGGAGCATCCACAGCCCCCCCAGCAAAATTAGTAGCGCCAGCCCGCCCATCACCGCATCCAGTCCGGGGGTTGCTTCCATCAGATGTCTCCCTCTCCTTCAAACAGCGTTTCCAGGGGCAGGGCCTCCAGGCTAAACGACTCCTGCAGATAGCGCGATAGCACCTCTGACTGGCCGTGGGTGACGTACACCGTTTTTGCGCCCGTGTCCTGGACGGTTTGAACCAGCCCGGGCCAGTCAGCGTGGTCTGAGAGCACAAAGCCCCGCTCGTAGCCGCGCCGCCGCCGCGCCCCGCGCACCGCCATCCACCCTGAGGCAAAGGCGGTTTGAGGGTGCTTAAAGCGCTTCATCCAGGTGGAGCGATGGCCCGAGGGCGGCGCCAGAATTAGATCGCCTGTGTAGGTGTGGCTGCGGGGCATGTCTGAGGTGCAAAGCGTCGGCACCATCGGCACCCCCTGCTCGCGGTAGATCTCAGTTAGTACGTGGATGGCACCGTGAACGTAGACGGGGCGATCGGTGAATTTGGTCAGCTCGCTCAGCACCCGCTGGGCCTTGCCGAAGGCGTAGCAAAACAAAATTGACGGTCGCTCCGGGTCGCCCTGCCACCAGTCGTAGATGCGGCGCACCGTCTCAGCGCCGCTGTCCCAGCGGTAGATGGGCAGGCCAAAGGTGGCCTCGGTGATGAACGTGTCGCAGGGCACCACCTCAAAGGGGGTGCAGGAGGGGTCGGCGCAGCGCTTGTAGTCGCCCGACACCACCCACACCTCATCCCGATGCTCGACGCGGATCTGGGCTGAGCCCAGCACGTGCCCCGCCGGGTGAAACGACACCCAGGTATCGCCCAGCTTGACGCGATCGCCGTAGGTCATCCCCCGCAGCTGAATATCGCCCCCCAACCGCCTGCGCAAAATGCCCTCCGACTGGGCCGTGGCAAGGTACTGGGACGAACCAGCCCGGGCGTGGTCGCTGTGGGCATGGGTAATCAACGCCGTTTCCACCGATCGCCAGGGATCGATGTAAAAATCTCCTTTTTCGCAGTACAGCCCCTCGGGACGCACGGTAATCAGCGCCATAAAACTTCGCTAGTCTTTTTTCTCTAACCGAAACAGCACCACCATGAGGGCCACCACCCCCAGCTGCACCGCCAGATTGGGCAAGGCGCTGCCCATGTCGCGCCCGGCCAGCAGCTCGGTGAAAAACACAAACGCCCCGATCGCCCCCGAGGCCCCCACCGCTCCGTAGATAAACTTACGCAGACCTTTGTAGGGCGCCTGGGCTTCGGCCTTGAGACGGGCATATTTTTCGGAACTCATGCCCTCGGGGGGCGTATCTGGCAGTTCGTCCGGTCGGCTGTATTTGGGGGGCATCGGGTACTGGGCACTTGCAAGACGTATTTACTATCCTACAGGGCATCTCCCAGAGCTTCCTCCGACCCACGGCCTACCCCGGAGCCACGGGGGGGCCCACTGTAGCGGATCAACCGGGGCGGTTTGCCTGGCTGGCGAAGGCCCGCTGCAGCTTTTCCACCCGCT
Organism: Leptolyngbya sp. KIOST-1; assembly: GCF_000763385.1. Lineage (NCBI taxonomy): Bacteria > Bacillati > Cyanobacteriota > Cyanophyceae > Leptolyngbyales > Leptolyngbyaceae > Leptolyngbya > Leptolyngbya sp. KIOST-1. The sequence continues at coordinate 1,385,135 of NZ_JQFA01000004.1, forward strand.
GGGCCGCTGTCTCTGGCGGTGGCGCAATCCACAGCGACTCGTAGAAGAAGAACGACATGCCGGCGTAGGCGCGATCGCGCACCGCCGCCATCTGATCAGCAATAAAGTCCATCCGCACCGGGGCAGCCCGCAGCCCGCTGAGAATGCCGATGCTGACCGGAATCCTGCGCCGCGCCGCCTGAATCGAGGGCTTGTTCATTTCCCACATAAAGCGGTTCTGGTCGCTGCGGTAGACCTGCACTACCAGCTCATCGACAATGCCCCGGTTGACCCAGGTGGGCCAGTCTTGCAGGTAGTTGACGTAGGCAAAGGGGTAGGGGTTGGGCGAAATCGACACCACCGCATTGGGCCGCCGCGCCTTCACTAGCTTGTAGACCTCGGCCAGAAAATCCGAGATTTTGTTGGCCCGCCAGGCCACCCACTCGGCGTCCTGCGGATTGCTGGGCGGGGCTTTGCCGCCGTGCTCAGCCCGGTAGAGATTGATGGTGTAGGGGTCGTAGCCAAAGTCCACCGGCAGGCCCAGGTGGTCGTCAAACTGGAAGCCGTCGACCTCGTAGTTGGAGACCAGGTCGTTGATCAGCTCCAGCTGAAACTTCTGCACCTGCGGGTGGAAGGGGTTCATCCAGCGGCGCGGAATTACGTTGCCCTCCATCCAGATGCCGGGGTCGGCCAGGGGCGCGTCGTCGGGCAAAAACTCGTCCACCTGTTTGCGGCGGGCCTGGTGAGTGTCAAACTGGGCCGCCTTGGCCTGTTCCAGAGCCGTCAGAGTGGAGGTCGGGCGATCGCTGCGAGCTGCGGCCTGTTTCTGGGTAAACCAGTCGGGATGGCGGCGGTACAGTTCGTAGTTGGCCGGGGCCATGAAGCCAAACTCAAACCAGGGCACCACCGCCATGCCGCGGGCGTGGCCAAACTCGATCGCCTCCTGCATCATGTCGCGATCGCTCTCGGAGGCTGGCCCAGGGGCGCGCAGGTCGCCCATCAGGTGCTGGCTCACTCCCAGTTCGCGCTTGGCGGTGGGGCTGGGGTAGAGGGTGTGGCCGTAGTTCCACACCACCGGGTAGAGGGTGTTGAAGTTGAGGTCGGCCAGGCGATTCACCGCCGTTTGCAGCGCTTCGGTGGAAAACAGCACCTGGCTGTCAATGTTGGTCAACCACACGCCTCGGGTTTCCCGCAGGGGAGAGGCCACGGCAGCGGTTTGGGCCTGGGTCACCCAGGCGGGGTCAATGGTCTGGCGCAGGGCCGGGTTGTTTGGGGCGGCGCGGCACAGCAGCGCCGCCGCCTCACCCCGCGTCAGCCGCTGGGTGGGGTTAATGCGGTTGGCCTGGGGATAGTTCACCACTACGCCCTGGGTGAGGGCGGCAGCCACCCCTTCGCGGGCGTAGGGGGGCACCTGGCGGCCATCCTCCAGGCTGGCGTTGATCAGCGTGTTGGCGGCAATTTGGTAGCTGCCGCCCAGCTTGGTGGCCAGGGCCATGATGCCCTCGGCCCGCACCAGGGGGCGATCGCGCTGAAAGTAAGCATCGGGGTAGTGGGCCGCCACCGTGGGGGCGGTAGTCACCCCCAGCGCCCGCTCCAGGGGGTTGGCCCACCCCTGGGCTGGCCCCACGGGCGAGAGCAAGTTCAGCAGGGTAATGTAGTCGCCCCAGAGAATCGGCTCATCGGGGTAAAACAGCCCCCTGGCGTCGGGGGCGAGCAGGCGCTGTTCCACTAGCTCGGTGATGCAAGCCTTCGCCCAGTGGTTTTGAATGTCTGACGGTATAACGACAGGAACAGAGGGCCGAGGAATATTGGGTCGAGGATCTACCTGATCACCTAATCCTTGCTTAGGGCCAGAGGCCAGAGCCATCTCAGCCGGAACCATTGCCGCCCCAGGCAGCAGAGGCAGAAGCCCTGAGCTACCCAAAACCAGAATCAGCGCCGCGCTAAAACTCAGCAGCGATCGCCGCCATCCCTTGACCCGTCTCTTGGCCATCCACCTCATACCCTTCAACCTCCGCTCCGTTTAGCCTGGTAGCCCTTGGCCACCAGGAGTTCGACTAGTTTTTGGGCGTGGTCGCCCTGAATTTCAATGGTGTCTTCCCTGGCGGTGCCGCCCGTGCCGCACTGGGCCTTGAGCTGCTTGGCCAGAGCCGTCAGGGTGGCCGGGCTGTGCTGAAAGCCGGTAATCACCGTCACGGTTTTGCCGCCGCGCCCCTTGCGGCTCACCTGCACCCGCACCGTCTGCTGGTTGGGAGGGCGATCGGGCACCGCCCGCGCCATCGGGTCGGCGGGGCCAAACTCACGGTAAACGTGGCGGTCCCCAGCCCCCGCACTGCCCTTAGCACTCGACTTACCCTTTGCCATAGCTGATCGATTCAGGTCACTGACGTTGCGATAACGGAATTTTTAGTATCGAATACTTTTCATTGTTATAGAGAAAGGCTCCGGAAGGATAGCTCGAATCTCTGGCTGTAGCAACCGGCAAACCTACAGCGCCGGCTCTGGCCTGCCCCTGTACTGGACTCAATCAAACACCGCTTGGCCAAAAGCTCTACATAACAAGCTATCGGCGGCTAATGGAGCATACCCCTTAGCCTCGGGAGATTAGGCGATAGGCCCGTGGCGATAGGCCCGTCCAGCGTTTAAAGGCGCGGGTAAAGTTAGCGGCATCGGTGTAGCCCAGTTCGGCGGCAATGTGGGTGAGCTTTAGCGTAGGGTCTTGCAAATACTGGACCGCCAGCTTAAACCGCACCTGCTCCACGACCGCGCCGTAGTTTAAGCCCGAGGCAGCCAGCCTTCGCTGCAAACTACGGATACTGAGCCCAGCGGCTTCAGCGGCCAGGGCAATATCTGGGTAGCCCTGGGGCAACAGCGCTGCGATAAACTGCCGCAGCGACTCGACCAGATCTGAGGCCGGGGCTGAGGTGTAGAGCTGATTGTCGTTGGGGCTGGGCAGGTTGGCAGTCTGGTGATGGAAGGCGAGGGGCACATTCAGCAGTGCTTTTGGGATTTTTATGCTGTTGTAGAGGGCGTCATATTGCACGTGGACGCCCTCAAGATCGGTGAGCATGGCTATGGCTTGGTTAGGTTTGATGGCAATCTGCACGGCAGGCGGTTTCCACTGGTGGCCGAGGGCCATCCGGATCATGCTGAGGTGGGTCATGAGGCTGAAATAGTGGGACTGGGGAGCGTCGTTCTTGGCGATCGCGTAGAGATGGCTTTGCAACCAAACCGCATCGCTTTGCCAGGTGAGTCTTACTCGCTCCCCCGAGTTCAGCAGGTTGATGGTGCGCTCCAGGGTCAGCAGCAGATCGTAGAGCGTCAGGGAGCGGCTGAGCAGCAGGCCGTAGTCCCCCAGGTTGTGGGCCTGGGTGCGCTGGCCCACAATCAGTCCCAGGGTGTCGATGCCTTCAGCTCTGGCAATCTGCTCGATCAGGGCCGAGGCCTGGACGATGGGCAGCAATCCCTCGGGATGGTTCAGCAGGGCTGGAGACAGGGGCGATCGCTCCATCCACTTCACCGTAGGCACACCCACCTGGTCTAAAAAGTTAGTGAACCTGAGCAATAACGAGGTTCTAATCAGAGGGATAGCGGCCATATAAAAATTTGTCAAAAATCTCTTGCGGAGAACTTAAAATGCCGTAACAGAGTTCTTTCTGGATGGATCTGACTAGTCCAGCAAGGCAGAAGGACAGACCCAAAGGTTTGTCTCCCTGGGCTTATGTTTCGCCTGAAAAATCCTATTTTTGTCTTGGATAAGGCCAGCCTAAATACGAAGTTTTTTATCCAGCAGGCAAGGAATATGTAGCCAGAAAAACAAACCCAGGATGCACCCTCGGGCCTATAGAAGGTCCTCGCAGTAAGACATTGAGGCAGGCCTAACCCAAAACCAGCGCTGGATAGAGCCTTACAATTGAGACCCTGTATTCATGCTTGCGATACTTCGAAAAATAACATTTATTTTGGTTTTTTGGCGCAGGATGACAAGAATCTAAAAAACTAAATCGGTACTATTAATAATGATAAGGATAGAGCCTATTCAGCGCGCCTAAAGCGGCCGGGCTGGATAAGCAGTATGGCTTTGATGTCAGCGTTTTGGGGCTTTTAGTAGTAATGGACCTGAAAGAGCTGTTGAGCAGTTTTGCCCAAATCACGGTGTTTGCCGTGATGCTATCGATGGGCATGGTACTGGGGTTTGGGGGTGTGACGCGGCTGTGGCGGCAGCCGGGGCTGCTGCTGCGGTGTGTTTTGGCGGCCTTTGCGATCGTGCCCCTGGCGGCCATGGTGGTAACCTGGGCCATCCCTCTAAGTTTTGAGGCGCGGGCGGGGATTGCGGCTATGGCGATGATTCCCGGCGCGCCGGTCACCTACCGCAAGCTGCTCAAGGGGCCTGCGGATGCGGAACTGGCGGGCAGCTTTCAGGCCACCATGGCGCTGTTGTCAGTGGTGCTGGTGCCCCTGTGGTTTGGGGTGATTTCAGCGCTGTATCCCAATGCGGCAGCGGCTCCTCTGGCTACGGTGTTTAAGCAGGTGATGCTGGTTCAGGGAGCGCCGCTGCTGGCGGGGGCGGCCCTGGCCCAGTGGCTGCCGGATCTAACCGCCGATTTTGAGGAGCCCCTCAACCGCATCAGCAGCGCGATGCTGGTGGGGGTGGTGCTGCTGGTGCTGGCCATGGGCCTGCCCCTGGTGCTGAAGGCTGGGCCGCTGACGGTGCTGGCGGTGGTGCTGATGGCGGCAGCGGCGCTAGTCAGCGGGCACTACCTGGGCGGAGGCGACCCCATTGCCCGCCTGACCCTGGCCCAGGCCAACGCCAGCCGCAATGCGGGGCTGGGCCTGGCGCTAATTACCCTCAACTTTCCCTCGGTGGCCCACGCGGTGCTGGTGACGATCGCCGCCTACGCCGTCATGTCGGCGATCGCCAGCAAAATCTACGCCCACCTCTGCCAAAAGCGGCTGAACCTGCCCACACCGCCCCAGGACACCGCTCAGGGGTTTAATGCTCCTGGCCTCTGAGGATTGGGGCGTTCTATTGTCGGTCGTTCCCAAGGGTCTTCTACAGGGTTGAACCCTGCACTTTAGGTTGTGAGAAGGAAAGGATGAGTTCTATGTCTGTTTGGCACGTTTTTTCAGGTTTGGTGGTCTCGGCAGCGACGGTTGGGGCGATCGCCCCGGCGGCTTTTTCTCAGATCACTGTGGCACCAGCACCATCGGTGCTCGCCCAGGCCAGCACCGATGGCCAGCCCACCGACACCAGCGACCTGGCCATTGACAGCCTCACCGACGACCAGGTGGCCCAGCTAGAGGCCATCTTCGATACCTATCAGCCCCAGATCGATGCCGCCACCGCCCGCTACCTGGCCAGCCTGGAGGCAATCAATGCTCTGCTGGTGCCCAGCACTGACGAGCTGGCCCTGACCAACGCCCACAATGATGTCGTGGCCGCAGACCAGGCCCTCAATGAGCTGATCTTTCAGCGCAACCTGGCCCTGCGATCGGTGCTAACGCTGGATCAGCGGCAGGTGATTAATGACTACGTGCGCGCCTACCTGGGCCGCGCCGCGCCCCCTCCGGTAGCAGTGACCTTCCCCGATACCCTGGTGGGGCTAGATGCGGATGCGGCGATCGCCAATCTCCAGGCCGACGGCTGGGGCGTGGCCTTTACCACCCCCTCCCAGGTGGGGCTCAATCGCGGCAGCGAAAAGCTGGATGTGTACATCAACCGCAGCGGCGAGATCAGCGGCGCTCAGCTGTTTTAGGGGCGCAGTTACCACCATGAACCGCACCCTCAATCTGGTGGGTCTGGGGGTGGCGGCGGCGATCGCGCTGCTGCCCGCCCAGGCCAGGGCCGACGTGCCCGATGTTGTGGACAATGAACCGGCACTGACGAGCGGGGAACCGCTGGGGGAGGGGGAGAGGGGGGCGATCGCCCCAGATTCCTCCCAAGTTCCCAACACCAGCGCTGACGACACTCCAGTCAGTGCCCAGGCCGATGCGCCCTGGTTGTCGTCCACCAGCAGCAGCGATCTGCAACCCATCGCCTCCCCCTTAGCCAGCCAGGACGTTCCCCAAGCCTCCCCAGCCCAGCCCCTCGACATGGCTCAGACCCCGGCGACACCCGCCCCGGCGGAGCGGTGGCATTTTGTATTTACGCCCTACGTCTACGTGCCCCTTTTTGTCTCAGGCTCCGCCAACTTTAAAGGCACAGAAGACTTCCGAAATAACTTTGCCAACTCCAGTGGTTCCGGCAATCTTACCGATCCGTCCCGCGATTTTGAATTCGTTCCCAGCGACATTCGGGCAATTCTGCAAAGCAGATTCAACTTTGCTTTCCTAGGAGCCCTAGAAGCCTGGACGCCCAACTACACCTTTGGAATTCTGGGCAATGTGGACTACGTTTCCCTAACTAACCGGGAAACCCTGACCCGCGATGTGCGCCGCCCTGGCCTGGCCAACTTTATCCCCAGCGAGCTAAACACCGCCCTCAATACCCAACTGTGGAATATTGATCTGGCCGCCAGCTATCGCTTTTATGACAGGGCGCGGGCTAACCCCGAAGGGCTGCACACCGAGCACGACCTGGGGCCGTTTGTGTTTGACGTGCTGGGTGGCCTGAGTATAGTCAGCCTCAACAACCAGCTGGGCCTGAGCACTAACTTGGGCGGGGAGGGCCAGTTCAGCAGCAACCGCACCCTGATCTCGCCACTGATCGGCGGTCGCTTTCGGTGGAATGCCAACCCCAAATTGGCCGTCCTCCTATCGGGCACAGTCTCCGGGTTTGGCCTCAGCGGCATCACCCAGTACGGCTTCCGAGGCGGTGTCGATTGGATGTTCTCTGGCAACACCACCCTGGGGGCGGGGTATCGCTTTGGCTTCCTCAACTACAGCTCTAGCCAGCTCGATCTGGACGTCAACCAGAACGGCCCCTACCTGAATGTTGGCCTTCGCTTTTAATCATTTCGTAAAAATGTCAGACGCTAACAGGTTTAGAGTCGATGAAATCGTCACGCCACCTCAAGACAATTGAGACGGCAATGCCTTCCGCAAATACCCCAAACCCAAAACGAGAAAGAATGCCATGGCTACCCTAGACAACCAACAAGCTACCCCCGGTTACAACCACAAAATTCCCGACAAAATCATGACGCCGGATACGGTGTCAACTCGCATCGGGGACTTAAAATTTTTCGACGGCATGCCCACGCCAGACACCGTGCAAAAGGTCTACGACAACCTCGACCTAATTCGAGGAACGGAGGCTTTTCTAAACGGCATCCCAGCCACGTCAATCGAAGGACTTCGCCTGGGCATGGCCGAATTAGGGGTTGATACCTTCAACAAGGCTATGATTCTTGACCAGTTGCTGGACTCTGCTCCTCTCTTTCTGACCGGCAACACCGACACGGTTTACTGCTCGGTTGAATGGCACTGACATAAGAGAGCAGAAAAGGCTTCAAGCGCTTGATCTGTAAAGATCGAAGCGTCGAAGCCCAAAACCATGCCTCTATGATGCCGAATCGTGCGGAAGTCCTCAAGGAGAAATACCAAAACAGTATCGGTCTACCCTTTGCCGAGGTGCTACCGGAAGCCGAGATTCAGTCTGTACTGGACGAGCAGGGAATCCGGTATCGCCAAGTGCTCTACACCCCGATGGTGGTGCTCTGGAGTTGGATCTCCCAAGTCCTCGATGTCGATAGCAGCCTTAGCCATGCGGTCAAGCGGGTAGTGAGTTGGATGAGCCTAGCGGGATTGGCGGTACCGTCAGCCGATACCGGGGGCTACAGCAAAGCGCGAAAACGGCTTCCGGAATCGATTTTCCCACCCCTACTGCGGCAAGTGGCGCAGGCGTTGCAACGGAAAGTATCCCCGGAACAACAGTGGTGTGGTCGTCCGGTCAAGGCCTTTGATGCCACGACGGTGTTGATGAGTGATACCGAGGCTAATCAAGCAGCCTATCCCCAACACAGCAATCAGAAGGTGGGTTGTGGCTTTCCGCTCTTGAAGCTTCAGGTGTGGTTTTGCGTGACCACGGGAGCCGTGCTGGAGGTAGCGATGGCCCCCTTTCGAGTCAGTGAATGGCGCTTAGCCCGCCAACTTTATCAGACGCTGTGCCCCGAGGATGTGGTGGTGGCCGATTCGGCCTAGGCACTGACATAAGAGAGCAGAAAAGGCTTCAAGCGCTTGATCTGTAAAGATCGAAGCGTCGAAGCCCAAAACCATGCCTCTATGATGCCGAATCGTGCGGAAGTCCTCAAGGAGAAATACCAAAACAGTATCGGTCTACCCTTTGCCGAGGTGCTACCGGAAGCCGAGATTCAGTCTGTACTGGACGAGCAGGGAATCCGGTATCGCCAAGTGCTCTACACCCCGATGGTGGTGCTCTGGAGTTGGATCTCCCAAGTCCTCGATGTCGATAGCAGCCTTAGCCATGCGGTCAAGCGGGTAGTGAGTTGGATGAGCCTAGCGGGATTGGCGGTACCGTCAGCCGATACCGGGGGCTACAGCAAAGCGCGAAAACGGCTTCCGGAATCGATTTTCCCACCCCTACTGCGGCAAGTGGCGCAGGCGTTGCAACGGAAAGTATCCCCGGAACAACAGTGGTGTGGTCGTCCGGTCAAGGCCTTTGATGCCACGACGGTGTTGATGAGTGATACCGAGGCTAATCAAGCAGCCTATCCCCAACACAGCAATCAGAAGGTGGGTTGTGGCTTTCCGCTCTTGAAGCTTCAGGTGTGGTTTTGCGTGACCACGGGAGCCGTGCTGGAGGTAGCGATGGCCCCCTTTCGAGTCAGTGAATGGCGCTTAGCCCGCCAACTTTATCAGACGCTGTGCCCCGAGGATGTGGTGGTGGCCGATTCGGCCTATGGCACCTATGTGGATCTAGCCTGGGTCGCCCTGACAGGAGCCGATGCCGTCTTTCGCAAGCATCATCAGCGTCGTTGTGATTTCAGGCGGGGCAAAAAATTAGGCATTGGCGACCACATCGTCCGGTGGCAGCGCCCTAAGCAATGCCCTAACGCCCTCTCGGTTGAGGAGTTTGAAGCCTTACCCGAGTCGATTGTGGTGCGCGAAGTCTTTCTCTCCATTCAGACGCCTGGATTTCGACCGACCAACATCGTGGTGGTGACCACCCTGCTGGACCCCAAGCGGTATCGCAAAGCCAAATTGGCCGAACTCTATCACCTCCGCTGGCAGGCCACCGAAGTCAATCTCAGGCATCTCAAAACCACCTTAGCCATGGAGATGATTGCCGCTAAAACGCCCGCCATGGTGACCAAAAGTGTTTGGGTTCATCTGTTGACCTACAATCTGCTGCGGACGTTGATGTGGGATGCGACAGCTGACTCCGAGGTCGATGCTTTACGAGTCTCCCTTCAGGGCACACGGCAACAATTCAATCACTTCCGACCCGAGTTCCTCCATCTCGCTCCTTCCCATCAACAGCGAGGCTACCAGACCTTGTTAAGCGCCGTGCAAGCGCTGATTGTTCCGTTTCGCCCAAACCGTTCAGAACCCCGAGTCGTCAAACGTCGTCCCAAACCGTTCCCAAGAATGCAGGAACCCCGCTCAGTTCTGAAAGCTAAGCTGGTAGCTTGATAGGGCTTACATCAGTGCCATTCAATTTCAGCCAGGTTTGCATCCTCACGATTGCTCAAAATCACAATCAAGATATGGTCGTAGGGGTAGATTTACTTTTAAGCCAGAAATGCTCGAAAAATGGTTATACAATGTTAGCTAGATCAGGTCATGTTCTCAGTGCTACGCCCCCTCTGAGGGGCTTCGCGGAAAGGCTACACAGTACGCCAGGGTTTTGGCAAAAACCGGGCAACGGCCCTCCCCCCAGGGTTTCTACCGTTTTTGAAGACGCTGCCGCTCTCGCCTCAGGGTGGCGTCATATTTTTAACCCAGCTTCTCCATGCTTTCCACGAGCAACCTCTCCGCCGCTCAAGCGGAGACCTACTACACCCACGAGGACTATTACTCGGCAGAAGAAGCGGCTCATCCGACAAAGTGGGTGGGGAAAGGGGCTGCGTCGTTGGGGTTGGCTGGGATTGTCAATCAGCAGGAATTCAGCCAGATGCTTTCTGGGCAGACCCGAGTCGTCAAACGTCGTCCCAAACCGTTCCCAAGAATGCAGGAACCCCGCTCAGTTCTGAAAGCTAAGCTGGTAGCTTGATAGGGCTTACATCAGTGCCATTCACTGCTCGGTTTTCTTTGACCTGGAAAAGAACGGCCCCACCGTGGTTGAGGTGCCTCCCAAATGCGGCCCCGGCACCGTCAACGACGCCTTCTTTCGCTTTGTCACCGATATGGGCATCCCTGGTCCCGATCGCGGACAGGGCGGCAAGTATTTGATTTTGCCCCCCCACGACATGGTTAACCTCACCCCGCCCGTAGGCGGTATGGAGGCCGAGGTGAATGGTGAGACTTATTTTGTCTCGCGCTCAACCAGCTACGTCAACTGGCTAATTTTGCGGGGCTTTTTGGTCGATGGCAAGACCGATGCAGCGGTTAATAACTTTAAGTCGGGGCTCAAAGTCTATCCGCTCTCCCAGAAAGACAATCCGCCCGCTATGGAGTTTATTAACGGTTCTAAAAAGAGCTTTAACACCATCCACGCCAATACCTATCCCTTTTACGAAGAGCTGCATACGGTGATCGAGCGGGAGCCAGTGTCAATGCTCGACCCAGAACTGCGGGGGTTGTTTGCTGCCATTGGCATTGAAAAAGGCAAGCCTTTTGCCCCTGATGAGCGGATGAAACAGATCTTGACGGAGGCAGTGGCGATCGGCAACGCGACAGCACGGGCGATTGTGTTTCGACCTCGGTTGGGAGGTTCGTTCTACTATTCCAATAGTGCCTGGGCTACGGCTTTTGTGGGTGGTAGCTATGAGTGGCTCAAGGACGAGGGTCGGGGTGGCCGCAACCTGGATGCCCGCACCCTTTTCTTCTACGGGGCAACGGTTAATACCCCAGCGATGGTGCTGAAGATGGTGGGCAAAGGGTCGCAATATGCCTACGCTGCGACCGACGCCAAGGGCGATTATCTAGATGGCAGTAAGACTTACAAACTGAACATTCCGGCTAACGTACCTGCCGCAGACTTTTGGTCAGTGGTGGCCTATGACCCCCAAACCCGCTCTGAGCTACAGACCAGTCAGCCCTTTCCCAGCAAGAACAACAAGCGTGACTCGCTGACCCAGAACCCGGATGGGTCGGTAGACCTCTACTTTGGTCCTGAAGCTCCATCTGGGCACGAGTCGAACTGGATTGAGACGATTTCAGGTAAGGGCTGGTGGGTCTTGTTGAGGCTTTACGGTCCCCTCGATCCTTGGTTCGATAAGACCTGGCGTCCTGGAGAGTTTGAGCTGCTGTAGTCAGGAGGACACCGGGTGGGCGATCGCATCCGGGATCGGCTGTCCCGGTAGTCATTAGCGTTAAACCCAATGCGCCTCTTGCCTCAACGAGAGGCCCGCTACCGCAAGTGGTGCGTTAGGCCCCAAAGGCCAGGCTGAGATGCTCTACCAAGATTGTGTAGTTTTTAGAGTTTCAAACTAATGTCTCAAAACAATCCAGTCCAGCGGCAAATTCTGCCTATCCCCGATCAAAACCATATTGGCGTCACCACCTACGATGCCAAAGACCCCGACACCAAATACCCCCCCATTCGCGACCTGCGGCCACCAGCGGATGCACCCAACGTTCTAGTTGTGCTGCTGGACGATGTGGGCTTTGGTGCTTCCAGCGCCTTCGGCGGTCCCTGCCATACGCCCACGTTCGAGAAGCTGGCTGCTGAAGGGCTGAAGTACACCCGCTTTCACACCACCGCCCTGTGTGCGCCCACCCGGCAGGCACTGTTGACGGGCCGCAACCACCACTCTGTGGGCATGGGCAACATCACCGAAACCGCTACGGCTGCCCCCGGGCAATGTTCTGTACGGCCCAATAATAAAGCCCCCCTGGCCCTGACTCTGAAGCTAAATGGCTACTCCACCGCCATGCTGGGCAAGTGTCACGAGGTGCCCGTGTGGCAAACCAGCCCGATGGGGCCATTTGATGCCTGGCCCACAGGGGGCGGCGGTTTTGAATACTTCTACGGCTTTATCGGCGGCGAGAACAACCAGTGGGACCCGGCCCTGTACGAAGGCACCATCCCCATCGAGCCGCCCGCCACGTTTGAGGAAGGTTACCACCTGACGGAAGATCTGGCGGAAAAGGCGATCGCCTGGATCAGCCAGCAAAAAGCCTTAATGCCCGATAAGCCCTTTTTTATGTACTTCGCCCCTGGGGCCACCCACGCGCCGCACCATGTACCCAAAGAATGGATTGAGAAGTACAAAGGCCAGTTTGGCCACGGCTGGGATCGCCAGAGGGAAATTACCTTTGCCCGTCAAAAAGAATTAGGGGTAATTGGTGCCGATGCGGAACTCACCCCCCGCCATGCCGAAATTCCGGCCTGGGATGATATGGACCCAGCTTACAAGCCAGTGCTGGAGCGACAGATGGAAGTCTACGCAGGCTTTCTAGAGCACACCGACTACGCCGTCGGTCAGGTGATCGCGGCACTGGAAGACCTGGAAATTCTGGATGACACCCTGATCTACGTGATCATCGGCGACAATGGCGCATCCGCTGAGGGCACTATCCACGGAGCCTTCAACGAAATGGCCAACTTCAACGGCATGGCCAGTTTGGAGACCCCCGAGTTTATGCAGTCCAAACTGGAGGAGTTTGGCGGGCCAGATTCCTACAACCACTACGCCGTGGGCTGGGCCTGGGCGATGGATACCCCCTACCAGTGGACCAAGCAGGTGGCCTCCCACTGGGGCGGCACCCGCAACGGCACCATCGTCCGCTATCCCAAGGCGATCGCAGAAAAAGGCGGTCTGCGCCACCAGTTCAGCCATGTGATCGATGTGGCTCCCACGGTGCTGGAAGTGGCTGGCATTCCAGAACCCACGATGGTCAATGGCGTGCTGCAAAGCCCCTACGAAGGCACCAGCATGGCCTACAGCTTTAACGATGCCAACGCCCCCGAACGGCACGAAATTCAGTACTTCGAGATGTTTGGCAACCGGGGCATCTACTACAAGGTCTGGAGCGCCATCACCAAGCACCGCACCCCCTGGGTGATGGTGGGGCAGAAAATGCTGCCCTTTGACGACGACGTATGGGAACTGTACGACGGCAGCAAAGACTGGACGCAGTTCCACAACCTAGCGGCGGAAATGCCGGAAAAACTTCACGAACTGCAACGCCTGTTTTTAATCGAAGCCGTGAAGTACAACGTGCTGCCCCTGGACGATCGCCAGACCGAGCGCATTGACCCTGCCACTGCCGGTCGCCCCTCCCTGGTCAAAGGCAACTCGCAGATCTTCTTTGCGGGCATGGGTCGCCTGTCAGAAAACAGCGTCATCAATATCAAGAACAAGTCCTTCTCGATTACGGCAGAAATTGAGGTTAAGGACAAACCCGCCGCCGGGGTGATCATTGCCCAGGGCGGTAAGTTTGGGGGCTGGAGCGTTTACGCCAGGGAAGGCAAGCTCAAGTTCACCTATAACGTCCTGGGTATCCATGAATACCCGGTAGAAGCAACGGAAACTATTCCCCAGGGCAAGCACCAGGTACGCATGGAGTTTGCCTACGATGGCGGCGGGTTGGCCAAGGGGGGCAATGTCACCCTGTACTATGATGGCCAATCCGTCGGCAGCGGCCGGGTCGAGGCCACCCAGCCCATGATTTTTTCGGCGGATGAAACCACCGACATTGGCTACGAGTCGGGGACGCCCGTCACCCCCGACTACACCGCCCACAGCAGTAAGTTCACCGGCAAAATTCACTGGGTGCAGCTGGATGTAGGCATAGACAACCACGACCACCTGATTTCGCCCGACGAACGGCTGCGGGTGGCGATGGCGCGGCAGTAGAGCCTTTCTTCAAGACTTCCGAGTTTTTTAAGAACTCGGAGATTTCGTAAAACCCTGCAATCTGCCCATTCTAGCCTTTGACAAAATTAGAAACTACATCCTATGCAAATCAACGATCTGACCGAAGTTCGCAACCTCGCCAAGGAAGCCTACATCTACGGCTATCCCATGGTGGATAGCTACCGCATCCAGCACGCCTACTTTGTCGATCCCCAAAGCCCCGAATACAAAGCCCCCTGGAATCAGCTGCGCAACATCGCTCGGGTGTTTACGCCCGAGGATAAAGCCGTCCAGACACCCAACTCCGACACGCCCTACTCCATGGCCGGGCTCGATTTGCGGGCAGAACCGATGGTACTCACCGTGCCGGAGATGGCGGCGGATCGCTATTTCAGCATTCAGCTGGTGGATTTGTACACCTTCAACTTTGAGTACATCGGCAGCCGCACTACGGGCAATGGCGGCGGCGTTTTTATGATCGCTGGCCCTGGGTGGCAAGGCGAAACCCCCAGCGGCGTTAGCCACGTGATTCGCTCAGAGACCAAGCTTGTGCTGGCCATCTATCGCACCCAACTGCTTAACCCTGGCGATCTCGACCGGGTGAAACAGATTCAGGCCAGCTACCAGATCCAGCCGCTGTCGGCCTTTTTAGGCCAACCGGCCCCAGCCAGCGCCCCGCCGGTCGAGTTTGTGCCGCCCCTCACGCCCGATGCCCAGAAGACCTCCCTGGAGTTTTTCGGCATCTTGAATTTTCTGCTGCAATTTTGCCCCCCGGTGCCATCGGAGGTGGATCTACGCTCCAAATTCGCTCAAATCGGAGTGGAGGCGGGACCGGGCTTTGCGACGGATAACCTTTCCCCCGAGGTCAAGGAGGCCATGACCCAGGGCATGGCTGATGCCTGGGCTGAATTTAGCGCGCTGAAAAAGCAAGTGGACGCTGGGGAAGTGACCTCCGGCGATCTGTTTGGCACCCGCGACTATTTGCAGAACAACTACCTCTACCGGATGGCGGCGGCGGTGCTGGGCATCTTTGGCAACTCCAAGCAGGAGGCCATGTACCCCTTCTACACCGTGGACGCCGAGGGCCAGCCCCTGAGCGGAGCCAACCGCTACACCCTGCACTTTGCTGCCGATCAACTGCCGCCGGTGCATGCCTTTTGGTCACTGACGATGTATGAACTGCCCGCCAGTTTGCTGGTGGCAAATCCGCTCCACCGCTACCTGCTGAACTCGCCCATGCTGCCCCAGTTCACTCGCGATGCCGACGGTGGGCTGACCTTCTACATTCAGCCTGAGTCCCCCGGTGCGGCACTAGAGGCCAACTGGCTCCCGGCTCCGGCTGGCCCTTTCTTCTGCGCCATGCGGCTGTACTGGCCCAAACCCGAAGCCCTGGAAGGCACCTGGACAGCTCCTGCTATGGAGCGAGTCTAGATCCCAGGGTTCTGCTTCCAGCCCAACAGCTTGAGGGCACACCCAGGTAGAACCCTGGGATCTTTGCTACTAAAAGGATCTTCCTCTATGGTTCAACTCCTCCCCAAGGCCACGGGCCCCCGACAGACCCTGGTAATGGCCCTCGGCACCGCTGTCAGTGTGGCGATCACCCTGGGCATTGTCACCCAGTTGCCCCTGGCCCAGGCCACCGTGGTCACCGCCCTGGGCCTCTCTAGCCTGATTGTGGCCTGTGCCTACATCTCGCGCCCGGTCTACTGGTGGATGGCCGTAGGGGCGATCGCTGGCATGATTATCGGCGTGGGGGGCATTATGACTGGGCATATGGCCGCCGAGAAAGAGACCATGAGCCCCCAGCTGCGGCTGGTGTTCGCGGCCTTTCAAGCGACGGCAGGCTTCATTGCCGGGGTGCTGGTGGGCCGCAAAACCCCCCAGGCCCACCTTCCCAGCCTCAAAGAATTTCTCTCTAGCTTGAGCGCTATCACCGTTGGTCTCTATGCCCTGGTGGTCACCGGACGGTTCCTGTGGGAGGGGTTGGATCCGGCCCGCACCCTGTCCAGCCGCCTGAGTGTATCGACCACGATTTTGATCACGGTACTGGCAATTCCAGGGGCGATCGGCTATCTGTTGAGCCAGCACTGGAAAGCCATCAATACTCGACAGTCTCGCTAGCTGAATAACCAGTCCTGCCACCTAATATCTAGAGCCTGGCACCCTCAGAAACGACATTTATACGAAATCCTGACTGGCTACAGATTGGCTGAGGGCAAACCACCGTTTGCCCCTACAGGTTGGCCTGCTGGATATCAGGGGCGTGGAATTTGGATTCGGTATTAATCACACCTCCAACAGTTGAAACGCCTGTCCTCACAATCCACTAAACCCGTCAATGCGCTAAATTTCGCTACACATCCACGCCGTCGTTCATTTAGCTAAGGCTACTAACCGCCAACCCTCGCTACACTACAGATAAACAAATCCCTCTATCCATGCAACTGCACCTCAAGGTCTGGCGACAGCCCAGCGCCGCTGCCCCAGGCCAGTTCCACCGCTACACCGTGACCGATGCCCACCCCGATATGTCGTTCCTAGAGCTGCTCGACGTACTCAACGAGCAGCTAATCCACAGTGGGGCCGACCCGGTAGAGTTTGACCACGACTGCCGTGAGGGTATCTGTGGCTCCTGCGGCGTCATGATTAACGGTAAAGCCCACGGTGGACGGCCCCAGACGGCGACGTGCCAGTTGTATCTGCGCCACTTCAACGACGGCGACGAAATCACCATCGAACCCTGGCGGGCTAAGGGCTTCCCGGTGATCAAAGACCTGGTGGTCGATCGCGCCGCGTTCGATCGCATCATCATGGCGGGCGGCTACATCTCGGTCAAAACCGGATCGGCCCCGGAAGCTAACGCCACTCCGGTGCCCAAGCTCAAGGCCGATGCCGCCTTCGACTACGCTGCCTGCATCGGCTGCGGGGCCTGTGTGGCGGCCTGCCCCAACGCCTCGGCCTCCCTGTTTACCGCCGCCAAGGTGGCCCACCTGGCCCTGCTGCCCCAGGGACACCCCGAACGGCAGCGGCGGGTGCTGGCCATGGGAGACCAGATGACGGCGGAAGGCTTTGGCGACTGCTCCAACCACGGCGAATGCCAGGCGGTGTGCCCCAAGGGGATCTCCATCGATGCGATCGCCACCCTGCGCCGCGAGTACATCCGAGCGACCCTCGGTACCTAGCATTGCCTGGGGGGTGTCAGGTGCTGGGGGTCAGGTTTCAGGCATGGTTGGCCAACCTGTGCCGCAGAACAAGTGGTCTGTGGCTTTACCTTGGAATGCTCATCGGACGATTTGCCTTCTCCCAGGATCGGCAGAACCACAAAACTACGTAAGCTGCTCTGGCTCCGCCAGGGCAGCCGTACACCCCACACCCCACACCCCACACCCCACACCCCTACTCCTCCTGCCACACCCGCACCGTACCGTCCCAGCCCGCGCTGACTAGGGTCTTTCCGTCCGGGGCAAAATCGACCCCCCACACCCAGCCCTCGTGGCCGCTGAGAATGCTCACCAGGCGGCCCTGGTCCATATTCCACAGGCGAATGGTGCTGTCGTTGCTGGCGGTGGCGAGCAGGCGGCCGCTGGGGCTGAAGGCGAGGCCGTTGACCGGGGCGGGGTGGGCTTTAAAGCAGGTGGTTTCGCGACCGCTGTTGAGCTTCCAGAAGCGGACGGTGCAGTCGGCGCTGGAGCTGGCCAGCAGCCAGTTGTTGGGGCTGGCCGCCACCGACAGCACTTCGCCGGTATGGCCCGTCAGCACATGGTTGCTGCCCTTGCCCTTGAGCCGGTAGAGGCGCAGGGTTTGGTCCTGGCTGCCGCTGATCAGGGTGGTGCCGTCGTGGCTGACGGCGATCGCGCGAATCCAGTGGGTGTGGCCATTAAACCGATGGATCAGGGCCTGATCGCTCAATCGCCAAACGCAAATTCTGTGGTCCTGGCCGCCGCTAAACAGGTACTTGCCGTTGGGGCTAAAGGCGATCGCCCGCACCCAGGCCCGGTGGCCCTCCAGCTGGCCCAGAGCGTCGCCGGTGGTAAAGTCCCACAGCTGAATGGCATTGTCGTTGCTGACGCTGGCAAAACAGGTGCGATCGGGGCTAACGGCCACCGCCCGCACCCAGGCCCGATGACTGTCGATCACCTGTATGGTGTGGCCGGTGGCCAGGTTCCATACCCGCACGGTCTTGTCGCCGCTGCCACTGATAATGAAGTTGCCGTCGGCACTCACCGCCACCGATCGCACCCAGCTGCCGTGGCCGCGCAGAACTTGGGTGCAGGCCCATCTGGGCGGGCGGGCGGGCGTCGGCGAGGGCTCCGCCGCTGGCCGATGGAGCGCGGCGGTCATATCCACCAGCTCAAAGGCCGCAGATTCGCCGTCTGAATCGCCCTCAAAGAGCGGGTCGGGAGGCTGGGGGGGCATAGCAGGGGTAGAAATCGACACAGGCCAGATCGGTCATTGGCCACGGTGAACTTAGCGTCAGACTGCATCCGTCTGCACCAGCACCGTCGCCTACACCCTGCCTGCATCCTATGCCGAAATTTTTCTGTTGGCCAGATATGGAGCCACCGCAGGGTTGATAACCCTGGACCGCTGCCCTTCAGGCAATGCTGCCGCGCTTGCGGGCCTCTTTGTAGGAGGTGCCGACATTCTGGAGGCCAGCCCGAATCATTTCCTGTTCGAGCAGGGCAAAAAAGCGGGTGCGATCGCCCCCCCGCACCACCGCCTGGTTGTGGGCTTCGGCCAGGGCCACCGGGTAGCCGTAGCCCTTTTGCACCTGGGTCAGCACCAGGCTGAGCGCCCTGCTGCACAGGCCCTCATCGGCCATCACCCACTGGGGCACCTCCACCCGTGCCACCTCCGGGCCAACGTTGAGGTAGCAGAAGTAGACCCGGTGGTCACCGTAGAGGTCCAGAATGCTGGCGGTGCTGCGCCAAAAGGGGCTGCGTTCTCCAGGATTGAGTTCTGTGGCCCAAAAGGTGGCGTCGCGCAGGGGCAAAAATCCGCCGCAGGGGGCGCGATCGCTGCGAGCTACCGCGCTTTGCTCTTCGCCGTTGGCACCGCAGTGGGTGGTACAGTCTGGGGCGGCAAAGGGACAGGCGGCAAACCGCAAAAAGTTCATCGCCTCGCCGCTGCGGCTGGCGCTGAGGTAGCCCACCAGGGGAATTTGTTGCCGCCGCAGCCGCTCCCAGGCGTCGAGAATGGGGGGCAGGATGCGATCGCGGGCCTCCCCCGGCAGCGCCTCCAAAAACCAGTAGATCAGCGATCCGTCGGTCAGTGCCAGCAGGGGAACCGGGGCTGGGGATGTCTGGCCTGTGCTCAGCGCCTCCTGCACCGCCTCCCCCAGCTCCGCCAGCACCACAGCCTCAGCCACCGTGCGGCGGTGGCCCATCCACTCCTCGGTGCTGATGCCCCAGGGGCGCGACAGGTAGAGGTCTTCGGCCCGGTATACCACCTCCGGCAGGCTGTCCAGCAGCGGGAAACGGCCCTGGCCGTAGTGCAGCACCACTCGGCCCGTGTTGATCAAATAGCAGTAGGCGATCTCGTGGTGGCTGGGGGAAATTTGCGATCCGTCGGTGGCGATGACGGTATGGGCTTCAGGGGCAGCGGCGACGGGGACTCGAACCGTCAGCGGCTCCTGGGGCTGGGCGGCGGTAAACGGGGCGCGATCGCCCCAGGTCTGGGCCTGCTCCACCAGCTCCCCCTGGCGGGTGGATGCGATCGTCAGTAGCCCTCGCGCCGCCGCCACCCGATCCTGGGCGGCAGCGGCCTCCAGACTCAGGTGCTGGCTAATGCCCTGCATCTGCCGGGCCAGCTTGATCAGATCGAGCATAGGGTCAAAACCTTGGTACGCCCATACTACCACCCCTGGCCAAAAAAATCCTCAGAAATGGCGGCCTACGGATGCCACTTTGTCCCCCATCGTTATACTGTCGGGTGGCTTATGTCTTGGTCGTGTTCTGGTTGTGCTTATGGCCTCAAGATGGCTTACCTCAGGAGTCCCAGTGGCGGGGTTAGCCGCCGTGGGTGCTCTGGTTGTCGTCGCCCCGGCAAGGGCTGCTACCCTCCAGTACTGGTGGTTCGATGCCCAAACCAATCAGCTGGTGTTCACCACCGACAGCGAGGTTCAGCCCCAGGCGCAGCTGTTGGTCAACCCCACCCGCATTGTGGTCGATCTGCCGAACACCCAACTGGGCGGCACCAGCACCAGCCAGGCCGTCGGTGGGGCCATTCGCGAGGTGCGGGCCGGCCAGTTCGATCGCCAGACCGCCCGCCTGGTGATCGAACTGGCCCCCGGCTACAGCCTCAACCCCCAGGACGTACGGGTACAGGGCATTCGCCCCAACCAGTGGGCGGTACAGCTGCCCCCCCTGAGCCAGGGTGCGGCGCTGCCTCAGGGCACCATTCCTACCCCGAGTGCTACCACCAACCAGGTCCAGGGGGCCACGGGCAGCGGCGCGGGAGCTACCCTGACGGGGGTTGTCACCACGGGGGATGGCTTTTTAATTCGGCTCAGCGGCGAATCGACCACGCCGAACGTGCAGATTAGCAACGACTCTGCCGACAATCGCTTCGCCATTATCGACCTGCCCAACACCGCCGTCGCCACCAGCCTCCGACCCCAGGATCTGCCCAACTACCGCTACAGCATTCTCACCTGGGATGTGGCCCAGCAGCCCACTAACCCACCGTCCACTCGCATTACCCTCAAGCTTGGTCCCACCAGCCCCGACTGGCGCGCCCTGCGCAACAACAGTGGGGTGGTGGTGCTGCCCCCCAGCGGGGTGCCCATCAGCAGCGTCTCTGACGAACCCCCGCCCCTGGCGACTGCCCCCAGCACCCAAGCCCCGCCAGTTCAGGCCCAGGCACCGCCGCCCCCTGCTCAAACCCCGCCCCCGCCTACCCCCACCCCACCCCCCACTCGCTCGGCTGAGTCGCCCCCTATGCCTGCGGCCCCCAGCGGCCGGGTGGTGGTGGTAATCGACCCCGGCCACGGCGGCCGCGACCCCGGCGCAGTGGGCATCGGCGGCCTGCAGGAAAAACAGGTGATCTTCCCAATTTCCATGCGGGTGGCAGAACTGCTGGAGCAGCAGGGGGTGACGGTGGTGATGACCCGCCGCACAGACGTCACGGTGAGCCTGCAGGAGCGCTCTAACATTGCCAACCGCGCCCAGGGCAATGTGTTTGTCAGTATCCATGCCAATGCCATCAGCATGAGCCGCCCGGATGTCAACGGCATTGAGACTTACTTTTCCTCCGAGAGCGGACGCCGGTTGGCGACTACCCTCCAGGCCAGTATGCTGGCGGCGACGGGAATGCGCGATCGCGGCGTCAAGCAGGCCCGCTTCCACGTGCTGCGGGCCACCAACATGCCCGCAGCCCTGGTGGAGGTGGGCTTTGTCACCGGTGCCCAGGATGCCCCCCGCCTGGCCGACCCCGCCTGGCGCGAAACCATGGCCCAGGCGATCGCCCGGGGAATTTTGCAATACCTCCAGGGGGGCTAGCCGAGCGGAGCGGGCGATAGGTTAACCATTGCAGTTCGCTGGCTAGGGGGAGCAGGGTTATGACCGCAGCGATCGCTGAAAGGTCTTAACCGCCTCGACGTGGTTGACCATATTGATGCAGCGTTGCAGCAGCGCCAGATCCAGCCCGCTGACCGCTTCGCTGGTGTCCACTTTTTCGTAGCGCAGGGCATTGTTGGGGCCTCGCAGGTGGTAAACCTCTAAGACCCCGTCTTCCCAAAACCAAACTTCTTGAATCTTTAGTCGCCGGTAGGCTTCTAGCTTGTTGATGCCGCCGGTAGAAAACACCACCTCAATCGCTAGATCGGGGCGATCGCGTCCGGGGGCCAGTTTGTAAGACTCATCGGCCTCGCGCTTGACGGCTCCGCCTTCGCTTTCGAGTGTCATGGAGCCAGTGGGGGTAAAGTCGAACCCGGCCATCAGCAGGTAAAGCTCTAGCAGGGCGGCAATGCGCTTTTTGACGGTTTCGTGGGGTTCACCCGGCCTGCGCCGAATCTCTAAAACACCATCTAAAAACGAGAGCCGGTAGCCTGGACGGGCTAACAACTGCTCAACCGCTTTGAACTCTCTCCAGGTCAGACCCTCAAACAGGAGGGGGGCTGCTGGGTCGAGGGTGGCGATCGCCGCTGGGCGCATAGGACTCTCCTACCGTTTGGCCAGAACTCTATAACTAGTACTCCCCAGGGAACCAGTACTCCCCAGGGGCAACGGTGGCGTCCCCAGGACAGTGGTTCGGTATGATAGGAGGACCGTGACACCGTTGGCCACTCCCTAGATAGTCACCTATGGCAGCTCCGAACTACACCCTGGCCAAAACCTTGCGCGAAGCCTATCGGGTCTGTGATGTGCGCCCGCTGTCTTTGGAGAACATCGATCGCTATTACATTCCCTTTGAATCTCGCCAGAATGCCATTAGCGATGTCAACGGCAGATTGGCTGTCACTGAACCGGGGGAATTTGGCACTGTCCTATTTACCGGTCATATCGGCTGCGGCAAAAGTTCAGAACTGGCGCGAATCTCCCAGCACCAGCAGGAGGACTTTTTAGTGGTGGAGGTGCAGGTGGATGAGGAAGCAGACATTCAGGACATCGAGTACACCGATCTGTATTTGATTATCATCAAGCAAGTGGAGTTTGAACTCCGTAAGCTAAATATTCAGTTCGACCAAGATTTACTCAAAGGGTTTGAGGATTGGTTTAAGGAAATCACCACGGAGACTGAAGAAAGCGTAGCGCGATCGGTGAATGTAGCTGCCGAGGCTACCCTGGGAGCCGATGCACCTTTTCTGGCCAAATTCCTGGTGAAGCTCATGGCCCAGATTCAGGGTTCAGTTACCGATAAGCGCCGTATCCGCCAGGTTTTGACGCCAGAGGTTTCTCGACTTAAGGCAGATATCAATCTGCTCCTGGCAGACGGCAGTAAAAAGCTACGGGCTAAGTTTCCTGAGAAAAAAGGCATCTTACTCATTTTGGATGGGTTAGACAAATGCCCGCCCAATGTCGCTACGCATCTATTTTTTGACTACGCCCTGCAAATGCAGGAGTTGCACTGCATGATTCTCTATACGGTGCCTATTTCTACCCTTTACAGCCAGCGAGGCATTAGTACTGCCTTTGGCAATCCCCACATTGTGCCGATGGTGAATGTGTATCAGTACGCTCGCGATCGCCTGGAGCTAGATTACAACCCAGACGGGCTAAACGCCATTGCCAGCATGATCGAAAAGCGGGTAGATGCCAGTGCTGTGTTTGAGAGCCGCGAGCTGTTGCTAGAGATGGCAAAAACCAGTGGTGGCCACGTACGCCACATGATGCAGATGATGCGAGATGCCAGCATTCACGCCCTGGGCCTGGGTCGCACGAAAATTCAGGCGGACAATGTGACCTATGCGGCTAAACAGCTTCAGTTTCGTTTTGAGCGATCGACCCCACGTACCCACTATCCCGAATTGGCCAAGATTGCTCAGAAGAAAGAAATTACCGACGACAATGTTGGGAAAGAACTACTGTTTAGCACGGCGGTTCTAGAGTATAACGGCGACAATCGTTGGATCTATCCTCATCCGGTGATACGGCACAGTGACCTCTTCAAACAAGCCCTGGCTGACATCCCAGCCTGACTCAGCCCTGCCCGAGTTTTTGGGGCTGAATCTAGAGTCTTTTCGCGGGTTGGCTACGTTTTGCGACCTGTCGGAGGGCTTTGCCATTGCCTTTGCCGAAGTCAACTTTGCTGCCGATGGGGATAGGCTGATTCAAGCCTTGCGGGAACGTCCAGAATGCCAGGCCGTGCAACTGGTGGTGCTGGATTTTTCCCAGGAGCGTCTTGCCTCGCTGCTACCCAGGCTAATGGCAGAAGTGGCCAACCTGCCAACGGCGGCCAATCTAAAGTTAGTGGTTGTTTTGCGGGGGCTCGAAACCTCGATTGGCATCGCAGAGGATGATGTGGTCTTTCTAGAAGACCTCAACTTCATCCGCGATGCCCTGGCCCGTCGCATTCCCCACCCAATCATTTTTGTTCTGCCCAAGTATGCGCTCAAACGCCTGGCCCGCACCGCCAGGGATTTTTGGGCCTGGGCCTCGGCAGTGTTTGAATTTCGCTCCGTCCGCAGTGATGTTAATACAGCCCAAACGGCTGCCCTGAACTCTGGCCGCCTCTTTACTAGCGATCTCAAGCCCGTCAAGCAAAGCCGCATTGATCAGCTTCACCGCCTGCTGGAGGAATATGCTCCCGCCGCCTGCGACAGCGCCATTGCCAATGCCGAAATTCGCCTGACAATTTTGCTAGAGCTAGCAGATGCTTATCGTAGTTTGTCTGAGATGAAGACGGCTTGTCAATTTTATCGCCAGGCCCTGTCTCTAGCCCAAGCCAGCCAGAAACAAATTCTTGAAGCTGAAGCCCTGTTGGGTTTAGGTAAAACTCTCCGTTTTATCGAAACTGATCGTCAAGCTCTGGAAACCTACGAGCAGGCGTTGACGATTTATCGCGAGGTGGGCGCTCGGCTCGGCGAAGCCAACACGCTGCAAGCGCAGGGCGACGTGCTGCAATTCCTCAAACAAAGTCGTGAGGCGCTGGAAACCTACGAGCAGGCGTTGACGATTTATCGCGAGGTGGGCGATCGGCTCGGCGAAGCCAACACGCTGCAAGCGCAGGGCGACGTGCTGCAATTCCTTGATCAACGGAGTGAGGCGCTGGGGAACTACGAGCAGGCGTTGACAATTTATCGCGAGGTGGGCGATCGGCTCGGCGAAGCCAACACGCTGAAAGCGCAGGGCGAAGTGCTGCAATTCCTCGATCAACGGAGTGAGGCGCTGGGGAACTACGAGCAGGCGTTGACGATTTATCGCGAGGTGGGCGATCGGCTCGGCGAAGCTAACACGCTGAAAGCGCAGGGCGACGTGCTGCAATTCCTCAAACAAAGTCGTGAGGCGCTGGGGAACTACGAGCAGGCGTTGACGATTTATCGCGAGGTGGGCGATCGGCTCGGCGAAGCTAACACGCTGAAAGCGCAGGGCGACGTGCTGCAATTCCTCAAACAAAGTCGTGAGGCGCTGGGGAACTACGAGCAGGCGTTGACGATTTATCGCGAGGTGGGCGCTCGGCTCGGCGAAGCCAACACGCTGCAAGCGCAGGGCGATGTGCTGCAATTCCTCGATCAACGTAGCGAGGCGCTGGCCAACTACGAGCAGGCGTTGACGATTTATCGCGAGGTGGGCGATCGGCTCGGCGAAGCCAACACGCTGCAAGCGCAGGGCGACGTGCTGCAATTCCTCAAACAAAGTCGTGAGGCGCTGGCGAACTACGAGCAGGCGTTGACGATTTATCGCGAGGTGGGCGCTCGGCTCGGCGAAGCCAACGCTGTGCTGGGCGTGGGCAGTTTACAAGATGATCCCCAGCGGGCGATGGATTATTTTTTGCAGGCCCAGGCAATTTTTGGGGCCATTGGCAGCCGATACAGCCAGGGCCGCAATCTGCTGATGTTCATTGTCCAGGCCCAGGTGCAGCTCAACGACCTGGCGGGGGCGCACCAATCCCTAGACGAGGCCACCGCCATTGGCCAGGAAATCGGCTTCGAGCCATTCTGCCAGTATGCCGACCAAGTTCGGGCTCAACTCTCTAACCCAGCGTCATGAGCAGAGAATGGTAGTAGTGGGTTGGGCGGTGATGGGGTGGCGGAGTGTTCTGGTTGGTAGTGGAGCGAGGTAAACAGCAATGAAAGCCTATGAGTTTGCGGGGGAAGTGATGGCCGATGGGCAGCTTAAACTGCCAGAGTCGGCCCTGGTGCAGTTGGCGGGGCATCGCGCCGTCAGAGTCATCGTGCTAGTGCAAGACCCATCAGAAGATGAGGAAGCAGCCGAGTGGAATACTATGGCAGCTGAGCAGTTTTTAGCGGGCTACAGCAAAGCCGATGCCATCTACGACACGTTGTAGCTATGATCCGCTACCAGCCTGGTGATGTGGTTTTGCTGGCGTTTCCCTTCACCGATGGCATTCGCCAAAAACAGCGCCCAGCCCTAGTTCTGCTAGATATAGACGACCCAGATATTGTGGTGGCCCGGATTACCAGCCAACCCTACACAACTGCTTTTGATGTTGCCCTTGCAAACCAGGCTGAAGCGGGTTTGCTGCTGCCTTCAACCGTGCGACTACACAAGCTGGCGACTCTGGAGAAAAGTATGGTTAGCCGCTGGCTGGGGCATCTTTCAGCCCCAGATTGGGCCAGAGTCGGAAATGTGATCAACCTGCTGTGGAGGCTAAGCCCATAGTCATCAGGTATCGATCAGCGTCTAACCCCATCGTTTTCCGCCACAATTTTGGCCAGCCCCTTCAATATCTGTAGCGTCTGGGCCAGCCCCCCATCCTGATCCAAAATCAGCTCCTTCGATCGCGCATACTGCCGACCCGCTAGCTTTACAAACACAAAACTACTGCCATTGGTCACCAGGCCGTACAGCGGCAGCGACGAGTCTGGCGCGGCCATCATATAGCCCAACACCTGGGGAATCCCCACCTTGAGCGAAAACTCCGCCCGCTTCGACTCAATTACCAGCACCCAGAGCTGATCCTTCAGCACCAGCACATCCAGCCGCCCCCGCAGGGTGTGCTCATCGGCGGTGGCGGTGATTTCCACCGTTTTCTCGGTGGTGACGTAGAACGGCGGCAAAAACAGCCCGGCCAGGTCCAGCAGGGGCGCGACCACCGCCAGCTTGACGGTGTTTTCCAGCAGCGATCGCCGCTCCAGGTTGGCATAGGCCGCCTCTACCCGGGCCAGTCGTTCCAGCTCTGCCGGGCTGAGCGCGGGCAAATCCCCCTGCCATTCGGAGAAAAACGCGCCATCACGAGCCTCCCGCAGCCCAAACTGCTGCTCCAGGTCGTACAGCGTCAACTTCTCAATGGGTAAAGTCTGCACCATAGCCCACCTCCTGTCGCTTTTCCTAAGGCTATTGTGGCACTTGTCATCAGCACCAGACTCTTTACCTATGCCCCACTGGTTCAACGGCACCTACTCTCCCACCGACCACCTCACCCTGGCCGTCACCGACCCCGCCCTGCTCTACGGAGCCACGACTTTCACCACCCTGCGGGTCTACGGCAACAGCCTCGACCATCCCCTCACCCACTGGGCCGCCCACCAGACACGGCTGGCCCAGGCGCTGCAAGCCTTTGGCTGGCCCAGCCCCGACTGGGCCGCCGTCCGCCAGGGGGCCGAGACGCTGCTGAAAGACTATCCCGTGCTGCGAATCACCATCTTCCCCGACGGTCGGGAAATGGTGATGGGTCGCGGCCTGCCCTCCGATCTAGAGCAGATGCAAACCCAGGGGATTGTGGCCTGGGTCGCCCGAGGTGAGCTTTACCAGCGCCCTTCGCCTACCTACAAGACCGGCAACTACATGGGGGCCTGGCTGGCCCTGCAATCCGCCCAGCGGCAGGGGGCTCGCGAAGCGATTCTGGTGGACGCCCAGGGCCAGTGGCTCGAAACCAGCACCGGAAACCTCTGGGGCTGGGCCAAGGGCCAGTGGCACACCCCCGCCGGGACGGGCCTGCTGCCTGGCATCGCTCGCCTTCACCTTCTTGATACGCTCAAGCGGCAGGGGCAGCGGGTGAGTCAAACCCCCTGGCCGTCAGGCATTATTCAGCGGTTTGAGGCCCTGGCCTACAGCAACTCAGCGGTGCAGGTGGTACCGATTCACACGGTGCTGGGACACACAGTTATGGGCGATCGCAGTAGACTGGAACTTAACCCCCAGCACCCGGCCCTGGCGGCTTTACGGGCTGCTTTTAGGGAAAATTAGTATCTAAATACCTATTCCATTGGCCCATTCCGACAGATGGCGTTAACATAAGTTAATATCCTTCTAATCATAGAGCCTGTTTAAGATTCAGCCTTAGAGAGCAGTTTCGTAGAAACAGTTCGTCCCAAGATGTTAGTGGAGGCAATAGCCCGGTGAACAAACGGTGGAGAAACGCAGGTTTATATGCCCTGCTAGTGGTAGTCGTCATTGCCCTGGCGACCGCAATTTTTGATGGTTCTGGCCCTGAAACCCAGACCTGGCGCTACAGCCAGTTTCTAGACGCGGTACAAAACAACCAGATCGAGCGCGTCAGCATCAGCGCCGATCGCACCCGCGCCCGCTTTACGGACCCCGAAGGCAATGGTCAGGTGATCGTCAACCTGCCTAATGACCAGGAGCTAATCAGCACCCTGGAAACCAACAATGTCGATATCGTCGTCATGCCCCAGAGCAACGACAGCGTCTGGGTGCGGGCCTTCAGCACCCTGCTGATCCCAATTCTGCTGCTGGGTGTCTTGTTCTTTGTGCTGCGTCGCGCCCAGAGTGGCCCCGGCAACCAGGCGATGAACTTTGGTAAATCCAAGGCCCGGGTCCAGATGGAGCCCCAGACCCAGGTCACCTTTGGCGATGTGGCCGGTATTGAGCAGGCCAAACTGGAACTCACCGAGGTGGTGGACTTCCTCAAGAATGCCGATCGCTTCACCGCCGTCGGGGCCAAAATTCCCAAGGGCGTGCTGCTGGTGGGCCCTCCCGGTACTGGTAAAACTCTGCTGGCCAAGGCCGTCGCGGGTGAGGCAGGCGTCCCCTTCTTCTCCATCTCCGGCTCTGAGTTCGTGGAAATGTTTGTCGGTGTGGGTGCCTCCCGCGTCCGCGACCTGTTCGAGCAGGCCAAGGCCAACGCCCCCTGTATCGTATTTATCGACGAGATCGACGCCGTGGGTCGCCAGCGGGGCGCTGGCCTCGGCGGCGGCAACGACGAGCGGGAGCAGACCCTCAACCAGCTGCTCACCGAAATGGATGGCTTCGAGGGCAATACCGGCATCATTATTATTGCCGCCACCAACCGCCCCGATGTGCTGGATGCGGCCCTGCTGCGCCCCGGTCGCTTTGACCGTCAGGTAGTGGTCGATCGCCCCGACTACGCCGGTCGCCTGGAAATCCTCAACGTCCATGCTCGCGGCAAGACCTTCTCCAAGGATGTCGATCTGCAAAAGATCGCCCGCCGCACCCCCGGCTTCACCGGGGCGGATCTCTCCAACCTGCTGAACGAGGCCGCCATTCTGGCCGCCCGCCGCAACCTGACCGAGATCTCTATGGATGAGGTCAACGACGCGATCGATCGCGTCCTGGCCGGTCCCGAGAAGAAAGACCGGGTGATGAGCGAAAAGCGCAAGGAGCTGGTCGCCTACCACGAAGCTGGCCACGCCCTGGTCGGAGCCCTGATGCCCGACTACGACCCCGTGCAGAAAATCAGCATCATCCCCCGCGGTCGCGCCGGGGGCCTGACCTGGTTCACCCCCAGCGAAGACCGTCTGGAGTCGGGCCTCTACTCCCGCTCCTACCTGCAAAACCAGATGGCCGTCGCCCTCGGTGGCCGCATCGCCGAAGAGATTATCTTTGGTGAAGAAGAGGTCACCACCGGCGCCTCCAACGACCTCCAGCAGGTGGCCCGGGTCGCCCGCCAGATGGTCACCCGCTTTGGCATGAGCGACAAGCTGGGCCCCGTAGCCCTGGGTCGCCAGCAGGGCAACATGTTCCTGGGCCGCGACATCGCCGCCGAGCGCGACTTCTCCGAGGAAACCGCCGCCACCATCGACGCCGAAGTGCGTGGGCTGGTGGATCAGGCCTACGCCCGCGCCAAGCAGGTGTTGACCAACAACCGCCACGTGCTGGATCAGTTGGCCAAGATGCTGGTGGATAAGGAAACAGTAGATTCGGAAGAACTACAGCACCTGCTGGCTACCAACGACGTCAGTATGGCGTCCATCGTGTAGACGAGCTTGCTGCCTGCAACCTGCGATCGCGAGTTCGCTCCGCTGCCGGTAAGCCCGTAGATAACTGAATGTTGATAGACAAAGGGGTGTCAACTAGACACCCCTTTTTTTGTGCTGCTCAGGGATTGGCAGTGGCCGGGCTGCCTCAACCCATCAGCGTCAGTGCGATCGGCCTGTCCTGAATTCACCGTAGGACGCTGGTTCTGTGGAGATCCCAGGTTTTTGAGCTGATATCGATGGCTATACGCTATTGCGCCACCCCCAGCTCTTAACCGAAGTCCAGACCGATATCCTAAGCGCAATCGCCATTGCTATGTACAGCCAGGGTAGTGATGGAGTAATCGGGAGTAGTGCCCGTGTTTCCCGCCCCCTGATCCGGGTCAGCCACCGCAAAGCAGGGAGATTCCGCCTGGGCTATAGCGCATAAGCAAAATTAATGCAATAAAGTATTGCGATATTGTTACACCGCTGTTACATTGGTTTACATAAAGAAACATTCTTCCCCAAGGAGGGGCCCTCAATGTTTACGACCACTCAACTCGACAACGGCACTCTCAACAACTATGCCGTGGAGCCTGACGTCTACCTCGCCTCCTATCCCTCCCCCGAACAGCAGCGGGGCTACGTCGTCCAGGCCGCCTTTGCATCGCTGCTGGTGGCAAGTCTGCTGCTAGTTTCTGTAGCGGTCAGCTAGGAACTGTCATCGATTAGCCCTGGAAAAACCAAGCATCAAGGGTTGCAGCCTTTGGCCTGTTATTAGGGCTGGGCGGGGTACCGCTGACAGTAGAAGGTTTTTGGCCAGAGCTGGTGAACGGCCTGGGTCTGGCGAATTGTTAAGCACGTAATCAACGTCTTTGGAGGAAGCACGATATGTTTGCACCGATAGTTCTGCTGATTCGCAATGTTTTGGGAACGCCCAAATTCAACAAGCTACGGGGACAGGCAATCGCCCTTCACTCCAAAACCATCACCAACTTCTGCAACCGCTTTGGTGTATCCAGCAAGGAGCGTCAGGCGCTAATTCGCAAGGCTAAAGCTAATGGTCAGTGGCTGGGTTTTCTGGCCTAGGGGGTGTCATCAAGCGCGGCCAAAAGCTCGGTATAACAAGCTTTCCAAGCCTGACCCAAAAGACAGACTAGGGGCTGTAGCGCTTAATTCTTCAGAATTCTCAAAATAAAGGTATGCTGGGGCTGTTTTTATGGTGGGCACAGCAATGGCGCGGCAGCGGGCGTTTTCGGGTACCCCTTGGGAAGAGAAGGTCGGCTACTGCCGGGCGCTGCGGGTGGGCCAGCAGATCTTTGTCTCCGGCACCGCCCCCAGTGATGGGGAGGGTGGGACCTTTGCCCCCGGTGACGCCTATGCTCAGACCCATCGCTGCTTTGCGATCATTCAACATGCCCTCCAGGAACTGGGAGCCGACCTCAGCGACACAGTCCGCACCCGCATCTACGTCACCGACATGGGCCGCTGGGAGGAGGTTGCCCAGGCCCATCACGAACTCTTTGCCGACTGTCCGCCCGTCAACACCACGGTCGAAATCCCCGCTCTGATGAACCCCGACATGCTGGTCGAAGTCGAGATCGAGGCCCTGTGCGACGCCCCATCACCACAAAATCCCCAGGCGACTCGGTCCCAGCACCAGCCTCGGGAACAGTTTCAGGGGCAGCCTCAGTCCCGAGCCATGATCTTGGGTCGCCCCATTCAACCGGCCACCCTGCCGCCCGTCACCGCCTCCGACCTGGACGAAGGCTGTCTAGATTAGCGGTTCTGCGGGATGTCATCAATAGCGGCTAAACGCTCAAAAAACAAGGGTTATACCGAATCCTACTCGGCTACCCCCGATTGGTAGAGGCGTAGCATGCTACGCCCCTAGGGGGTTGCTGGTTACGAATCGGGGTTCTGTAACTCGGATCTGTTATTACAGCCCCTGGCCTGGTCTTTGGGGCGGCGCAATGGCCATCGCCGTACACCGGGCTTTTGGCCGCACCGGGCTTTTGGCCGCGCTTGATGACCCGCCCTAGGGCTCCCACGCCGCCGGGATGCGTCCTTGGCGGGCTGCGGCCACCAGGGCATCGTAATCGCGCTCGGTTTGGTCGGCATAGGCCTCTGCAAAGGCTACCAGGGCATCAGCCAGGGCCTCCCCTTTGCCGATGTACCCCGTCAGCATGGCCGCATTGCCCGACTTGGCGTGGGCCAGCGCCAGGGCCCAACCGCAGAGGGCACAGTAGGCAGGCAGGTTAACTGGCTTAAACTTGCCCGGCTCGAGCTTGAAGCCTCCCTTCATATCGCGCAGTTGGCGCACGTAGTAATGCACGTCCCCCAACTTGCCCCAGCCCAAAAAAATGTCGGGAGACCCCTGAATCAGCCGCTGCCCGATCACCACCCGCCGCCCCTGGTGGCTGTCGGGCAGGCGAAAGTCGCAGGTTGCCTCAGCGTAGGGCGCCAGCACCGAGGGTTGAGCCTCTTTGATCTGCAAAAATATGGGGTCGCTGGCGTCTTTGCCCTCCAGATACGCCACCCAGCAGCGGGTGCCGACGCTGCCCACCCCCACCACCTGGCGGGCCACATCGATGAGCCGGTAGCGGGACAGCAAAAAGCGGCGATCTTCGCTCAGCGATGCCCCGTAGCTGTCCAACAACGAACGGATTGCCGCCTCCACGGCTGGGCGATCGCCCAGGGTTTCCGCCCGCACCACCAGCGGTGGCGACTCCACAATGTGGTGGCGGTCGTCCACCAGATCGGTCATGCGATCGAGGACCTGCAAGTGGTTGCGCTCTCGTGCCTTGGCAAGCATGCGCTGGGTATAGATTTCGGCGCTGTCAGGGAGCTTTTGCAGCAGTTCCTCCTCGGTGATGCTGACGTACCACAGGTCGAGGTAGCCCAGGTCGGAGTAGGTATTCAGGTAGCGGGCGTAGGCATCCACCAGGGCGCGCACGGCCTCCTGACAGAGGACGCGATTGTGCTCTGTATCGCCGCCCCCAGCGCTGCCCAGGTAGCGCCCCGCCACCACAGCGCTGGCGGCCAACCGTTTCACGTCCCACTCCCAGGGGCCGGGGTGGGTTTCGTCGAAGTCGTTAATGGCAAATACCAGGTTGCGCTCCGCCGAGGCAAACACCCCAAAGTTTGACACGTGCATATCGCCGCAGGCCTGGACGTTAAGGCCTGTAACCGGTGCCGCCGCTATATCGGCCATCATCAC
This sequence comes from Leptolyngbya sp. KIOST-1, assembly GCF_000763385.1. Classification (NCBI taxonomy): domain Bacteria; kingdom Bacillati; phylum Cyanobacteriota; class Cyanophyceae; order Leptolyngbyales; family Leptolyngbyaceae; genus Leptolyngbya; species Leptolyngbya sp. KIOST-1. Next base: position 1,418,040 of record NZ_JQFA01000004.1, read on the forward strand.
TGCCGCCGCCCCGCGCAGAAAGGCAAAGGGCGAGGCCAGCATGCGTTCGTAGCGCAGGGGCACCAGTTCTGGGACGCGGGTTTGGGCCTGGGCCGCAAGGATGTCAACCGGGTCAGGGCGGGGCGGGGCTGGCTCAAATACCCCCAGCTCAGAGCGTTTCAGGGTCTGACGCAGGGCTCTGCCCGCCGCCCGCTGCTCGTCTACAGTCTGCTGCACCGAGGAAGCCAAAAACGAGAACTCAGGAGATGCCATCAAAAAACGCCCACTCTACAGACTCACGGTATCCAGTCCTCTGGCCATCGGAGCCCGTCTTGCCGCTGCGGTGGATGCGGTGCTGAAGCAGGTCTAGATGGGGCAGCCATGGCATTGCGGCAGGCAGGAAAGGGCGCTAGGGACGAGCAACAGGCAGGTCAACGGCGGTCTGAAACGCATCCCAGGCGAGGATGTCGTACAGCAGCGCCTCGTAGCCCGCCACGTTGGGGTGCAGTCCATCGGCCGAGAGCAGCGGCAGCCACCAGGGTTCGCCCCGACCCAGCCACAGGTTCAGCACATCGAGGTAGGGAATATTGTGGCTGGTGCAGGCCAGGCGGGTGGCTTCGCGGTAGCGCCACTGGTCGCTGTGGGTGTAGTAGAGCACTTCTGAAAAGGGCATGGCCTGTTCGTTGACCGGCGGCATGCCCACAAACAGCACCGGGCACAGCTGCCGCGCCTGGGTCAGCAGGTCGTGGATTTGCCCCTCAAAGTTGTCAAAATCGGTGCGGTTGCGACCCAGGGTACTGCCTACACGGGCCGAATCGTTGACCCCCACCGACAGCACCAGCAAATCGGGCAGCCGGTTGCGCAGTTCACCCCGGTAGCGAAACTCGTGGTCGAGGCGCTGGCGTACCTGGCTCACCCCATCGCCCCGCACACCCAGGTTGTAAAATACCGCTCCCTCTCGCCCTGGGGCCATGGTGCGGCGGCGCAGGCGCTCAACCCAGCCCCCCCCCTCGGGATCGCCAAAGCCGTACACCAGGCTGTCGCCCATCGCCAGCACTTTTTGGGGGTGGGGCTGTTTGATAACAATCCCTTGGGTGGGGGTAGGGTAGGAAGCGAGCATAGGAGAATAGCTAAACAGGGAAGAACGCGATCGATGGAGGTGGTAGGGGCCCGGGCGGCGGGGGGCAGGCAGGAGAGAAATTGTTTAAATTGTTTACATATTACCCCCTGCGGTGTCCATCGGCGGGGTGAAACCTGCCCCTCGGCCTCAAAAAAGCGCGATCGCCTGGGCCTGAAATTCGCTACTTTGCCGTAGGCTGTAGGTGGCCGTAATTGCCCATCCACGACTCTGGCCCCTCATTTAACCGATTTATTCAGCAGATCTATGGAGTACGGTGCAGCACAAAGTCCAGAACCGAACCCCAGCAGCTGGCTGGCTCGCTGGTGGGACAGGCTCAGCCCCATCGCCCAGTCGATTCTAGTGCTGCTGGCGACTCCCCTGGTGGTGCTCAACGTGTGGGCCGTCTCCATCATTTTTGGCTACTTTCGCTCCATTCTGGTTACTGTGCTGATCGCCGGGCTGCTGGCATTTTTGCTCAGCTACCCCATGGGTCGGCTCGAAACCCTCGGGCTCAAGCGTGGCTTGGCCGCCACCCTGGTGCTGATGCTGGCTCTGGTGGGGTTTTCGGGGCTGGCCATCATTGTGCTGCCCTTTGTCATCGACCAGGGGCAACAGCTGGTGGTGCGCCTGCCCGACTGGTTTGACTCGGGCAAAACTCAGCTAATGATGCTCGACGGCAAGCTGGCCGAATGGGGCCTACCGATCAACTTTGACGGCATTATTACCCTCACCAGCGATCGCCTCAAGCGCGAAATCCAGTCCATTGCGGGGGAAGCTCTCAACCTGACTATCAACGTGGCGGTGTTTACCGCCAACAAGCTGCTCGATGTGGTGCTGACGGTAGTGCTGACCTTCTACCTGCTCCAGCACGGCGAAGAGGTGTGGGGCGGCCTGGTGGGCCTGCTGCCAAGACGGCTGCAGCAGCCCTTCTCAGAAACCCTGCGGCAGAGTTTTCGCAACTACTTTTTGGGGCAGTTCATCGTGGCCAGCTGCTTCGGCACCGCCCTCACCATCATCTTTGGGCTGCTGAACGTCCCCTTTGGATCGCTGTTTGGCCTCACCGTGGGTCTGCTGGCCCTGGTACCCTTTGGCGGCACCGTTGGAGTGATCATCGTCACCCTGCTGGTGGCCCTGCGCGACATCAAAATTGCCATTCCGATGCTGATTTCGGCGGTGATAGTGCAGCAGCTGGTGGAAAATGGCATCGCCCCCCGCGTACTGGGCAGCGTCACCGGGCTAAATCCCTTTTGGGTGTTTATTGCCATCCTGTCGGGAGCCAGAGTGGGTGGGCTGCTGGGGGTGATCGTGGCGGTTCCCGCGGCGGTCATCATCAAAGAGGCGCTGGTGGCGCTGCGTAACGTGCCCCATGCCTCTCGAGAGCTTGAGCTGGCCGAAGGCTCTCAGGCGGGATCCCCCCAGCCCAAAGCTGCCGCCCTACCCCAGTAGAGCTAGGTCCCCAGTGCCTTAATGCTCCATAGAGAGTGAAATTCTAGAGCACCCCGCGCCGCCCGTTGGGCATCACGGTGGACCAGTTGGTGCGGGCCATGGCCAGCTGCTCATCGGCGATCAGCGCTCCCGTCAGGTCCGCCCCGCAGAGGTTGGCGCCCCGCAGGTTGGCGTTAGAGAGGCAGGCCTGGGCCAGGTTGGCCCCGCGCAGGTCGGCTCCCTCCAGATTGGCGTAGTGGAAGTAAGCCTTGACCAGCTTGGCATTGCGCAGGTTAGCGCGGTTGAGGTTGGCCCGGCCAAAGTTAGCGTTGCTGAGGTCTGCGCCCTGAAAGTTGGCACCGGGCAACTTTGACTGGTTAAAGTTGATCTCCCCTAGCAGGGTGCGCTGGAGATCGAGGTCTTTGAAGGTTTGCAGTGAAAAATCCCGTCGCCCTTTGGTGTACTTCTGCTTGACGTCGTCTGAGCTCAGCAGGTTGGCGGGGGTCAGCCTGGACGGCGAGGTGGGAGAACTACTGCGGCTGGGAATCAGCGGGGCCGGGCTCTGGTTGCCGGAGTGCGATCGCTCTCGCCGGGCCCGAATTGCCGCCGCCATCCGCGACGAGGGAGAGCCACCGGAATGGCTGATGCCGGGGTGCTTGGCAGGACTACTGACTGCGCCATTGCCGTTGGTGAACCCATTGGCGACTGGCCCGGACGGGGAGGGAAAGGCCATGTTTTGGGCCAGGCTCTCCATATATGGCTCCAGATCCAGGTCGCGGTGAATCGCCTCCACACTCTGGTAGCGGTGCTTCACCGAAATCTCCAGCATCTTTTGCAGCACCCCCGCGAAATGATCGCTGATGTGCACGTGCTCCCGCCACAGCAGTTCTCCCGTATGGGGATCGTAGTTGAGGTCCTTCGGGGCTTTACCTGAGAGCAAATAGATACAGGTGACCCCAAGGGCGTAGATGTCGCTGGCGTAGACAGGGCGCATGGCCATTTGCTCGGGCGGCGCGTAGCCGGGGGTGCCAATGGCGTAGGCGGTGAGGGCCGTTTGGTCGGAGTTGGCGGCCTGCAGCGGGTTGACTTTGTCCTTGACCGCGCCAAAGTCAATCAGCACCAGTTTTTTGTCCTGGTCGCGGCGAATGATGTTGGCCGGTTTGATGTCGCGGTGGATGACGTGGTTGTCGTGGACGTACTGCACCATCGCCAGAATTTCGCTCAGGAACTGCTTTACCCCCGCTTCGGTAAAGGGGCCGCCCCGCTTGACCTCCTGCTGCAGGGTGAAGCCGTTGATATACTCCTGGACCAGAAAGAACTCCTGCCCGCTTTCAAAATAGTCAAGCAGGCGGGGCAGCTGCGGGTGGTTGCCAATCATGCCAAGAATCTTGGCTTCCCGCTTAAATAAGTCGCGGGCCATGTCCAAAATGTGGGGAGCCTCGGCCGAGGGGCGTAGCTGCTTGATGACACAGGGCGGTTTGCCTGGCAGCATTTCGTCACGGGCCAGGAACGTGGCGCCAAAGCCGCCCCGTCCCAGGGCCCGAATCATCCGGTAGCGGCCCCGCAACAGTAGCTCTGCCCCACAGTTTTGACAGTGACTGACGGTGGGGGGATTCTTGGGCTTTAAACAGTCGGGGTTGATGCAGTAGCTCATGCGGCCCAGAATGGTTGATATCTAGACGTAGTCCGAAGACGACGCCTGGGGTTAAGTTAACCAGCAGCGGGGCAGTTGAATGGGGAGCCACAATGCCGAAAATACGGGAATTGTGAGGGCCGACCCCATGCGGTAATGCCACATTACCCCAATTGTTCCCTCTTTCCGAGGGGGGTTATAGCATTCATCCACAGGGATATATACTTCGGCCCCAAATCGCGCTCAAATGTAAAAAGTCGATGAACCCTGATCCCCATCTGCAATTGTGCGGCAGGGGCAGTGCACCCGTAGGGCGTATCCTCAAATCGGGCCCAACACCTTATTACTATTAGCGCTGCCACGCTCAACCCCAAAAACAGGCCAGGGGCGACGACCGCTGATCTCAGGGGGATGAGAAGTTACTTGGTGACAGCCCCTAGAAACCCGCCTGCAGACCTTGAGATCAAGGCGGCCCTTGGGTAGATGCAAGGCCCACGGGGTAGAATGTTTGGGCAATCCACTACAGCGTGCTGGCTTTTCCAGCCGTCCCATCAGCCCCACCATGCGCATATCTCTCAACTGGCTCAACGAATACGTCGATGTTCAGCTCTCTCCCCAGGAGCTAGCCGATGCCCTGACCATGGCGGGCTTTGAGGTAGAGGACATTGAAGACAGACGCGCCTGGGCCGATGGCGTAGTGGTCGGTCGAGTGGTAGAACGCACCCCGCACCCCGATGCCGACAAACTCAGCGTTTGTGTGGTGGATATCGGCCAGGCCGATAGGTCAACTATAGTGTGTGGCGCGGCCAATGTGCGCGCCGATATTTTTGTAGCGGTGGCCACGGTCAATACCTATCTGCCGGTGGTCGATCTCACTATCAAGCCGCGCAAACTGCGGGGTGTGCCCTCCGAGGGGATGATCTGCTCCCTGGCGGAACTGGGGCTGGCCAAGGATTCTGAAGGCATTCACATTTTTGAGGCCGAGGGGCTGGAGCTGGGGCAGGACGTGCGCCCGCTGCTGGGACTGGATGACGTGGTTTTAGATGTCACCTCTACCGCCAACCGGGCCGACGCCCTTAGCATGGTGGGGATTGCCCGTGAAGTGGCGGCGATCACCGGAGCGACCCTGCGTCTGCCTGGGACTGAGGCGACCAAAATTCCCCACGGCAGCACCGCGCCCGCCATTGCCCTGACCGATGAAAAAGCCTGCCCGATCTACATTGGCACGGTGCTGGAGCGGATTGCCCTGGGGCCGTCCCCCCAGTGGCTGCAGCAGCGCCTGATGGCTGCGGGCACTCGACCTATCAATAATGTGGTGGATATCACCAACTATGTGCTGCTGGAGTGGGGGCAGCCGCTGCACGCCTTCGATCGCGATCGCCTGCTGACCACGGGTGATGGGCTGACCCTGGGCGTCCGCTACGCCCAGCCTGGCGAGACCCTGGTCACCCTCGACAGTCAGACGCGGCAGCTCCAGCCCGAGACACTGCTGATTACCGCCAACGATCAGCCCGTAGCCCTAGCCGGGGTGATGGGCGGCGAAGCCACCGAGGTGCACGATGGCACCCAGGCCATTTTGCTGGAGGCGGCTTGCTTTGATGCGGCGGCAATTCGCAAGTCGGCCCGGAGCCAGGGGTTACGCACCGAGGCCTCGGCCCGCTACGAGCGCGGCGTCAACCCGGCGGAGCTGGGGCTGGCCTGCGATCGCGCCCTCCAGTTGCTGCAGGAGCTGACCGGGGCTACTGTGGTGGCCCAAACCGTGGGCACGACCGCCCTCGGGGCCGCCATTCCCGAGCGGGTGCTGACTCTGCGCCTGGCCCGGGTGACCCAGCTGCTGGGCCAGGTGGTCAATCTGGGGGACACCCCCCAGGCGTTGCCGCCCGACACCATTCAGCAGCTGCTGGTAACCCTGGGCTGCCGGGTGGCCCCCACCGACGATCCGGGGGTGTGGGCCGTGACGGTGCCCGCCTTCCGCTACCGCGACCTGGAGCGCGAGGTCGATCTCATCGAAGAAATTGCCCGCCTCTACGGCTACAATCACTTTGCCGACACCCTGCCCCAGAAGGCGGTGGGCGGCTATCTGTCGGTGGAGGCCGCCCTGCGCCGCCGCCTGCGGGAGGCCTGTCGCGCGGCGGGGCTGACCGAGCTGCTGCACTACTCGCTGACCAAACCTATCAGCGATCGTCAGGTCACTCTGGCCAACCCCCTTTTCCCAGAATACTCAGCCCTGCGGCAGGACCTGATCGACGGGCTGATCGATGCCTATGCGTTTAACCTCAACCAGGGCAATGGCCCCCTCCACGGCTTTGAGACCGGCCACATTTTCTGGCAGGACGAGGACGGCATCCACGAAGCCGAAGCGGTGGGCGGCATTGTCGGCGGCGACGGGAGATCGAGCCAGTGGGTGACCAGCGGTCAGCCCCAGCCGCTCACCTGGTACGAAGCCAAGGGAATTTTAGATAGCGTGTTCCATCGGCTGGGGCTGGCGGTGGACTACCGCGCCGATCGTACCGACCCGCGCTTTCACCCCGGCCGCACGGCGTCGCTGTGGGTGCGGGGGCGGCTGGAGCTGGGTCGCTTTGGTCAGCTCCATCCCCAGCTGCGCCAGCAGCGTCAGCTGCCCGCCGAGGTGTATGTATTTCAGCTCAACTGGTTGGCCCTGGCCACCTGCCTGGTGCCGGTGTTGCAAAAGTCGGTCAGGTTTGCCCCCTACTCGACCTTCCCGGCCAGCGATCGCGACCTGGCCTTCTACGCTCCCCTGGCGGTGTCGGTGGCCGACCTGACCACCGCCATGACCAAAGCCGGGGGCAAGCTGCTGGAGTCGGTGGCCCTGTTTGATGAGTACCGGGGCACATCCGTCCCCGAGGGCCAGCGCAGTCTCGCCTTTCGCCTGATCTATCGCTCCCAGGAGCAGACCCTCACCGACGATGCCGTCGATCCGGTCCACCAGAAGGTGCGGGCCGCCCTGGAGAAGCAGTTTGGCGTCACCCTGCGCAGTTAGGCAGGCAGCACGGTTTCCAGCAGCGCCGTGGCCAGAAACGCAGCACCAATGCCGCAGATCACCAGACCAGCGGGCTGGATGGAAACGGCACTGGTTCGCTGGGTGAGCTGTCGCCCAACCCAAAAGGCCGCGATCGCGATCGCCAGCTGAATTGCTGTAAAGCCGATTAAATAGGCCACCAGCGGCATGGTCTGAGCCCCAAAAATGGCCTCGCCGTAGGCAAAGCCGTGGAAAAGCCCCGCGATCGCCGCCAGCCCCGCCAGCCCAGCACTCTGGGGCCGGTCTTTGCGAGCCAGCAGCAGACCAAAGCCCAGCACCGACCCGGCGATGATGGGTTCAGCCATCGGTAGGGTGATCTCAGCCAGGTGCAGGCCCGTGCCCACCATGGCGGTCAGCACAAAAACCACGGGGATGGCGATGCCCCAGGCGCTGACCGCCGCCAGCAGCCCCAGCGCCACCACAAAGGCCAGGTGGTCAAAGCCAATTACCGGGTGCCCCAACCCTGACAGAAACCCCTCGACAGCGGTGGTGGGCACCTGCCCCCCGGTTGGGTGGTGGGCCAGACCGGGCCGCGGCAGCAGCAGCAGGGCGGCGATCCCACCCACCAGGCCCTGACCGATCAGCGGTGAGCGGAAGGCAGCCCTGATGAACCCCAGGGCAGACATGCAATTATTCATCCGTACCTCGCAGACGAAACTAGAACTACAGCGGCGATCGGCGGGCATTCTGGCTCGGTCAACTTTGGATTGGTGATTTTGGATTTTGGCGCAGTAGTTTGTCAGCCAAAATCGACCATCTAAAAGCCAAAATTTCCTCACAGCTGCGGGACAGCGGCAGGCTTGCACTGCACTTTCCCCGTTACCTCCGGTGGCTGATCCCCACCGGAACCGACAGCGCCCAAGCATCATAACACCGGGGGAAGGTCGCCCCGCCGTTGGTTTATCAATAGTGACCTTGGGCGAATTGAGGGGATGGTGCGGCTCGAACCGCCCTATCGACGGACAAAGCCTTAACGGGATTGCGTTAGCATCAATCTGTCCAGGGACGCACAAGGCCAGGGACGCACAAGGCCAGGGACGCACAAGGGACGAAGCCTTAATGGGATTGCGTTAGCATCGATCTATCGGTATCTCGGTTAACAATGGTTTCATCGTCTCGTTTGGCCCGGCAAAGAGAAATTGTCGAAGTCGTGCTGAGCCACGGCTGGGACTACATGCGACGGCTGCTGGTCGGCGGCCAGGCCGATGAGCCCGAGCTACCGCCCCCGGCCGTGCTGCGCAACATTTTGACTGACCTGGGGCCGGTGTACGTCAAGCTGGGGCAGCTGTTGAGCACCCGCCCCGACCTCATGCCCCCGGCCTACATTGAGGAACTCAGCAGCCTCCAGAGCACAGTTCCAGCTGTAGACCCCAAAGAAATCGAAATTCACATTCGCCAGTCCCTCGCGGCTGCCCCAGAGGAGCTGTTTGAGCGGCTTGAGTACCACGCGATCGCCGCAGGTTCGATCGCCCAAACCCACAAGGCGGTGCTCAAGGATGGTCGCCAGGTAGCGCTCAAGGTGCAACGCCCCGGCATTGAGCGCCAGGTCGATCGCGACATGACGTTGATTCGCGACATTGCCAGGCTGGTGTCGGCTACCCAGTTTGGCCAGCGCTACAACGTAGTCGAACTGGCCGAAGAATTTGCCGATGCCCTCAACGCCGAACTCGACTTCACCACCGAGGCTACCTATACCGATCAGCTGCGGCTCAACCTATCCAAAAGCGCCTGGTACGATGCTGGAAAGCTCATCGTGCCGGAGATCTACTGGGAACTCACCAACTCCAAAATTATGGCGATGGAGTGGCTGGAGGGCACTCCCCTGCTCAAGGCCGACCTGCGGGCCGAAGATGTCCACAGCAACAGCCTGGGACTACGAGCCCAGGCCACAACGTTGCTGTTTCGAGCCTTCTTTAAGCAGTATTTCGTCGATGGCTTCTTTCACGCCGACCCTCACCCCGGCAACATTTTTTACTTAGAAGACGGTCGCTTGGCCCTGCTGGACTGCGGCATGATGGGCCATATGGATCCACGTACCCGCACAACCATGACGGAGATGGTGCTGGCCATTGTCAATTGCGACGCCCAGCGCTGTGCCCAGCTCACTTTGCAGCTGGCCGAACCTCTCAAGCCCGTGAACCTGGCTCGGCTGGAGAGCGACTACACTCGCCTGCTGGGTCGCTATTACGGCCTCAGCCTAGAGCAGATCAACACCGCCGAAATTTTTGGCGAAATTTTGGCGGCAGGCATTCGCAACAACCTGCGCTGGCCTGCCAATGTGGGGCTATTTACCAAATCGCTGGCCAACCTGGAGGGGGCGGCTCGCCAGTTTAACCCCGGTGTGAACCTGATCGACGAAGTGCGCCCGCTGATGGCTGATTTGTTCCGGCAGCAGCTGGTCGGTGACGATCCGCTGCTGGCGCTGCTGCGCACGGGGTTAGAGTTTCGCAACCTGTCGCTCAGTTCACCGCGCCAGGTGGGCTTTTTGCTCGATCGCCTCAGCTCTGAGCAGCTCACCCTAAACCTCAAGATTCAGGGGGTGGACGACCTGCGGCGCAGCCTCGATGAGGCCTCTACGCGGCAGTCGTTTAGCATTGTGGTGGCCGCTTTAATCGTGGGAGCGGCGATCGTGGCTACGGGCCGCCAGTCGCCCCAGGGGCAGATTCTCAGCATTGTTTTATTCGCGGCGGCTAGCTTCTTTGGCCTGTGGTTGCTGTTTAGCATTGTGCGCCCCAGGCGGCGACGGTAGCGATCGCCGCTGTTTAGAGTTTTGTATCTACTAGCTGACGCGGATCGGTCGATGGAGGATGCCATCCAGCCTGCACCCACAGGGCACGAGCTTCTAGAATGGGGCGATCGCCAGTGTAGCGATTATCGTTGACGTCGAGGCGATCGCAGGTCGCCCTACCAACCGCTGTGACTCCGTAAATTTGGATGCCATCCGCGCTCCAAATAAAATGGTCAGCCCAGTTTTGCTGGCGGGGATGAAACAGAGGCAGCATAGCCAAGGTTTCGCGATCGCGTCCCACAATGAAGTTATAGCGGCGTTGGTTGCAGCGGCTACAGGCTAACGCCAGGTTATGTAAATCATCTGAACCACCCAGTGATCGGGGATAGATGTGGTCAATGGTGAAACGGGCAGTACTAATTTTTTCGGGAGAGTGGCAGTACTCACAAAGGCGGTTAGCCCGCTGGCGCACCTGTTGTTTGAGCGCTGACGAGATGGGCATTACTGAGCCAGCAGCAGGGAGTTAAGGTAAGTGAATAAACGATCAAGCTCGTTGATAGAGGCAAGTTCGTTCGCCTCTTCAGTGGTGAGAACACCCAACTTATTTCTCTCAAGCAAATCTTCTAGCCGATTTTGAAGGGCATCGGTGAACCTAAAGAATCGCAAGTTATCGACGGTTTCTACCGTAATGCCGGTTTCCAGAACTGATTGAGGACTAACGACAACTTGGATCATAGGTGGGTAAACGCAGAAATATTGACTCGATCTGAGTTTTGCCTTTGTTCTATCTTAGCCAGGGTAGAGAGTTTAAAGTTTGGAGGCAAAAAGCCGGTTAAACCCTTTCCCTAGCCCTTCTGGGCTTTGTACTTATCCTTAAACAGGGCCTGCTGGGTTTTGTGGTCGACAATGGGGGCTGGGTAGTCGCCGCGATCGCCCGCCGCAATCTTCCCTGTCACGAGGGCTCCGGTATCTAATGACCTGAGTTCGGGCACCCACTGGCGAATGTATTCGGCCTCCGCGTCATACTTTTGGGCCTGGCTGGCGGGGTTAAAAATGCGCAGCGGTTTGGGGTCCATGCCGCTGGAGGCGCTCCACTGCCAGCCGCCGTTGTTGGCCGACAGATCGCCATCCACCAGGTGCTGCATGAAGTACTTCTCGCCCCACTGCCAGTTGACGATCAGGTCCTTGGTCAAAAAGCTGGCCACAATCATGCGGCAGCGGTTGTGCATCCAGCCAATCTCGTTGAGCTGACGCATGGCGGCATCGACGATGGGGTAGCCGGTGCGGCCCTCGCACCAGGCGGCAAAGTGGTCTTCGTTGTTGACCCAGGGAAAGTCTTTGAGGGGCGATCGGTAGGGACCATCGGCCAGCTCCGGGAAGAAATACATCACGTGCTGATAAAACTCTCGCCAGGCCAGTTCCTGCTGCCAGGTTTGCACGTTGTCGCGGGTTTCGTCGCTGCGGCAGCGACCGTAGGCGGCATCGGCGGCTGCCCACACGGTGCGAATGCCCACCGCCCCAAATTTGAGCGCCGCGCTGAGGCGTGAGGTGCCATCTACAAAGGGAAAGTCGCGCTGCTCATCGTAGGCGGCAATGGCGCGATCGTCATCGCAAAAGGCCTCCAGCCGCTCCAGTGCCCCCTGCTCCCCAGGCTCTACCGGAAACCCATTCTGCCAGCTAAAGCCCAGATTGGCGGCGTTGGGCAACTCGATGCAGCCAACCGCCGCCGCCGCTTTTTTTTGCCTGGCGTTCAGGGGTTGCAGCCCTTTGGGCTCCGGCAGTGGAGCCGCCTTAGCCCGCTTGATCCAGTTGCGCCAGAAGGGCGTGTAGACGGTGTAGGGATCCCCCGCCCCGGTGCGGACATCCCCCGGTGCGTGCAGCAGCTGATCCCAAAAAGTGGTGTGAAATTCAATACCGGCTTCCTTGAGCGCCTGGGCCACACAGGTATCCCGTTGGCGCGAGTAAGGCTCTACATCGCGGTTCCAGTAGATGGCATCGGCTTCCAGGGCCAGGGCCAGGGCCGGAACTTTTTGGCGTGGGTCGCCCTGGAGAATCAACAGCTGCCCGCCCGCCTCGGCATAGGCGGTCCGGAGCGCCTCCAGGCAGCCCACCATGTAGGCCACCCGGGCTGGGGCCACATCACCGTTTTGCAGAATGCCGGGATCTAGACAGAAGACGCCCACCACCTGAGGGGTGCGATCGCGCGCCGTCGTCAGACCCACATTATCGCCCAGGCGCAGATCGCGGCGGTGCCAGAACAACACTAAGTCGGCCATAGATGCAGCCCCAACAACCCCACACAAACGGCTCTAGTCAACGAATATTCAGTATAACGACATTGGCAATTGGGGTTGGGCAGCTTCTATCATGGGGCTGATTCTGTCCGCCAGTCGAGCTTATTGAGGAGAACAACCATGCTGCAAAACAAGCAAATCATCATGCGCACCTTCAACGGCTACCTGGACTTTTTAGCCGAAAGCCAGCCCTCAATCGCTCCCGAAACTGCCTGCCAGGTAGCCGCAATGCTGACCCAGGCCGAATTTAACCTTCAGCTCGCCGAAAACAGCCGCAAGGCCTAGGGACGTCATGCCCCTCTGTATTAAGCAACGTCAAAAATCGTTGCTGGAGCGATCGCCCCCCTTGAGAACCAAATTTTCACAAACTAAACTGTAAATATAGCTACAGTTTGCTCAGCAAGTTTGCCAATTTTCGTGCAACCAGGCTGAGGGTAGCGTCGCAGACGTATCGATACCCTTGACGTGGAGTTTGTGTTATGAAGCTGTCCTACCGTGGTGCCCAGTACGAAATGCAGCTGCCCCAGGTGCAAAGCGATAGTGTAGAAACCGTTGGCACCTATCGAGGGGCCCCGGCAACCTGGCGTCACCTGAACCGCCACAGGAGCCATCACCATGAGGTGGAAATGACTTACCGTGGCGTGAAATATAGCCAATCGGTCTAGGGCCTGTCATCCATTCTGGCCAATACCCCATTGTCATGGTCAATAGGGATGATTGATGACAGCCCCTGAGGCGATTCCTTTGCTATCTCCGCTGGGGGCGAGCTGACTGTCAGCCCGCCCTTTTTTGGGGCTGGAAAAAGTTGCCCCAGGAGGTCGCTCAGGCGAGAAAATACCTGGGCCGCCGCCTGAAGAGAGCGTTTGAGTCAAATTACTACGCAGCGACCATACCTGTGGCTACTACCTATCGTTTAGGATCCTGAAACCCATAAGCAAACCAATCCAATACCAATCGGTTTGATTACGAATCCCGTTCAGCCAAGCCGCAAAAAGGCAAGACAGGCTTCAGGTTTTCCCGTAGTATCAAGATTGTGTTAGATCTACTCACGGCAAGTCCTGGAAACCTTATCCCAAGGCTGTTCCGTGGGTTATAGATCGACGTAGAATCTGTATTTGACGAGAGGATAGCACCATGGCAACCTATAAGGTTACGCTGATCAACGAGGCTGAAGGGCTCAACCAAACCATCGACGTTGACGACGATACCTATATTCTTGACGCCGCCGAAGAACAGGGCCTCGACCTGCCCTACTCCTGCCGGGCTGGGGCTTGCTCCACCTGCGCCGGTAAAATCACCGCTGGTACTGTCGATCAATCCGATCAGTCCTTCCTGGATGACGATCAGATTGGTGCCGGGTACGTGTTGACCTGTGTTGCCTACCCCACCTCTGACTGCACCATCTTGACCCACCAGGAAGAAGAACTCTACTAAATCGTTGGCTGTTCCTGCTGCGGGCCACACCGTTCGTCGACACCCAGCGGGAATAGGTTTCTAACCTGAGTTTTTCCAGCAAAAAGGGCGATGCTTAAACCAAAAGCATCGCCCTTTTTTAGTGCTTTGAGTTGGCAGGTGACGCCGGGAGTCGCTGCGCTACTTAGCTGCAGCGACGCACTGTTCGACCAGGGCCGCTACTTTATCGACATTTTGCCAGCCCAGAATCTCAGTCACTTTCTTTTCCAGGTTTTTGTAGGAGCGGAAAAATTCGGCAATCTCGTCCAGGCGGTGGGGTGCGACATCATCCAGCGACTTGACGTGGGAGTAGCGGGGGTCCTCAGCGGGTACGCAGAGAATTTTCTCATCGCGATCGCCGCCGTCGATCATTTCCAGCATGCCGATGGGCCGAGCCGCAATCACGCATCCCGGAAAGGTAGGCTCATCCATCAGCACCATGCCATCAAGGGGATCGCCGTCGTCAGCCAGGGTGTTGGGCACAAAGCCATAGTCGTAGGGGTACTTTACCGACGAAAACAGCACCCGATCGAGAATAAATGCGTTTAGCTCTTTGTCGAATTCGTACTTATTTTTGCTGCCGCCAACAATTTCGACCAGCACATTCAGCAGTCCAGGCTCGGGCTGGGCTGGAATCCGGGATAGGTCCACAACGATACTCCAAGGAATAGTAAATTGACATTACAGAGTAGGCTACATGGCTGGAGCACTATTGCATACCAGGGCGTACCAAAGGGCACGGCGGCTTGGCTCCAGCAGGTGCCCTTCCGACATAGTATTCTACGGGGCAGCGACCCCTTTTCCGCAAGGTTTTGCCCGCTTAGGGCGCGTCATCAACTCTGGCAAACAAGTCTTCACTACCAGCGCCGCCACGCCCGGCCCCAAACCCAGGCAGAGGTTGTAACCCCTGACGCTTACACCTTCAGCGGTTAATGAAACACAGCCCCTGGCCTTTGGGCGGGGGCTGTGTTTTAAGGCACGACTCTAGACAGTCTCAGACCCTGGATAAATTCCTGGGCTCGCTCGTACCCTGGCTGGGGACCACAGCTGCGGATCGGAACTGTCTTAACGCCCTGCCGAAGTCGGAGCTGCAAAGGCAGGCGGCTGTTCTAGGTTGGCTGTAGCTGATGAAAAGTGGGCCACCATAAACAGCGGCAACGTCAGGGTTAGTACCGCAATTAATACGCCCAATACACTGGATGACGGACTGGGAGGTTCCCCCGGAGGGGTGTCAGGTTGACTGGCAGAATCCATACATTAATCACAGAAATCAGCAAGGGATAAACGCTTGAGGTTGGGGCATAGCCGCCAAAGCCCAAACAATCCCACATATCCAACCCTCGGGGCAGACCTCGGCTGAGGCCACCGCTATCGTGCGCTCATCATGGACGAGATTATCGACGACATCGAGGTGGAAAACGGTTCCATCAAAACCTTATGCAAGGTTATAGCAATCAATCCATGACATTGATCATCCCCAGGACTTAACTTGGGATAGTTTTAGCGTACAGGGTTTAAACCAATCCTAAATCTAGCATTCCCGACCGTGGGCAGAAATTACGGATATTACGCTGGGGTGAGGGGATGGGTGGGCGAGTGGATGGGTGGGCGAGTGGATGGGTGGGCGAGGGGATGGGTGGGCGAGTCGGTGAGTTGGTGAGGGGATGAGTTGGCGTACCTGATTATCACTCTCCACAATCACCCGCCTACCCACCTACCCGCCTACCCGCCTACCCACCCGCTTTACTTCCCTTGCCCCTCCAGCAGTGCGCGGATTGCCCGCAGTTCTTGCAGCATCTGCCGCATCAGCTCGTGGGTGAGGGTTTCGGCGGGGGGCTGAACCTGAATAGTGGGATGCAGACCCAGGACTTCTTCGGCAAATCGACGCACCTCCTGGGGCCTGAACTCCAGGGGCGCATCCTTGTCCCGGCGGATTTCGGGGTTGAGCTTGGTTTGGTCGTAGGGGGGGTTGAGAATGTCGGGATGGGTGTTGGCATAGCGGTACACCGAGGCCCGCGATCGATTGAGGAACTTTTGCACCTCATCTACCGACAGCAGCGGGGGGGGCTTGGCTGCCGCTGAGCTACCGGGCGTGGGGTAGGATGATGGGTCGGAGGAGGGATCAGCAAAGCTCGGGTCGGGGGTCATAGGGCCAGGTACAGCAAATCTGTGGCTACTTTATCAGGTTCGTCTGGACTCCAGCGAGGTCTGTAACAGAGCATGCCAAAGGACGATCGGGCTGGGAAAGGTGTGCTAAAACCGTGGCTATATAAATTTTGAGTAGGGCAGGAACTGGGGTGAAGGGCGATCACAAGCGGGCTAAGCGGCACATTCGGTGGCGAAATCTCTCGGGTTTAGCCGCGGTGATGTTTGGGGTAGGGGCCCTGGCCGGGTTGAGTGCGTCCCGCTGGTCGCCCAACCCGTCGCCAGGGGCTGGGGGCGAAATTGCGCCGGCCCTGCGGCTGAGCCAGGTTCCCCAGCCCCTGATGTTTAACGGTCGCCCTCAGCTCAGTCCCCTGCCCCAGTTTGAGGAGGTGTGGGAGTGCCAGGTGGCTGTGGTGGGTGGCTCCCTGGGAGGGGTCGCCGCCGCCGCCCACGCCATGGCCCTGGGTGCCACCACCTGCCTGATTGAAGTGGCCCCCTGGCTGGGGGGCCAGGTCAGCGCCCAGGGGGTGTCGGCCCTGGACGAGTCGCTGAGAATGCGCCAGGCCAACAACCTCTCCCCCAGCTGGCAGCGGTTTCGCCAGCTGATCAAACAGCAGGCGGCTGAGCTGCCTGTCTGGAGCCCCGGCGGCACCTCGCGACCGGTGACCGACATCAACAGCTGCTGGGTTGGGGCCCTGTGCTTTCCGCCCCAGGTCGGGGCCATTGCCTCCGAGCAGTTTCTGGCGTCGACCAACCCCAGTGCCCCCGCCAGCCGTTGGGCCACCATGACCGCCTTTAAAGGGGCCGAGTTCGACGCCACAGGGCGACGGATTACGGCGGTGTACGGGGTTCGTCGGGTGCCCAAAAACCCAAACCACAAACCCCTGGGACGGCTATCTGCGGAGCTGGCCGAATGGTATAGCTGGTCTCCCACGGCCGATTTCGATCGCGTCCCCGTCAAGCTCCAGCCTCCCGCCGGCGAGCGCATGATTGTGATCGATGCCACCGATACCGGCGAGCTGGTGGCCTGGGCTAAGGTGCCCTACCGCCTGGGCTCTGAGTCAAAGGCCACCACCGGCGAGCCCAATGGGGCGGCCTTTGACAATCCCGACTGTACCCAGGCCTTCACCTACCCCTTTGCGATTGGCGTCCACAATGACGGGGGCGACAGCCTGGCGGCGCTGTCGCGGCTGCAGCCCACCTACGCCCTCCACGAATATCACGGCATTTTCGACCTGGAGGGGTTCCCGTTCTTTGCGGGCAAGAGCGTATTTAACTACCGGCGCATCGTCAGTCAGACGCGCAACAACCCCTACACCAGCGCCCCCGCCCCCGGCGATATCTCGATGATTAACTGGAACCGGGGGAACGACTGGAACTGGGTAGACACCCCGCTGGTGCTTAACGCCGCCGCCCTGGAGGCCTCCGGGCAGCACCAGAACTGGTTGGGGGGGCTGTCTCAGTCAGCGCTAAAATTTGGCGAAGAGAATGCCCTGGTCTTTGCCCGCTGGATTCTCGAAACCCAGGCCAACCCAGACTATCCCCTCACTTACCTCTACGGGGACGACAGTCCTATGGGCACGCTGTCCGGGCTCAGCATGGTGCCCTACTTTCGCGAAGGGCGTCGCATTCTGGGCCGCCCGGCCTACGGCCAGGCGGAGTTCATGATTCGTGAAAATGACCTGCGCTACGACTTCCCCGGCCAGCGCAACTTTAGCGCTACCGCCGTGGGCCTGACCCACTACGCGATCGATATCCACGGCTGCCGCTACCGCAACTGGCAACCTTCAGGAGATGCTGTCAGCGCCCCCGCCCAGGAGCCCCGCGTCAGACCCGTACAAATTCCGCTAGAAAGCTTGATTCCCCAGGGGATCGATAACCTGCTGATCGGCGGGAAGGCCATGGCCACCACCCACATTGCCAATGCCTCGACCCGCATTCACTACGGCGAGTGGCAGGCCGGGGCGGCAGCGGGGGTGACCGCTGGTTGGCTGATATCGCCCAATACGCCGGTCAATGACCCGGCAGAGGTGATCCCGGGCGGGTCTATGGGCGTGCTGCAGGATGTGATTGGCCGCCAGGGCATCAGAATTGGCTGGTAGCGGCGGGATGCCACCGCTGCTGGGTAGGCCAGGAAAGCAGCGGGGCTAGCTCATCTCCGGCGAATTGAATAGCGCAAACACCTGTCGGCAGCAGCGACGTAGCCGCTCCCGGCAGGTGGGATCGGGGATGACGTCCCCTGAAAAGGCCCAGTCGTCGATCGTTGAAAGGCCCCAGCGTTTACCGCGATGGTCAAACCCCGCCAGGTCGAGGCCAATCACCCGGCGGGGGGCGGCGCAATCCTTGCGGGAATCGCCTCTGGACCCAGCACTCTGCCCATCCCCCGCCTCGGGATCGCTGTACAGCCGAATTTGCACCAGCAGACTGCGACACTGAAACAGCCGACTGACCCCTGGAAAGTGAAACCCAAGGTCGATGGAATCGGGATCGACCAGATCGCGGGTATCAGGATCGTTGGCCCAGGGCTTGAGATCGGCCCGGAGGTCGGGCAACTCTGCCTTGAAAAGGCCCACCACGGCGGCTATTTTGCTGGCAAATTCGATGCTGTTAGCCTGTTCTGCTGCGTTCACGCGACCTGCAACGATAGTAAAGGAGCTATAAGCATAGACTAGCGCTCCTGGCTGAACCGTCAACTGGATAACCCATGGCCCAGAACATTGGTCCAATCCATGGACCTAAGCCATGGGCATCAGGGGTTGCCCTACCGCTGAGGAGGCAGCACGGCGCGGCAGGTGTCGAGCATGCGGTGGTCGTTGTCGCTGATGGTGTCGATCGCAAAGTAGCCGTTGAGCCCAAAGGGAGCCAGATTTCCGGTGGCGTCACTGCTGGCCACCGCCGACTCCTCAGCCAGCGCCAGGCTGTAGGGATAGGCTTCCTGGTCGTAGCTGTTGACGATGGTCATGGCCAGATCGCTGCCCTCCACCTGACCGTAGAAACAGTCGAAGGAAGAGCTGGGGTAGTACAGGGCACCATACACGCGATCGCCTGTGCGCTCCAGCACCACGTAGCCCTGACCAATTTGATCGGGCTGGGCCACCTGACCAAAGAGGTGTCGGCCTGAGGCGGGCATCGCCGCCGTTTGAGCCACCTGGGCGATCTGCCCCTGGACGACCTCGGACTCAACGCCCATCTCGGCCTGAACCGCAGCGGCAGTGCCCAGGGTCGCGATCGCGGCGGTACCCATCAACAGGTAAGACAGGGGATGGCGACTCGAGTTCCAACCCTGGCTTAAAAAAGGTTTTACCAGGGAGGAAAATAATTTGGATTGCAGCAGTTTGATATCCATTTCCTCATCCCCTTTATCTAATTTTTGGCACTGATTGGCCCTAACCCAACCCGTACAGAAATCACGGCTTGATATTCTCTCAGCGCTCCCAGAACCCATGGCTCTGGACGGTTCAGAGCCTCTGCCCTAGTCTCAATGTAGTAGACCCCGGTAACTCCGCAGATCGCTTTAACGTGAACCGTAACAACTCTTTGTTAGCAGTTAGATTTGAGCTGCGCTTGACCCCGAAAAGCCTAATTTTGCGTTTGCACCCAGGGGCGATCGCGCACAATTACGCAGCCATGCCAATAAGTACAGTTTTAGGCCAATGACCAGAAAGCACATCCTCCCATAGGCCAGATTGGCAACTGGCTAGCGATCGGCCTGTTCCCAGGGCAATGCCCAGATTGGGCTGTAGAGAGCCAGGGACTCGGGGTAAAATTAAGAAACTGGTTTTCAGACTTTTAGGAGACAGTAATGGAGGGTTCCTCCACTTCCTTTGACGATGTCCGAGTGCCCCTCAAGCTGCTGCTATTCATTGACAAGCGGCCCAGTCTGGCCCGGCAGATGCGCCAGATCAAGCAGTATCTGAAAACCCTGGAGGCTCATTTTGAATTCAACCTCGATGTCGTTGACATCGGCGAACAGCCCTACTTGGCCGAGCACTACAAGCTGGTAGCCAGTCCGGCCCTGATTAAAATTGCTCCTGCGCCGCAGCAGATGCTGACCGGCAGCGACATTGTCAATCAGCTGGAGCGATGGTGGCCCAAATGGCAGCAGGAACACCTCGACGCCATTAATCAGGCGGCGTTCACCTCCGACCCCCTCAACGACCCCCTGGCCGAGGAGGATAATTCCCTCAACCATTCTGCCGAGCTAATGAAGCTCTCAGACGAAATCTTTCGCCTCAACCAGACAAGGGAAGAACTGGAGGCTCAGCTGCGCTTCAAGGACCGCATCATCTCGATGATGGCCCACGACCTGCGCAACCCGCTCACCGCTGCCTCAATTGCGATCGAAACCCTGGAACTGGGCTACGCCCCTGACCAGACCCGCGCCCTCACCCTTAAACCCGAGCTGACCGGCCAGCTGCTCAAGCACGCAAAGACCCAGATTCGCGCCATCAACCGCATGATCACCGATATCCTCAAGGCGGCCCGCGGTGCTTCTATGGAGCTGCAGCTGGTGCCCCAGGAGCTTGACCTGTCTCACCTGTGCTTGGAGGTGGTCGATGCGTTTCAAAATCGACTGCGCGAAAAGGACCAGGTGCTGACCACTGAAATTCCCCAGGACCTGCCCTCGGTCTACGCCGATGGCACCCAGGTCAAGCGGGTGATCACTAACCTGCTCGATAATGCCATCAAGTACACTCCCCCCTCGGGCCAAGTCTCAATTGTGGCCCTGCACCGCACCACCCAAAAGGTACAGGTTTCAGTGGCCGACACTGGCCCCGGTATTCCCTCCGAAAACCGCGATCGCATCTTTGAAGAAAGTTACCGTCTCCAGCGGGATGTGACCCAGGAGGGCTACGGGTTGGGGCTGGCCCTTTGCCAGCGGATTGTGCGCGCCCACTACGGTCAAATTTGGGTGGATTCCGCTCCGGGCGAGGGCAGCTCCTTTTATTTCACCCTGCCCGTCTACCGCGCCTAGGGCGTGTCATCAATTGTGGCCAAAAGCCCGGTATATGGAGCCTTGCCACGCCCAACCCAAAAGCCCGGCTAGGGGCTGTAACCCTGGTTTTTTTGAGCGTTTAGCCGCTAATGATGACAGCCCCTAGCCCAGATCTCAATCTCAACCCAGGCTTTTGAGGCCAAAGGCCAAAGCCTGTGGCAAGATAGGGGCCATGATCAAGCGGTTTTTGCACTACCTCAATCCTGCGATGTGGGTCAGATCGTTGTCCATCTACGGCAACGGTCGTCTCTGGCGCGAGGTGTCGCTCCAGGCCGCTCGATCGCGCTGGGCGGAGGTGGCGGCGGCGATTGCCTTTCTGTGGTTGCTGGGGCTGCTAGGGCTGAGCTTTGTGCTGCTGCACCTGGAGCTACGCTACCCGTTGCCGCAGCCGATCCTGCCCCTGGCCCACGGGCTGCGCACCAGCCTGGCGATCGCCATGGTGGATCCCAACGCCGACGGACTAAAGGCCTGGATCCTGGGGCTGGTGGGCATGGGGGCCTGGGGTTGTCTGGTGGGCGGCAGCCAAAAGCTGCTTCAGCTAGTCGCCGTCGCCCCCAGTGGTGCCGTCCGGGTAGTGACCTGGCGCACGCGACTTCTGCCCTGGGGCCTGACGCTTCTGGGTCTGGCGCTGGCGGGCCTAGTCCTGAGCCTGATCGGGGGGACAGTCTCGTCTCAAACCGGCTGGACGGCTGGAATCTGGCGCTTGGGGCGCTGGGCGATCGCCCTTGCCAGCGTTGCTCTGGGCCTGGCGGTGATCTATCGCCTTGCCCCTCGGGCCTGGACCCCAGGGCTGTCCCTCTGGCCCGGCATCCGGCTGGTGCTGCTACTGGGGCTCATGGGTCTGGGGCTACAGCACTGGGGCCTGGCCTGGCTGAACCACCAAACGGTCGCTTACAGGTCGATTCTGGCCCTCGGCCTCCAGCTGGTAACACTCTACGGCCTGATTGTGCTGGTGCCGATGGGGTCACAGGTCAACCTCAGTGCCCTGCGCCACCGCAGACAGGACAGCCGCCCCTGGGGCAGTCCTCCCCTGACCACCCCTCCCCCATCTTTTGAGTCGTTCAAAATCAACCGCCGCCACTGAGAGACCCCGGCCATGGGGGTCACTTCCCCTGTCGCTCACCTTTCCTGAAAAACGTCCTGAAAAACGGGTCTACTGAAACCCTGGTCATCCGTCAGTCAGGTCGCAACCTGCCGGGTGCGGCAACGCTACCGAATTCGCTGCAGACTGCTGACGATGCCAAGGCCAAAGCAGACCAAAATCAGCAGCCAGATCACCACGCCCGGCAAAAAGGCCAGCACTGACAGCCCCCTCAGTATCCATAGGGCAGCCGTTACGCCCAGGGCGATTAAAAACAGCTTGGTGAGCGGTTGCAGCGGATAACGACGGCGGGCCATAACAGCAGTAACTCCGTTTGTAAAGCTTTTCCTGGGCTAGGGGTAAACCTTAGCAGCCTTTGGTAAAAGCGTCGTAATGATCCTACCGATTCTCGACTTCCCCAAGACAGTCTGGCTTTTAATAGGGACAACCGATGGTGCAGCGGTAGCACGGGCTCAGCGCATTAGCTTTTGCGTTGTAACTTTTACTAGGGTAGCGAGCTAGACCGCAAATGGGGCTCGAGGTGTTGTCCCATAGGGAACCCGACCTGAACCATCGGCTTCAGTAGATCGGCCGGCCCAGGCTCTGGCATTGAGATCAGGGCGCGTCTTTAAGAGGAGTAGAGCAGTGGTTGTCAGTGAAGCACAAGAAATCGGCGGGGTCGGTCCGGCAACGGACTGCTTAAATCAGTTTTCGGCTGGGGATCAGGTCGCCCTGCTGCGAGGCGATGTCCTGCTTCAGTCGCAGACCCAGCGGCGGGGCGGAGCGGTAACCGCCTACATATACGTGCCCCTGGCCCGCCCTCAGATCTGGTCCCAGGTGACCAACTACAGCCGCTGGACCCAGTACTTTCCAAACATTACCCACAGCGAAGTGCTGGAGACCGTAAAAACTGCCACCCAGCGGTACCGCCGTCTCTACCAGGTGGGGCGCAAGGGGTTTATGCTGCTGACCGCCCAGGTTGAGATTTACCTCAACGTGGTTGAAACTGCCTGCGAAGCGATTCAGTTTCGCCTGGAGCAGGGCACCTTCTCCCATTTCGCAGCCGATCTGCATCTGCAAGACTTCAACCAGGGCACCCTGCTGAGCTACTCCGTCCAGGCGGCTCCAACCATCCCGGTGCCTGCTTTTCTAATTGAGCAGGCGATCAAGACCGACCTCCCCGGCAACATGAAGCAGATGCGGCAAATTTTGTGTGCGCGCTACGGAAAGGCTTGACCAACGGGGGAAAAGCCCCTAGCTGTAGCGCTCTACAAACGCCCGCCCAGCGGACATGGCGGCACTGCTAGTCGTGTAGAAGGTGCCGTCGCTGAGCACGTCTAAATCGGGGTTGACGATCCAGCACTGGTAGCCCCGGTCTTTGCTGTGGCTGACGCCAATGATCCAACCGGTCATGGCCGAAATTTGCACTACCGAATCTGTGTCCATGGCCATGTTCTCCCCTGGGCCCAAGACCTGGCCTCACCCCGCCCCCAGGCTAGCCGGTCAGAGTGAATGCCTGCGGTGCTATGGTAGGGCAGATTCAGTTTAGCGTTGGCAAAGCCGCTAACTTTCTTCCCATTTGCCTCAGCCCCTTAACCTACTTCTGTGGCGATGAGCAACCAGACCCTCAACCTCGACGATCGCCTCTACCGCTACCTGGTCAGTCACTCGGTGCACGAGCCCGAAGTGCTGGCTGCCCTGCGCCAGGAGACTGCCCAGCACCCCATGGCCCAAATGCAGATCGCCCCAGAACAGGGGCAGTTTATGGCCCTACTGGTGCAGCTGCTGGGGGTGACCAAGGCGCTGGAGGTGGGGGTGTTTACCGGCTACAGCGCGCTGCGGGTGGCGCTGGCGATGCCGCCGGAGGGCAGGCTGGTGGCCTGCGATGTCAGCGAGGAGTACACGGCGATCGCCCGTCGCTACTGGCAGCAGGCGGGAGTGGCCGACAAAATTGACCTGCGGCTTGCCCCCGCCGCCGACACCCTGACTCAGCTGATCGAGGCTGGCGAGGCCAACAGTTTTGACTTTGCCTTCATTGACGCCGACAAGAGCGGCTACCCCACCTACTACGAACTGGCGCTACGGCTGGTGCGCCCCGGCGGCCTGATCGCCGTAGACAATGTGCTGTGGTCGGGCCGGGTGGCTGACCCTGAGGTGAGCGACAGTCGCACCGCCGTCCTGCGCCGCTTCAACGAGGCCCTTTACAGTGACGATCGCGTGGTCACCAGCCTGGTGCCCATTGCCGATGGCCTGACCCTGGCGATGAAGCGGGGCTAGAGACTGTCATCAATGAGTTGCTACCCCCCCCTACTTGCCGATGCAGAAGCGGCTGAAGATTTCGTCGAGCATGGATTCGGTGATCTCGTCGCCGGTAATGCTGCCCAAAGCCGCGATCGCCGTCCGCAGGTCGATCGTCCAAAAGTCGAGGGGCAGCTGGTTGGCAATGGTCTGCTGCACCTGGTCCAGGGCGGTACGGGCCTGGACCAGCGCGGCGGCCTGGCGCTGGTTGACCGTAAATTCCAGGTTGCCGGGGCTGAGGCGATCGGCGTGGATGGCCTGTAAAATAGCCTCCTCCAGGGCCTCAATGCCCCGCTGCTGGGCGGCGGCGGTGGGCACAACGGGCAAGCCTGGCGGCAGTCCCAGGGGCTTTAGCCCCTCCCCCGACACCAGATCGACCTTGTTGAGCACCAAAATCACCGGTCGATAGCCCCGCGGAGTCGGTCCCTGTCCCTCGCACACCGACTCGTAGAGCCGGGCATCGGCGCGGGTCCAGCCAGCGGCCGCATCGACGGTGAAGAGGACCAGGTCTGCCCCCTGGGCCGCCTGGCGCGATCGCGCGATGCCCAGCTGCTCCACCGGGTCGCTGGCCTCGCGAATGCCCGCCGTGTCCAGCACCTGAATGGGAATGCCGCCCACCACCAGCTGCGACTCCACCACGTCGCGGGTGGTGCCGGGCAGGTCGGTGACAATGGCGCGATCGCAGCGGCTCCAGGCGTTGAGTAGGCTCGACTTGCCCACGTTGGGGCGACCCACAATGGCCACCTTCAGCCCGGTGCGCAGCAGTTCCCCCGACTCGGCGGTGGCCAGAATGCGATCGACTTCGCCCAGCGCCTGGTCAACCTGCTGGCGCACCAGGGCCTCCTCCAGGGGCGGCAGATCATCTTCAAAGTCAATCCGGGCTTCGACCTCGGCCAGGATGTCTAAACAGCGCGATCGCAGCTGGCGAATCGGCTGAGTAAGTTTCCCCTGCACCCCCGCCAGAGCCGTTTTCGCCGCCAGGGTCGACTGGGCCGCCACCAGGTCGGCCACCCCCTCCGCCTGGGTCAAATCCAGCCGTCCGTTCAGAAAGGCCCGCAGGGTAAACTCTCCGGCTGCGGCCAGCCGCGCCCCCTGCCCCAGGCAGAGCTGCAGCACCTGCTGTACCGCCATCAGCCCGCCGTGGCAGTGGAATTCCACCACGTCTTCGCGGGTGTAGGAGCGGGGAGCCAGCATCAGCAGCAGCAGCGCTTCGTCGACGGGCTGCCGGGTGGGTGGGTCAACCACCTGGCCGTAGAGAATTCGGTGGCTCTCCCAGGGCTGTTTCCCAGGTGCTCGAAACAGGGTGCGGGCGATCGCCACGGCTGTGGCCCCCGATAGCCGCACAATACCCACGCTGCCCTGCTGAGGAGAGATGGCGGTGGCGATCGCCGCGATCGTCTCGCCCTGAGTGACTGAGGGTAACGCCACCACTGGAGCGGCGGCATTGCTGCCATCCATACCGTCTATCCCAAACGAGTGAAGTGATGCTGAAGCTTCCAAATTAAGCCTGATAAACCGCCAGTCTGGTGGGTAGAATAGAAAAAAATCTTTACCTGTCTCTAAGCTTTCAGGGCTGAGTTATGGGGCTGAGCAACTGGGGACACCCCCAGAGCCTTGAGGCCAGAGCCCCAGGATAGTTTACCAAGCCGCCGTTACCGGCGGTCTGCCCTAAACACCAAGCTTCGCCTGTTCTCATTTTCCCTGGTTGCCTGGGGAAAGCCAACCTCTGGTGTAACCGCCACTATGACCACACCGTCCACGACGACTACCCCCCCATCTGACCCCCCTCTCACGGCTCTAGTTTCTAGCCCAAAGCCCGCCATGCGCAAAATGACTCACCCCCAGTGGCGGCGGCAGCTTCGTTACCTGTACCTGCGGTTTTTGCGCCTCCAGGGCACCCCTGAGCAGCTGGCGCGGGGGCTGGCCTCGGGGGTCTTTTCCGGCTGCTTTCCCCTGTTTGGGTTCCAGATCATCATTGGGGTAGCCGTTGCCACCGGGCTGCGGGGCAATCGAATTATGGCGGCGGCGGCCACCTGGGTCAGCAATCCCTTCACCTATGTGCCTATCTTTGCCTTTAACTACCAGGTGGGGCTGTGGCTGCTGGGCGGTAGCGCCACCGAGGCGTTTCAAGATTTAGACAGCCTGAGAGGCTGGATGGATATGGGCACCGAAGTGTCAGTACGGCTGATGCTGGGCAGCACCGTAGTGGGTTTGGTGGCCGGTGTGCTCAGCTACTTTGGCGGCCTACCGCTGATTCGCCGGATGCGGTCGCGTCAGCTAGCCCGCCAGTCGCGCCCGATCGATCGGCCCTAAGAGTATTCCATCTAAATAAACGTCCCCTTTGAGGTCGCCAACTCGGCCCGTTGGGCCTGTTGGCCCTAAACTCTGGATAAGTATTTAGCTGGAACACTCTAAAGCACCTTGTCGAGCCCATAGATCAGCGACTTGAGCGCCATCACCCGGCGAATGCACAGCAGTACACCGGGCATAAAGCTGGCGCGATCGCTGGTGTCATGGCGCAGGGTGTAGAGCTGCCCTGGCGAACCGAACAAAATCTCCTGGTGGGCAATCAGCCCCGGCAGCCGCACGCTGTGAATATTGATGCCCTCAGCGGTTGCCCCACCCCGGGCACCGGGGATCGTCTCGGTTTCTTTCACCAGTGGGGTATTAAAGGAGTGCTGCACCTCCGCCAGCATCTGGGCGGTTTGGACGGCGGTGCCGCTGGGGGCATCGGCTTTCTGGTTGTGGTGCAGTTCAATGATTTCCACATTGTCAAAGTACTGGGCCGCCTGCTGGGCCGCCTGCTGCATCAGCACCACCCCAATCGAGAAATTGGGCACGATCAGGCAGCCAATGCTGGCCTTGTCGGCAAACTCTGCCAGGTCGCGAATCTGGCTGTTGCTGAGGCCCGTGGTCCCGACAACCGGGCGCACTCCGTAGGCGATCGCGGCTCGCACCGACTCATACACGCTGTCGGGGTGGGTAAAGTCGACCATCACCGCCAGGCCCTCGCTCTGGGCCGCTACCAGAGTGGCCTCCAGATCGGTCATGATGGGCACCTCCAGAGGCTGGTAGCCGATCGCCTCGCCAACGTCCTGACCCAGCTGAGCCGGATTTTTGTCGACGGCTCCCACTAGGGTCATATCCTCAGCCTGGGCCACGGCTTTAATCACCTCGCGGCCCATCTTGCCGCAGGCACCGTTGACCACAACAGGAATGGTGGATTGGGTAGACATAAAGAAATCTGCTTAGGTTGAATTGCTGACCCGCTGGTCAGATCTGAACACTGAAGCCTTTTGGGGAAGAGGGCACCACACTCAGCCAGCCGCCACCCAACCTACGGGAACCCTAATTTTTAGCTTTGACGCTGCTCTAGGGCGTGTCATCAATCGTGGCCACAGGCTCAGTGTAACAAGCTTGCCACGCCCGACCCAAACCGCAGCCCAGGGGCTGTAACTCTTGGTTGTTAGCGTTTAGCCGCTAATGGATGGCAACGCCTAGCCCCAGCTTACTGAAACTTGCGCTCCAGCGACTTGAGGTATTCGGTATTGACTCCAGACTCCCGGGGCAAGGCGATTTTGCCGGTGCGGGCAATTTCGCGAATGCCAAAGCGATTGAGCACCTGCACTATGGCTACCATCTTGCCGGGGTCACCCACCACCTCCAGGGTGAGCGAGTCCTCCGACACGTCTACCACCCGCGCCCGAAAGATTTGGGCAAATTCAATAATCTCAGATCGATTGGTGCTGGTGGCGTTGACCTTGAGCAGCATCAGTTCGCGCTCGACGCAGGGGGTGTCGGTAACGTCATTGACCTTGAGCACGTTGATCAGCTTGTAGAGCTGCTTGGTCAGCTGCTCGATCACAGCATCGTCCCCGGGCACCACCATGGTGATGCGAGAAATGCCGCCGGTTTCCGCTGGCCCTACCGCCAGACTCTCAATGTTAAAGCCGCGCCGGGCAAACAGTCCGGCGATGCGACTCAGCACTCCGGCCTCGTCTTCGACCAAGACCGAGAGCGTGTGTTTAATCGCCTGCTGGGGGGCTACCGCCGAACCGGGCAGCGTGGAGGGGTTAACCATAGGGCTGGACCTGGGGAGTTGATCGCGGACATGGGCACCAAAGCCCATCCGCGCGAAGGACAAACCTAGCAAACCTCAATAATATCTTGAAAAGTCCGGTCTTAAAACTAGTTCCTCGGCCCGGTCAGCCCTCTGAGGGTTGCGATGGGAGTCCTTACCGGCCTTCATCTGGCCTGCAAAGCTCGGCTCTCCTCTCCCAGATTGGGTATCCTTGAGGCACCACTACCGTCGCCGCACTCTGCATGAGCTTATCTGGCCCAGTTCAAGATATTCAGTCCCTGCGGGGGCGGTTGCTCGACATCATCAACCTGCGTCCTGGGGAAGAGGAGCGGACGCTGCTGATGTTCGCTTTCTACACCGCCACATCGATGGGCATTTTGTGGCTGGAGGTCAGCTCTGCGGCGCTGTTTTTGGGGGCCTACGGGGCATCGAGCCTGCCTTGGATCTACATTTTTAGTGCCGGGGTAGGGCTGGGCTTGAGCGTGGTGTATTCCTGGCTGCAGCGGCTGTTTCCGCTGCGCCGGGTGATTGTGATCATCGCGCTGCTGATGGCCCTCCCCATCCTGGGGTTTCGCTGGGGGCTGACGGTGGAGTGGCTGGCGGCTCCCATGGTGTTTTCAATGCGGCTGTGGATTGAGGCGATCTACGGGCTCAACGATCTCAACCTGTCGGTGACCGCCAACCAGTTGTTCAACATTCGCGAAATTAAGCGGGCTTTTCCCATCATTAGCAGCGGCAACCTGGTCGCCGACGTGATTAGCGGGTTTTCGGTCTACCTGCTGCTGCAGTGGATCGGGCTGCAAAACGTGCTGCTGCTGTCCTTTGTGGTGATGGTGACTGGAGCGGCCCTTTTGTATCACCTCAGCCGCAACTACGAGCACGCCTTCCCGGACTCGCCCCGGCGCCAGGCGGAAGATGCCGAGGCGGTGGAGAGCTACCGATCGCGGCAGCGGCTCCAGGGGCCAATTCGGCAGTACGTGGTGCTGCTGTTTGCGTTCTTTGTACTGGCCCAGATGCTGCTGTTTTCGATCGAGTTCCAGTTCTTTTCCCAGCTGGAAGCCAACCTGGATGTGGACGCGATCGCGGCCTTTTTGGGCTTCTTTAGCGGCCTGCTGGGGCTGATCGAGCTATTCACCCAGTGGTTTACCTCCAGCCGTCTGATCGAGCGGGAAGGGGTGTTTAAGGTGGCCCTGGTGCTGCCCTCGGTAATTGGGGGGCTGGGGCTGCTCACCCTGGCCCTGAGCTATCCGAGCTGGCTGTCGGCGTCGGCCCTGTTTGTGGGGCTGGTGGGGCTGAAATTTTTTGATGAGTGGCTGCGCTGCACCCTGGTGGCCACTACCCGGCCCATCCTGTTTCAGCCCATCCCTGACCAGGTACGCAGCACGGTGCAATCGTGGGTGAGCGGAATTGCCGAGCCCCTGGCGATGGGCGGCATGGGGATTGCCATTCTGCTGATCATTGCCCTGTGCAACCGCGTCGGCCTGAGCGATCCGCTGATTCAGGCGAGGCTGTTTTTGGTGGGCACGGTGGCGGCGGCGCTGGTGTGGTTTGTGATTATGGTGCTGCTGCGATCGCGCTACCTGAACCTGCTGGTGCGGGGGGCTGAACGCGGCCTGCTGAGCTTCTCCGATGCCAACCTGCGGGTGCTGAAGCGGGCCTTTATTGAACAGCTGGAGCAGCCGGGGCTGGAGGCCAACAAGCGATCGTGCATTGAGCTGCTCAGCCACATCGATCCCCAAAATGTCGGCGAGATCCTGGCCCCGCGCCTGGCTGAGCTGCCCCCCGGGCTCCAGCGTCAGAGTCTGGAGGCCATGCTGGAGCACCCCAACGGCGCCTATACCGAGCAGGTGCAGGCGTTGCTGCGACGGCCCAACCAGACCCCAGAAATTTTGGCCCTGGCGCTGCGCTACGTGTGGCTGGCGGAGGCCACCTTTAACATCAACGACCTGCGCCCCTACCTGCAGCCCGAGGTGGATGCGGTGGTGCGGGGCACGGCAGCGTCGCTGATGCTGCGGCGCGGAAACTCCCAGGAGCGGGCGGAGGCCACGGCCACCCTACGTAAAATGCTGGTCCACGACGAGGAGCGCGAGCGGGTGATGGGCTGCCGCGCCCTGGGCGAAGCCGACTACATGGAGTCGCTCAGCATCTACATCGACGACCTGCTGCAGGATCCGTCGCTGCGGGTGCGGCGGGCGCTGCTGGAGGCGATCGCCGCCACCCAGTATAAAAAATACTACCCGTCGCTGCTCAAGGCCCTGCAGTACAAATCGACCCGCGAGGCGGCGGTCAACGCCCTCACCCGGCTGGGCAATGAGGCGCTGCCCATGCTGCAGGAACTAGCTCTCGACCACTACCGACCCGAGATCTTGCGCAACCAGGCCTGGCAGGTGATCGGCAACATTGGCACCCTGCCGGCTCTCGACTTTTTGATTCAAAACCTGATCACCACCTGGGGCAGCACCCGCCGCCACATTCTGCGAATTTTGCTCAGCCTCTACCAGGAGTCGGGGGTGAAGCGATCGTCGCTGATCGACGGTGCCCTCGATCGCATGCTGGGGCGGGGCGGCATCGAAGATCTGCTCAACACCGAGCTGGCCTTCGCCGGCCAGATGCTGGCCGCCAAAATCGATCTGGCCCCTAATCGGGTGGCGGGGGTCGAGGGTGACCTGCTGCGCGAGGCCCTCGACGGACTTCAGAGCGACGCCATCGATCGCCTGTTTATGCTGCTGCGGTTTGTCTCCCCGGCCCAGGCCATCCAGGCTGCCCAGGTCAGCCTCAGCGGCTCGGCCTCCAGCTGGGCCCGGGGGATCGAAATTCTCGACAACGTGGTGGATGTGGCCAACAAGCGATCGATTTTGCTGCTGCTCGATCGCCGCCCCGACGCCGAGAAGCTGAAGCAGCTGGCCCTGGCGACGCCGCTGATTGTCTATCAGCCGCTTCCCCCCGGCGATCGCCTGCGGCAGCTGCTGGACCTGCGGAACTTTTTGTCCGACTGGGCCACGGCCTGCTGCTTTCACCTGGCTCGGGTGCAGCGGTGGAACCTCACCGCCGAGCACACCCTGGCGTTGCTGCAACACCCCACCGGCTTTGTGCGCGAGGCGGTGCTGGCCTACCTGGCTGTGGCCTCGCCCCGCGCCCTGCGGGAACTGCTGCCGGTTCTGCAGCAGGACTCCGACCGGCTGGTGCTGGCACAGATTAAACAGATGATCACCACCTATAATTTGGAGCCGAGCCCTCCCCTGTAGCCCCCTTGCTGAGATACAGCCGCACCGCCTGGTTTTTCTGCCCTCCACCCGTATGCTAAACAGCGTCGAACGACTTCTTTTCATCCGCAACGTCTCCATGTTCAAGGAACTGCGAGACGACTTTTTGGTGCGGCTGGCCTCGGTGATGGACGAGGTGTTCTACGAGGGCAACTACACCATCATCACCCAGGGACAGGAGGGGCGATCGATGTACATTGTGGTGTCGGGGCAGGTTAGCGTGCACATCGGCGGCCAGCAGGTGGCTCAGCTCAAGCAGGGTGAATGCTTTGGGGAAATGTCGGTGTTTGACGCCGAGCCGCGATCGGCCTCGGTCACCACCCTGGACCCCTGCTCCTGCCTGGTGCTCACCCAGCAGCAGCTCTACGATGCGATCGACGAAACTCCGGGCATTGCCGTCAACGTCATTCGGCTGCTCTCGCGCCGGATTCGGGAGCTCAACCAGGATCTCAACCAGGTTAAGCAGCAGCTGACTCAGCCTTCTCCCTTTCCCCAGACCCGCCCTCAGTGGTACCAACCCCTGCCCTTTCCCACCACTGATCCCCTGGCCCGTCCGGGCAGCTAAATCTAGTGCTGCGTCAACGCTAGGAATTAGGGTGCCATAGGGTGCAGTCGCGCAGCAAAGCACCGCGAGTAAGGCCATCCCAAGAATGGCCTTATCCCAGGTTTTAGGTTTGACAGAGCACTAGGGCGTGTCATCAGTCAGCCTCAAATGCCGCAAGCACCGGGAGAATAGGCGAATCAACCCAAACTGAAGGAACCCACCCTACCTGGAGATGCCCTCGCCATCCGGCGATGGAGGAGACGGTTGATCGGGTCTACCTACTTCATGGAGCTTACCGGATCGGCGATGTAGGTAAAGTCGGGTTCAGAGTTCCAGGGGCCACGCTCGTCTTTGCCGTCGCCGTTAGTAGAGAGGTTGTAGTAAAGCTCTACGGTCTCATCGGGCGGGATGTTGCCAAACATTGGGTCGGTGAGTTTGCCCATGGCGTCGAGGGCGTTCATGAACATTTTGGTGTGCGAAATTTCGCGTGTCAGCAGGTGAGTCAGGGTTTTCTTAGTGCCCTCGTCGGTGGCCAGTTTGATCAACGACTCATAGGTTTGGCGAGCCCCGGCCTCAGCGGCAATATTGGCCCGCAGATCTCGCACCACATCGCCCCCTTCGTTGAGGTAGCTGGCCGTCCAGTTGTTGCCCTGGCTGTCGAGGAAGTGAGGCCCCATACCGCGCACAGCAAACAGGGTGCTGTTGTAGGCCGGAGTTTGATCGGTGTTTTTAGTGTGAATCTCAATCAGCTTGCCGACCATCTCCAGGTGGCCAAACTCTTCTACAGCGATGTCTTGGAGCATGTCTTTGATGCCCGCATCCTCAACGTGAAAAGACTGCACCCAGTACTGGAGTGCAGCAGAAAGTTCCCCGGTAGCCCCCCCAAACTGCTCTAGCAAAAGCTGAGCAAAAACGGGATCAGGCTCGTTGACCTGAACGGTATGGACCGGATCTTTCTTGTGAAAAAACATAGATATCCTCAGTGTTTCTGGCCATTTGACTCAGCCAGTTGTATTTGCATAGTGACCCGCTCCAGGGCCAACTATGCTCTGTAGATGGATAGACATAGCGATCGCGCCCAACTCTGCCTGGGGACGCTGAATACCCCCTCAGCCTGGATGGCACGCCCTAGTACTCTGCGGCAGCAGTCAGCTAACTGTTCCTGAAACCTGACACCCAACACCTGGCCCCCCCAGTCAGGGTTGCTCTATTGCTGCTAGCCAGTACTAGCTTTATGGTCAGAACAATTTTTTCCAATCTCTATCAACCCTTCGCGACAACCTGGGCAAGCTAACGATACGATGCCGTTTTTGAGGACTCGCCCATGGGGGTACTGATACTGCTAGTGGCCGTGCTGCTGATTGCAGCGGTCTTTTTTGTCAATGTCTACAACCGCTTAGTGACGGGGCGCAATCGCTACCAGAACGCCTATTCCCAAATTGATGTCCAGCTGCGGCGGCGCTACGACCTGATTCCCAACCTGGTGGAGAGCGTCAAGGGCTATATGGCCCACGAGAAAGAGACCCTGGCGGCGGTGATCAATGCCCGCAACAGCGCCATGGGCGCCAGTCGTCAGGCGGCCCAGGCACCGGGCGATCCTCGCGCGATGCAGCAGCTGGCGGTGGCGGAGGGGGCGCTCGACAATGTCCTGGGGCGGTTTTTTGCTCTCTCGGAGGCCTATCCCGACATCAAGGCCAACCAGAATATGGCCCAGCTGATTGAAGAACTGCGCTCCACCGAAAACCGAATTGCCTTTGCCCGCCAGGCCTTTAACGACGCGGTCACCCTCTACAACACCCAGCGGGAGATGTTCCCGGGCAATTTGGTAGCGGGCAGCTTCAACTTTAACCCCGCTCAGCTGCTGGAGGAGAGCACTCCAGAGGTCAAAGACGTGCCTCGGGTTTCCTTTACCTAGCCATGAACTTCTTTGAGCACCAGGACCAGGCTCGCCGCAACACCACCAAGCTGCTGCTGCTGTTTGGTCTGTCGATCGCGGTGATTATCCTGGCTTTCTACGGGGTGGCGATCGTCATTCTGTCCGCTGAAGCCACTGGCCCAGCGCCACTCTGGCGACCGGGGGTGTTGTTTTGGGTCGCCACTGGCACCGTCGCCTTCATGGCCGTGGGCAGCTCCACCAAAATGGCCCAGCTCAGCCAGGGGGGGCACAGCGTGGCCCAGGGGCTGGGCGGGCGACAGCTCGACCCGCTGACCGCAGACCCCGCTGAGCAGCGCCTGGTCAACGTGATCAGCGAGATGGCCCTGGCCTCGGGCACCCCCATCCCGGCCATTTACCTGCTCGACAACGAGCCCGGGATCAACGCCTTTGCCGCTGGCCACACCGCCGACGATGCTGTGATTGGCGTCACCCGGGGCTGCCTCGACCAGCTCAGCCGCGACGAGTTACAGGGGGTGATTGGCCACGAGTTCAGCCACATTCTCAACGGCGACATGGGCCTCAACCTGAAGCTGATTGGGGTCATCCACGGCCTGCTGCTGATCTACATTGCCGGGCGGGTTATTTTGCGAGTGGGCTACTACTCCGGCGGGTTACCGCGGCGTTCGAAGGACGACAAGGGTGGCGGGGCGATGTTTGCAGCCGCCCTGGCCATGCTGGTGATCGGCTACCTGGGGGTGCTGGGGGGACGGTTGATCAAAAGTGCGGTGTCCCGCGAGCGCGAGTTTTTGGCCGATGCGGCGGCGGTGCAGTACACCCGCAATCCCGAGGGCATTGCTGGAGCGCTGCGCAAGATTGGCCAGCTCTCGGCGGGGTCTACGGTGACCTCGCCGATGGCTGAAACCGCCAGTCATTTGTTCTTTGGCGAGGCCAACGGCACTCTGTCGTTTCTGGGCGGCTGGTTTGCCACCCACCCACCCCTGGGGGAACGGCTGCGGCGCTTGGGTCAGCACCCTCTGCCCCAGGACGCTACCTTGATCGATGTGCCGATGCCAACCCTGTCCCCCCTGGAAGAGTCGCTGGCGATGGGGTTTCAGGCAGGCACCCCAACCGCTGTGGCGGCGGGCACCCCGGTTGTCCCCTCAGCGGATCAGTTCATCACCACCCTGGGCACTATCGATGTCCGGCGGCTGGCCCAGGTGCGATCGCTGCTCGACCAGCTACCCGCCGAAGTTAAGACCGCCCTCCAGGACCCCGCCGATGCGGCCAACCTGGTGTATGCCCTGCTGGTGAGGACCAAGCCTGCCCTCCAGGCGCAACAGATTGAGTACCTGACGGCTACCCATGGTCCAGACTGCAAACAGAGGGTAGGGCAGCTATACAACTGGGTTCGTTCCCTGGAACCGGGGCAGGACCTGCTGCTCCTGGAGGCGCTAATCCCGCCCCTGAAGCAGCTTGAGCCGGAGGCGGGGCGGCAATTTATGCAGACGGCTAAGGCCCTCAGCCAGCCCGGCGGACGGCTGCTGCTGGCCAACTATCCGCTACAGCTGGTGCTGCGCAAGCGCCTGGCTGGTGCGTCCACCCGGGGGACAGAGGCCGTTTCCGACAGCCTGAGCGATCGCTGGGGCGATGCCCTCAACCTGCTGGCCCTGCTGGCCCGGGTGGGCCATACCCGCCCTGAGGATGCCCTCTATGCTTTTAAGCTGGGCCTCTCGCAGCTGCCGGGGGCCAAAAAGCAGCCCTCTCCTAACCAGCTGCCGACGGTCAGCAGTGGGGACCTCAACACCAGCCTGGGCCGCCTGGAGCTGGTCAGCCCCAAACTGAAGCAGGCCATCGTCGATGCCTGCGCCCACACGGTGCTGGCCGACAACGACGTTACCCCGGCCGAAATGACCCTGCTGCGGGCCGTCGTCATCACCCTCGACTGCCCCGCTCCCCCTTTTCTCAAATAATCCGGCCCCTCCCCCTGAAGGATTGCTTCAGGATCGCAAAACCCGGTTTTTGCCTCTCTGATCTAGTAGTCTGCTAAGCCAAAGATGACAGGTTGGTGGGGCTCACGGTGCACGGTGTACGGTTCACGGCAGTCTTTAAGCCGTACACCGTGTACCCTGAACCGTTAGACGGTTGGAGCCTGTCACAATCAGGTTGGTTAAGTACCAGCCTGTGGTAGGCTTTCTGGCCGAGAAACCGGGTCAGCGTTCCGTGGGGGTCTGCTATAATTAAAAACTGCGCTATTGTGCCGTTTGATTACCCTTGGAGAATAACCATGGCCCGTCATTGTGAATTGACCGGAAAGAAAGCGAACAACGCCTTTTCGATCTCCCACTCCCACCGTCGCACCAAGCGCCTCCAGGAGGCCAACCTGCAAGAAAAGCGCGTGTGGTGGCCCCAGGGCAAGCGCTGGGTCAAGCTGCGCCTGTCGACCAAGGCGATTAAAACCCTGCAAACCAAGGGTCTAGATGCCATGGCCAAAGAAGCCGGCATCAACCTGAACAAGTACTAAGTCTGACGTTTGGCCAGCTAGCTTCGGCGGCGCAGTAGCGCCAGCCCCGCCGCCACAATACCCACAGCGAAGGCCGTGCCTGGTTCAGGTACGGCCTTCGCTGTAGCCTGACGCTGAACCGCCATGAAAAACCTGAACACCACCGATTCTCCAGGGGCCAGCCCCCGATCGAACTGGAGCGCTGCGGTGGCATCGCCAGTGAAGGGACCAGGGCTATTTTGAAAATTGGTGGCCGGAGGGTTGTACAACTCGGCCAGCAGCTGACCGTAGGGGCCAATCTGGACCGCCGTGGGGACCTGATCGACCCTAAGGGTGGCCAGGGCTCCGCTGGGGTCGGTTTGGGTCAGGGTATCCCCCGCGAAAAGGGCGGTGTCGTCGTCGAGCACGCCATCGAACTGGAGGTCGTAGTCGATGTATTTGAACAGTCTGACGTCGAGCCAGTCGGTGCCGGTATTGGTGAGGGTAACGGTTTCCTGGCGGGCGGCGCGGAAGCTGCCGGGCAAACCCCCCAGCAGCACCGAATCGATGGAAAAGTTGAGGTTGGCGCCAAAGGTGGAGAAGGTGGCGCTGAAGCGATCGTTGGCGGGCTGGCTGAAGACTACGGGCCGCAGATCTTCGAGCCGCAGATCGCGGGACAGTAAGCCATCGCCAAAATTGAGAAAGTACAGATCGGTAAACAGGGTTTCGACCCCGTCTACCAGCCAGGATTGGGCTTCGCTGAAGCGCAGCGGGTCAACCCGGTAAACTGAGTTGCCGTCGCTCAGCTCAATTATATTGGGAGGCGGGGGGGCGGCTAAATTGGAAGGCAGGGGGGCGGCAACGGCCTGCCCTGGTGGTAGAACCGTGGCCAGGGCCACCGCCACGCCCAGGCTGGTTAGGGTGCTAGTAGACCAATCAGGCATGGTGAGTACGGCGGGGGAATCGAACAACTGAGACCGGTCTGGACGCTGGGGGAATGGCCAGCCAGGAGGCATACCTGCGATCGCAAGTAGCGCTAGTCTTCCCCAGCCTAGACAGGTCACCCTGGTTCTGGAATCTGATCGGTTAGAGTATTCACGGAATCCTTAAGCGAACTTTATCAACCATTAGGTAGAACCAGGGTTCTGACGTAGCCAAAACGACGCTTTAGATCGGCCACAGCCAACCCTTTCCGTAAAAACTGGGGTGTTCTGAGTTCCTGCTGAGGCAGTAACGTAGACCCAGGGATCGTTGAGCGGGTTCCTTAGCACCTTAACGTCACCGGTCCGCTGGTCTGCCGATGCTGGTCTACCCATGACTGATCGTCCGTCTCCTCCCATACTTGACCCGCGCCGGGCGGTGCAGCGGGTGCTGCTGATTACCCTTGCCCTCAACCTGACAGTGGTGGGGCTCAAGGCTACGGTGGGCTGGTTAACTGGGTCCCTAAGTCTGCTAGCCGACGCCCTGCACAGCGTTACCGACAGCGCCAACAACGTGCTGGGCCTGGCCACCAACCGCCTGGCCGATCCCCACCCCGATCGCGATCATCCCTATGGCCATCAAAAGTTTGAGGCGATTGGAGCCCTGGGAATCGCCGCTTTTTTAGGCATTGCCTGCTTTGAAATTCTCAAAACAGCTGTAGAGCGCATTGTTGGAGGGGGTAACTCGGTGACCCTGGGGGCTACTGCCCTCTGGATCATGCTGGTTGTGCTGGGGATTAACGTGTTTGTGGCCTTCTACGAGCGGCGGGTGGGCCTTGCCCTCAACAGCAAAATTCTGGTGGCAGACGCCCGCCACACTATGGGCGACATCTGGACCACGATTGTGGTGCTGGCGGGTCTGATTGGGGTATGGCAGGGGCTGACCTGGCTGGATGTGGCCCTGGCATTTCCGGTGGCGCTGCTGGTGTTTAAAAGCGGTTGGACCGTGCTGCGCGAAAACCTGCCCTGGCTGGTGGACGAAATGGCGATCGCTCCCGAAGCCATTCACGCTCAGGTTATGCAGGTGCCGGGGGTAGTCAACTGCCATAACATCGCCTCCCGAGGGCTGCTGGGGCGACAGGTGTTTATCGACATGCACCTGGTGGTCAAGCCCACCGATATTCAGGCGGCCCACGCCATCACTGAAGCGGTGGAAGAGCGGCTGGAGGAGGCCTACGGCCCGGCCCGAATTACGATTCACGTCGAGCCCAGGGAATATACCGAGGAGGAAATTACCTACTGAGGGGTACCCCTTTGACGGCAGGGTTGAGCCACTACTCCCCCTGTAGGGTCAGGGTGAGGCGGCGATACTGGCTGGCTTGGGCCGGAAGCCAGGCGGCGGTGCCGTTGCGACAGGCCGTGTCTAAATCAGCGGGTAATGTTGTGCAGGGTTCTACTACCACCACGTAGTGATCTCGCCAGCCACCGTAGCTCTGAAACATCCACACATAGGGGAAATCTTGCCGATCGAATGTCATCAGCAGAGTAGACTGGCTGCGCCGATGACGAATGCCGCAGTAGCCCTCCGCCAGTTCAGAGGTGTAGTAAAACTCCTGCAGCCGAGACTCCGGCGGCGGAATGACGCGCAGATCAATCGCCTCGCCCGTTGCGTTGAGGGCTTTGGGGAAGCGGGTTTTCCCCGGCTGCCCAATCACCTTGCTGAACTCTAAAAACGCCGGTTCTACCCAGCAGTCGGGCAGCAAAATCTCGTCGCCGGCCTCGATCGCGATCGCGGCGTGGTGCTTAAACAAAAAGGGAATGGCCTGCTCTGACTGATTGTGAAATCGGTAGACCAGGGTGGCCTGGGGCAGGCGGGCATCGAGCTGAATCGTTTTTTCCACCTGCACGGGCACCGTCTGACACTGGTAGGCCAGGGTGAGGCAGGTCGGCGATTGCTCCCGGATTTCCCAGGCCTGGGACCACAGTTCGCCGTGGTCCACCAGATCGCGGTCCCGAAAGGGGCCAGCGGCATCGTTGGGAAACACCTCATCCCACCCGCCGCTCCAGTGATCGTCAAAGGAAGCACCCACCGGCAGCGATCGCGTCGCCCCAGCGCGATAGTCGGGGGGATGCCAGAGCCAGCGGTGGCCGGTGCTGAGGTCCTCCAGCTGATCGATGCGCCCCCCCAGATCGGGGCGAACCGTGAGGCGAATCCCATCATTCTCCAGGGTCAATCCCTGGGCTGGTGCGACCGTTTCCAGTGTCATGCCACCCTGTCCCTCTGGCGTTTTTGGTCCCTAAAGGCTACCGGCTGTTCCGAACGAGCTGACTGTATCCAAAGAGGGATTTTGCCGAGCGAAAATTGCTATGCCTACCCCATCATGGCCGGGGAACCTCCAGCCTTTAGTCAATCTGGGATGACCAGTTCCACGCCTGACCTAAACGACGGGCTGATGATTTTGAGCGTTTATCAGCTAATTGATGACAGCCCCTAGGGAACCTGGGCCCTGAGCACGGCATCAGTTGTGGCATCGGCGGCAAACAAGTGCTCCACCCGCAGCGAGGCCAGCGTGATGTCCTGGGGGGTGCCAAAGGTTGTAAACATGCTGAAAAAGGCCAGTTCGCCGTACTGGGTGGCGTAGCGGGTGGTCAGCACCGGGGCGGTGGGGGCTGTCCACTCGACACCCAGACTGGACTGGCCGAGGCGAGTCTGAAGCATGGCGGCAAAGGCCTCCACCCTGGGGGTAAGGGTGGGTTGGGCGATCGCCTCGTGCCGCAGGTGGGCCAGCAGCACCGGGCCTACCTCATGCAAATTCACGATTGGCTTGGCAAAACCCTCGGGATGAGCAAGCCAGTCCAGCAGATTGATGGCCGGGGTGTCGGCCCACTCATCCACCCCTGGTACTAGGGCCGTGGCCAGCCACCGCGCCCCGCGGTTCAGGCGCAGCAAATTCCACTGGGCGTCGATGACCAGCGCCGGCATTGGGTCGTGGGCAGAGAGCAGCTGCTGTAGGGCACTGTTCCCCTGGCCCAGGGCCGGATCGTCCAGCGGGGCATCGCCGTAGATTGGCGCATAGCCCGCCTGCACCATGGCCTTGTTTCTGACCACCAGCGGGGCGTCTAGATCCTGCAGCCAGGCGATCAGCAGCTTCCGACTGGGCCTGGCGCGGCCACGTTCCACAAAGCTGACGTGCCGCTGCGATACCCCCAGGCGCAGGGATAGCTCTAGCTGGCTCAACCGCCGAGCTTGACGTACCTGGCGCAGGGTGGCGGCCAGGGAGGGAGTAAGCGTGTCCATAGCCAAATTGAACCACAACCCAGCCGCTGTGCAATTACCTGGGAGGTAATTGCTTCGATGACCTGGACGCTCAATACTGAACCTACCCTTACCAGAGAGGTTTAGCGATGCAGCGCAGCTTGATTGTCATTACCCTGCTTCTGTTCGGAGCCCTCACCGCTGTGGCGCTGTGGCAGCACGGCTACTGGGGCATCCTGGCGCCCAATTTTCAAAGTCTCGGGGCAGCCCAGGTGTTTGCAGACCTGGTAATTGCCCTGGTGCTGGTGCTGATTTGGCTATGGCACGATGCCAAAGCGATAGGGCGCAATCCTTGGCCCTGGATTGGGGTAACGCTGGCCGCAGGGGCATTTGGGCCGCTAATCTATCTGCTCACGCGCAAGGCACCAGAGGTGGATCAGGGCCGCGATCGCTGGCCCGCAGCTGTAGAAAAACTGCCCTGAACCCCAGTCCGTAACTTCAAGCGGTTACGGGTTGGTGGCGATCGCGATCGCTTTTTCCACCGCCATCAGCGCCTGCTGCACCTCGTCCGCCGTCACGTTCAGCGGCGGCACAAAGCGCACCACCTGCGGCCCGGCGGGAACCAGCAGCAGCCCCTGCTCCATGGCGGCTTTGACAATGTCTACCGACTTAATCGCTGAGTCAGGCCGCAGCACCAGGCCGTTGATCAGGCCCCAGCCGCGCACCTGCTCCAGCAGAGTCGGATACTGCTGCACCAGCCTTTGCAGGCCAACCCGCAGCTGTTCGCCGCGCCGCTTGACGTTGCCCAGCAGGTTCTCGGCCTCCAGGGTTTCGCACACCGTCAGCCCCACTTTGCAGGCAAAGGGGTTACCGCCAAAGGTGCTGGCGTGGTCGCCGGGCTCAAATACCGAGCAGTGCGCCTTGCACAGCAACGCCCCGATGGGGATGCCGCCCCCCAGTCCCTTGGCGGAGGTGAAGATATCGGGCTCAATGCCCAGGTTCTCGAACCCCCAGAGGGTGCCGGTGCGACCCATGCCCACCTGCACCTCGTCGAGAATTAGCAGAATGCCCGTTTCGTCGCAGAGTTGGCGAATGCGCTGGAAGTAGGCGGCCTCGCCGGGGCACACGCCCCCTTCCCCCTGCAGAGCTTCGAGCATGATGGCCGCCACCTGGGGGGTGCCTGCGTCCAGCTCGGCCACCAGCGCCTCCAGGGCGGCGGTGTCGTTGTAGGGCACGTAGGCGAACCCCGGCATCAGCGGGTCAAAGTTCTTTTGGTACTTGGGCTGGCCCGTGGCGGTAACGGTAGCCAGGGTGCGCCCGTGGAAGCTGGCCTTGGCCGTGATAATCAACGGATTGGCAATGCCCCGCTGGGTGTGAGCGTACTTGCGGGCCAGCTTGATCGCGCCCTCGTTGGCCTCGGCCCCGGAGTTGCAGAAAAAGGCGCGATCGGCGCAGGAGTGACTGACCAACCAGTGGGCCAGGGCCCCCTGCTCCGGGATGTAGTAGAGGTTGGAGACGTGGTGCAGGGTCTGGATCTGCTTGGTAACGGCCTCGACC
This sequence comes from Leptolyngbya sp. KIOST-1, assembly GCF_000763385.1. Taxonomy (NCBI): domain Bacteria; kingdom Bacillati; phylum Cyanobacteriota; class Cyanophyceae; order Leptolyngbyales; family Leptolyngbyaceae; genus Leptolyngbya; species Leptolyngbya sp. KIOST-1. Next base: position 1,460,207 of record NZ_JQFA01000004.1, read on the forward strand.
ATGGCCGGGTGAGCGTGGCCCAGGGTGCAGGTGGCAATGCCCGCCACAAAGTCGAGATAGCGCCGGCCCTGGTCGTCCCACACCACACTGCCTCGGCCCCGGGTCAGCGCGATCGGGAAGCGCCCGTAGGTGGTCATCACGTCAGCATCGAACTGGGCTGGCGAGAACGGGGGGGCACTGGTGGAGGGGCTGAACGACTTGAGGGAGTTTTGGACGAGGGATTTGAGCATCACGGGGGGAGTGGGGGAATGGATGGGTAGGAGGGTAGGGGAGTGGCGGGTGGGCAAGTGGGCGGGTGGCAGAAAGGGAGCTATTGGTCAGGATGCTTGAGAAACCGATGCCCTAGGGGTTTGCATTTCAAGCTCTGCGTAGCAGCCCTAGACCTCATTTTAATCGCCCTCTACGTGGCAATCATGCCGCTCGCCGACGCTATGGCAATGGATCGAGCATAGCGGAAAGCCCAGGAAAATCAAGAATCATCCTGGGCTGATTGGCATCGAGTTAGGGGCGAGTGAAGGGCTGGCGCGATTTGCCACTCTGCCGAATGGTCCGCAGCTTTTCGTTCAGGTAGGCCAGGTTCTGGGGTTCGCCGCCGTAGCGCCAGCGCACGTAGGCGTGGGTGATTTCGTTCGCCGCTTGGGCAGTCTGGGCTCTGGTCTGCTGGTAGAGGCGCTGGCCGTACTCGATAGGGGTTTCGGTGGGGCCTTTGTCGAGGCCCTGGTGGGAAAACCAGGTCAGCATTTGTTGATATAACCGCTCGGTGGGGGGCAGTTGACGCAGCTTGCGGTAGCGCCAGCTGTGGCGCAGGCCCAGAAAGGCCAGCCAGGCGACAAAGCCCAGGGCGGTGGCGATCGCGATCCCCACCATAATGCCAATCCAGCCCAGGTTGAGCAGTGCTTCAAAGCTGCGCACCAGGTAGGCAATGCCGTCGCTGAGCAGGGTGATCAGGCCATCGACCAACCCCACCAGGGGGGAGGGCAGCCAACCGGCCAGCCAGTTCCAGAATTGCCGCACCAGGCTAAAGGCTTGGTGCTCGCGCAGACTGGGGGGAATTAGCTCGTGCCCCGGAATTGGGTCGAAGCCAAACCAGCCGTACTGGGGAAAGTACACCTCGGTAATGGCGTAGGCGTCGGTATTTCGCACCACGTAGAAGCCGGTGAAGGGGTTGAAGTCACCCTGGCCAAACCCGGCCACCAGCCGGGCCGGAATGTCGATCGATCGCAGCATGATGGTCAGCACCGTGGAAAAGTGGTCGGGGTAGCCACCTTCGGTACCGAACAAAAAGCTCTCGACCAGGTCCTGGTCGGGATTAAAAAAGGGCAGCTCGGGCTGGATCGTGTAGCGCTGTTTGAGGGCCTGGGTCAGGTAGAGGGCCTTTTCGTAGTTGTCGGTCAGGGGGGTGGGGGAGGTGGCCAACAGCTCTTCGGTTTTGGCCCGCACCGGCTCTAGAATCTCCTCCGGTACCTGCAGGTAATGGGAACGAATGCCGGGGGGGTACTGGGTTCCGGCGGCCCGTAGCTGGGTGCGATCGCGGTAGGGTACCCGCGACACCGCTGAGTAGGTCATACCCTCCTGCAAAATCACCGGCGACCGGAGGCTGCCCTCGGCGTCAATGGCGATCTCACGGGTGGGAAAGTACAGCTCCTTCACCTGGTACATGGCCGGGATCAGGTTGGGCAGCTCGCTGACCAGGGTGTAGGTCTGCACAATCTCCCGATGGCGGGCCAGGGTGGGGTCCATGGGCAAAAAGGTCTGAGCCGAAAACCGCGATCGCCGCAGGGTTTGGGTGTCGTCGTTGCGGGAGATGTCCCAGCCCTGGCCTGTGTAGGTGTCAAAGGCCAGCACCCGCCAAAAGCCCGGCGCCTGCGACCTGACCCGCATCACCACCTGGGGGGTCATGGTGCCGCGCAGGTTCTGGTTCATGCGCTGGTTGAAGCCGTAGTAGGAGATGGTGTCAATTACGCCCGGTCCTGTGGCTTTGCCCTGCCCCTGAATGGTGCCTGCGCCTTCGCCAAAGCCCTCGCCGTCGTCGCCCTGGTTGTTGCGGTAGGCCGAGTTGAGGATCTCCTCACCGGAAAAATCCCCTGGCGTATCGATTACCGAGCTGACCGGAAAATTCTGGATTTGGTACCCCGGCAGCCGCGGCAGCGAGATAAAAATCAGCAGCCCCAGAGCCACCACTAGAGCCACCAGCCCCAGCAGCCGACCCAGGGTAGGTCGCAGCTTGCCTCCCGCCCAAGCGGAGGCCCCCAGCCCCAGCCGCGACTGGTAGTCAAGCCCCAGCACCGGGATAGCCACAACTAAAAACAGCAGCAGCAGCGGCGCAAAGGCCAGGGTTTGGCTGATGGTGGCCGCCACCCCCAGCAGAATCAGGCCAATCATCATTGAGTAGCCCAGGTCTTTGCGGCGGGGCAGGTCAAAGCTGTGCAGCACCTGCAGCTGCACCAGCAGTTCCGCCAGCACAATCCGGGTATCGCCGGGAGCTTCGAGCAGCCGCGAGAAGAAGGCGGCCAGAGCCATCAGCATGCCAATGGCAATGAAGAACTTGATCGCCACGTTGCGATCGCGGCGTCGCTGCCAGCTAAAGATGGCCCCCACTGCGCTGAGGGGGATAGCCAGCAGGTTCCACCACGAAGCCACCGTCACCCCGGCAGCGGCCACCACCACCGAGCAAATCCCCAGGGTGACTAAACCCTGCACCAACGCCCGTAGCAAACGCGAATCTTCAATTTCGTCGGGGGGAATGGGGCGGGCTAAAGGAGAAGAGGCCAGCCAGCGCGAAGCGACCATAGACATAACCGCAGTAGAGTCGCCTCCATGCTAACCGCTGGGCTAACCGCTGGGCCAGCCCCTGCCCAGAGCCCCCTCGCTACTCGGCAACCATCACCTGAAAGCTCAGGGGTAACCCCTGGGACTGCTCCAAATTGACATCGAGCCGATGGTAAGCGCCGGGCTGTGTGGCCAGCCGCAGCACCAGTTCGCCAGGGGTAGAGCGCTCAGACCCGGCTGTCTCATTCACACTCGTCAGGACCAGGCTGCCCCCCGCTGGCAGCACAGCCCTCACCTCCAGCTGGGCCTGACTGTAGGTAGCCTCTAGGCTCAGCAGACCAGAGCTGGTCAGCCAGGCCTGCTCCTGGCGGGGGCTATGCTCAGACACCGTCAGCGACAGCGCCTCAAAGATATCCTGGGCCGCCAGCATGGCCAGAGCCATTTGCTGCTGGGGGGAGGCGCTGGCATAGTCCAACTGGTGCAGCGTTTCGGTCTGGGCAGACCGATAGGCAGGCCGGGCGACCAGGCCCGCAATGTACTCCAGGGTCTGGGGCTGGTCAGGGAAAAAGGATTCGACTGCGGCCACCAGCCGCAGGCCGGTTTGTCGAACGTCGGCGGCGACCTGCTGACACTGGTTGAGCAGGTCGGCCAGCACGTCCTCAGGCATACCAGCGGGAACCGACAGGTTCTTGAGATGGTCTAACCAAATTGAGGTGCCGGAGTGCAGGGCATCGGGGTAATCCTGTAGTCCCTTCTCCCAGGGGAAAAGCGGCGGGCGGTGGGCAATTTCTTGCCGCAGGCGGCGCTTCAAAAGGGCTTCAAAATGAGGTTGCACAGTGGATAGGTCTCCAGAGTCAAAGACAGGGGTATAGGTGGCGTTGCTCGCGTCGTTATTCAAATCCGCTGGCGCTGGGGTAGATGTTTCATCGCCAGAGTAGGTCGGGGGCGCAGAGGTGGACTCGGCCTCCTCTGGCTCAGCCGGATCGGCGTCAACAGCGGGGGAAAAGCGAGGTCCTGATGGTGAATAATCCGCCGAAAGTGGCTCTAGCAATAGCTTTAGCAGGAGGTCATCGGGGATACCTGAGTCTCTATTCATGGCCTGCTGAGGTCTGTCCGGATGGATGTTGGAGAGATGTTCAAACGTTACGAATCTCCCAGGCATGCTCTAGGAGTTTAGTCCATTGCTTTTGAAACTGGGTGGTGGTCATGCCCAAGATTTTAGCCGCTTCGCCGTCGGCTACGCCCTGCTGTTTAAGGGCCAGGAGTTTGGTTTGCTTGGCGCTCAGGGTATCTTGCAGCTGCTGCCACTGCTGAGCCGTTAGTCCCAGATTGGTTTCCAGACCAGCCTCTAGCCACTCGTGCACCAGTTCCCAATGGTGGGAAAGGGCGAAGCGCAGCAGATGATATTTAAAGCGCTGCTGTAGGTAATCACGCTGGCGTGGGGTGAGGTTGAGCAGCGCCTCGATTTCCTGGGTAGGCAGATCGAGCAGCCGCAGGGTGAAGTAGTCGGCACACTCATCCTGGTTGCGCGCTTTGAGGTAGGCCAGCAGCTCTTCGACCACCCGCCCGCGCAGGGAGTTTTCGGGCAAATCTTCGGCCTGAACGATCATCTCCTCCCGCACCCGCTGGTGAGACGCCGCCGGACGCAGGTCGTCGCCTTCGCCGCCGTAGTCGGTAGCTTGCTCGATGTCTATGGCTACTTCGGGGGGCTGCTGCTTGGAGAAGGTCTGAGCCCGCAGGATAATCAGCTGCTGGTTGCGCCGACCGGGCAGCGGAATGCGGCGCTTGCCGTAGCGCTCTGAAAAGGCCATAAACTCGGCTAGTTCCAGCAGGGTGCGGGGCTGGTAGCGATCGCCCAGCTGGTTCTCGCGCCGGAAGGCATTCAGCGCCTCGACGTAGAACCCCTGCAAAAAGTCTTCGATCAGCGCCAGGCGGGCCTGGTAGCTGGTTTGCACCTGGGGCGGCGTGATGTAGCGGTAGACAATGGCGCTGAGAGTGCTGTGGAGCTCGACCCGGCCCTGCCGCGACCCCAGGCCGTAGTACTTTATACACTGATCTAGCCGATGCTTGCCCAGGGAGCGGGCCCAGGCTTCAACATCGCCGGAGGACTGTATGCGATCGCTCTCCTGGCAGATGCGATGTACCTCCTGGGCCAAGCGCTGGGCCATAACCCGACACCCAGACTCCGGGGCCCCGGTAACCACCTTTAATTCCTGGCAGAAATGCTGGCTAAGCGAATCCACACTCAACGCACAGATACCCTGACTCAATCTGGCTATCCTCAAAAAGCTACACAGAACCGTGAAGCGATATTTCAGGTATTGGTGACATGGTGGATGCGCCCGCCGCAACCTCGGCAAGGGCGATCGCTGCCGCTCGACCCTTGCTAAACTTAACCCTACGTTAGTAAAGAATCAAACTTTCGGTAGATCTCAATTGAGGTTGCAGGCTACTCAGCAGTCTAACATCTGTCCGTAAATTTATGGATGCAGGGCGACACACCCCCCTGCGCTAAAGTGATGCTAGATCGGGTGTAACGGCAGGCGACTGCATGCCCAGCCCTAATGCTGGATCTCAACCATCATTCGGTACCTCTCCTATGGATCTCGATGCCCAAATTGCTTCCCTCCAGCAAAGTGCCCCCAACGATGGGGTCACAGCCAATGCGATCGCAACCCTGGCACCGACCCTAAAAGCGATCGCAGGTCAGCTCAAGCACGAGCAGTACTACGTGCTGCAAACTCTGGAGCAGGGCTGGATGATGACGACTCTCAGTAACCGCAGTCAGCCCAACACGCAAAAAAATATTGTCTACGCCTATCCCACCCTACAAGATGCAGCAACGGGGCAGGCTGCCATTAAAGATCCCCAGGTAATGGCACTGCCGGTGCCGGTCGTCCATATTCTGTTTCAGCTGCTGGCCATGCAGCCCATCGATAGCCTAATTTTCTTCGAGACCCCAGGCCAGGTCAGTCAGGGCGTTGAGATTCGCCGCCAGGACATGCAGGCCCTGATTCAGGCTCAGCTTCAGCAGGCCCAGCAGGGCAGCACGGTACCCCCAGATATGGCCTAAGCCGCGATCTTTCTCTCCCATGACCCAGAAATGTGCTATGTTAAGAGGCCCAAGGGCGATTAGCACAGTGGTAGCGCGCTTCCTTCACACGGAAGAGGTCACTGGTTCGAAACCAGTATCGCCCATACAACCAAAACCACTGAACTCTTTGGTTAGAGAGCGAAAAGGTCCAAACATCAAAGGGTTTCAGGTCGAATGGGGTGTCCGAGGTAAGAACAGGCTTGGATAGACCCATCGTTCAGAGTACATAGGTTAGGCTTGCCCCGTCCTCAACGATGCCCTCGAGCAAAGCCTAGACCTCAGCAAGCACCTGATCCACCATTCCACTGCTCCCTTCTTCACACGGGTCGCAGGGGCTATGGCGGTTGCCCAGGAGGTGGAACCCGGGGGATCTGCTGACCCATGAAACTGTCCGATGAAATACAGCAAAATTCGGGCAACCTAGGCTGAAACCTCGCCTCGGCAGTCTACCTTCCACTAGGGTTATGCGGTTCCTCTTCTGTAACCGTCCCAGGAATTTAACGAAGGCTTAGGGATTTTGGGCTAGGAGTCCCGGTAAGGTGAAGCGATGAGCGACGAGATCGAGATAGCTGGAATCCGAGTTCCGAGGGCCGACTGGGAAGCGACCCCCGCTAGCATCCAAATGTTAGTGCGGGTTCTGAGTGAGCGGCTGATGGCGTTGGAAGAGAAAGTCAATCAGAATTCACAGAATTCATCAAAACCACCGTCAACGGATGGCTTTGGCAAAGGTGTTAAAGCCAAAGGGAAAGGCAAGAAAGCCCCGCGAGAGCAGAGCGGGAAAACTGCTCCTCGCGAAGCTCGAAAACTATATCCCGCCGAAGATTGTCGAGCCGTCCATGAGGTGATTCCCCCGGCCTGCGACGCCTGTGGAGCTAGCTTATCAGGCCACGATTCTCATCCTCACCGCCATCAAGTGATAGAAGTGCCACCGGTTAAACCCGAGGTGGTGGAGTATCGATTGCATGGCCTGAGGTGCCCGTGCTGCGACACGGTAACCCGCGCCGAGCTGCCGTCGGGGGTCTCTGCCCTGGGCTATGGTGAACGACTGACGGCGATGGTGGCCTTGCTGAGTGGGGGGTACCGGCTGAGCTATCGGCAGGTGTGTGCGGTGATGGACGACCTCTTCGGGGTGCGCCTCTCTCGTGGTGGCATCGGGCGTTTGCGGCAAGAAATCAGTGACGCGGTGAGTCCGGCGGTGGAGGAGGCCAAGGCCTACGTGCAGAGCCAACCCGTGATGCATAGTGATGAAACCAGTTACCCCCAAGGCAATCGAGACGGGGGAAATCCCCAGCGCACTAAAGGCTGGCTATGGGTGCTGGTGACGCCGCTGGTGAGTTTTTTCGAGGTGGTGCTCAGTCGGTCACAGGCGACTGCTAAAGCCCTGATTGGTGAAGAGTTTTCAGGAATTGTCACCTCTGACCGCTACAGCGCCTACCGGTGGATTGAGGTGACCCGATGGCAGGTGTGCTGGGCGCATCTGAAGCGAGACTTCACCGCCATGGCAGACCGTAGCGGCGTCTCGCGTGAGATTGGCGAGGCGCTGCTGAGGCGGCAGCGGCGATTATTTCGCTGGTGGCACCGGGTGCGTGATGGCACCTTGGTACGCTCCGACTTTATCGAGTTCGTCAAACCCTTGCGGGCTGGCTTTAACAGGTCGGCCCCGACCACCAGCGCAAACCTGGCCCCCGGCCAAATTTGCCGCGCCCGCTCCAGGGTGACGACGGTGCGCCGGTGGCTGAGTTCGGGGTGCACCTGCACCCGCTGGGGCGGGGCGTCTAGCTCGTCAATCAGCAGCTCCAGCATGCGAAAGCGATCGCCCAGGTCGGTCTGGTGGGCTTTAAACGGGTTGTTGGCCGTCCACACCGCCACGTGGTCAAACTGGGTGGCCAGCCAGGCCAAAATGGCTGCGTGTCCCCGATGGGGCGGGTCGGCGCTGGTGCCAAACAGGGCAACGTGGAGCCCGGTGGCGCGATCGGTGGAACGTTCCGGTGAGGTCATGGCGGCCATCCTCAGGACTGGGACTGGGGCTGCGGGCCGCGACGGGTGCGCGCCGTCAGCTCGGCTAGGGCATCGGAGAGGGCGACGGGGTAGGCGGCGGGCTGCTCCAGAGAACCCTTCAAGGATCGCTACGAGACCTACTACCGGCAGCGCATGCTGCAGAAGTTGGGATTTGAGCAGCTAGACGCCGATCTGGCCACCGCCCTGGTCAATCAGACGATCGACCTGCTCAGTGCCGTCCAGGTGGCATCTTTACTTCCTCAATTTGAGCCCGAGCAGGAGGACTCTCTGGAGGCTCATGGTCAGCCTCTCTCTCTAGCTTAGAAAGTTCGATGAGGGACGCTTACCCTCTTCTCAAGTATTCTCCCATTTCCCCTATCGCTCCCACCTGGGACAGCAGCTGTGTAGATCGAGCATCAGGCTTCACCAAGCCCTACAAGACCGACTACCTGTTGCCACCCCCCGAGGTCATGGACATTAGCCACGTCCCGCAGGATGAGGCTTTGCAGCTTCGATCGCAACCGATTAGCTGGGGTAAATTTCTGCCTCAGCCGATGATGAGAGTCCAGTTCTTTAAAACTTTTCTAGAAGGATGAGTTGAGGATGATGATCTTTGGTGGTTGGGCGGTCTTCACCGTCGGCACTCTGGTTGAAATAGATCAGGAACTATTGAATACCGTTTTTGGACAGCAAAATCGGCTCTTCTCTTTTCTGTTGAGCCTTTTGTGGTTAATGATTGGCATAGGAGCTAAAACCTTTTGGGATAAGTTGGTGGAACGACAGGAAGCGCTGGCCAAACTGCGACGGGACAAAAAACTGGAGATTTTAGAAAGACAGCTCAGCGAGTTCTATTGGCCTCTATATTGGAGGCTTGAAAAAGACAACTTGATTTGGCAGAAGGTTTTCATTAAAGAAAACCAGCTATCAGCGGACATCCGAGAACGATTAGAAACCCACTTCATCTTGCCAAATCACAGGGCCATTTTGGAAGTTCTAGAAAACAAGATACATTTGGCACGGGCATCCAAAGAGCTGAATAACCAAATCTTTCTATATATTCGTCATATTGCCGTTTATCAAGCCCTTCGAGAGGCAGGAATTTTAGACAAAGATCCTATGGATTTCAATGAACCTTTTCCGCAAGACCTGTTTCGGTTAATCAATGAGAAGAAAGATGCTCTTCAGGCCGACTATGATCAACTCTTAGATCTTGAGAGGGATAAATCTAAAAAACGCCACAGGTTCCGGGTTTAGAGCATCCTGCGATCGCACGGGTTAGCTGAGCTATAGCCCCAATGGCGCTGGCTTGTCCAAAGGCCGCGCCAGAACCCACGTCCAGGATAGAACCCACCTAGAGAATTGAGATGGAATACTCGCTGGCTAGAGGACCAAAGCCCTGGTAGCTTTGCCAAGCCTGCACAAAAATATAAAGTGAGAGCAGCGCGAGCATCGATCGGAATAGAAGACTCACCATCTGATCGGGCAATTTGGGCAAAAAGCGGGTGCTAAACTGCACCCCCACCAAACCGCCGACGCCTAAAATTAGCCCCGGCACCACTAAGATATTGCCCGCCACCCCGTGGCCAATGCAGGCGGAAATCGCGGTAATCACAATCACCCCCAGACTGGTCTGAATGGCGGTTTTGATCGGCTCCGCCAACAGCAAAATTTGCAGCGGCACCATAATCACACCGCCACCAACACCGAACAGCCCGGCGAGAAACCCCGCCAGTCCGCCGGTAACCAACCGCGCCATCAGGGGTGTCATCAGCTTGGACGGGTTGACCCCGCTACCTACCAGGCGTTTGCGCAACTCCACTAAGTAGATGTTGACCAACAGCAATACCCCAAAGGCTGCCAGCAAAATATAGGGTAAAACCTTGCCCGCCAAAAAAGCGCCAATCTGAGCCGTAATCACAGCGGGCAACCCCAGCAAAATTACCCGCCGCCAGCTCAAAAATCCCATCCGCCAGTTTTGAATGCTGCCCGCCGTGGAGGTGACTAAAATCGCCAGGCTACTGGTTGCCACCGACTGTACCGGCGCAAAGCCAAAAGCTACCAGCATGGGCACCAAAACAACGCCTCCGCCAATGCCCAGAAACCCCGCCAAAACACCCGAAAATATGCCTCCCAGCGCCAGTAACGCAATGTCGTAATCGTCCATGCCAAACCAATGAATTACAAAACAAAATCCTCAACACAGAGCCCCAACTGGGGCAAGCTCACAACTTAAAAACAGATGCCTTGTAGGTTGGGTGACGCACCAGCAGAGCTCAGCAGAGCCAGTCCTGGCGTTGGGTTACCCTACGTTTCACCCAACCTACCGTCGCTCAGTAGTTGGTTACCCGCCTGCGCCGGGGGCGCGCCATGAGCTTAATGGCGGGGGTGCTCAGCATCGCAAAAGCCAGCATCAAAAAACCGATTACCTCAAGGGAGCCATTTTCTGCGATCGCACCCAGGTAGAGCACCGGCATCGACACCAGGGCAATAACTCCGGCAATGGTCTGTAGCTTCGTCGAAAAACTCATTCGCATCGTCAAAATCTCCTTGGGTTTATCATCAGCGGACCCATTGCAGGTCCCTTAAAAAATCGCGTGGGGTGATTGCCCAAAGCCGATGGAGCTGGGCAAATCACCCACCCTTCAACGGTCAGGCAACTATCAGAGCCACCAGGCCAATCACAGCCCCAATCAGCAGCGCCAGGGGTAGTGTCACCTTCAAAACCTCCCCCTCTTTGCCCAGGATGCCAGCGGTGGTGGTGCCCAGCAGCACGTTGCCCGGAGCAATCATATTGCCCGCGGCCCCCCCCGCCGTTTGGGCACCCAAAATCGAAAACTCGTTGAGATTGGCCACCTGAGCCGTCACCTGCTGAAAGCTGCCAAATAGGGCATTGGAAGCCAGGTTAGAACTGGTCATAAACGCCCCCAAAATCCCGATGTAGGGGGAGAGAAAGGGATAGGCAGAGCCGGCGAACTCCGCCACCCCGTAGGCTAAAACCTCGGCCTGACCAGTGCCCCGCAGCACAAACGACATCGTCACCAGGGCCGACACCGCAATGATGGAAGGCACCGATTTTTCCAGGGTGCGGCCCCCAACCCGACGCAGGCTGCCAGGGCGCATTGCCCCCATCGTTGCAAATACCAGATAGCCAATCACCGCTGCCCCCAGCAAAAACGATCCGGCGTGGGTAAAGATTGTGACGCTGGTTTCAGTGGAGGCATTGGAGAAGCCCAGACCGGTTTCAGTCTCCGGAAAAGACAGCCCAAACCTGAAGAATTCAAGGACGTTTTTGACCGGGTCAATCAGCAAAATGCCGAAGGTCAAACCCAGTAGCGAGTAGTAGGGGGTAAACGCCCTGTGCACCCCCATATCGAGCTGACGCTCATCGTCCAGGGCCACCTGACCCCGAGGCACCTCGGTAAAGATGGGGCTGCGAGCAATGCGGGAGGGCCGCTGGTACTGGGGCAGCTTCCCGATCACAAAGATCAGGGCAAAGGCGACAATGCTGGCGATAAAGCCATTGATGGTGTCATTCCACTGGGACAGGGTGATGGTGAGCCCGCCCTGCACCAGGGAAATGGGAATCACCGCCAGCAGTCCCTCCCGCACACCGGCTAGTCGACCGTAGAGCCAGCACACCAGCAGCCCGCCACTAATGCTGATAATCCAGACAAATCCGGCGGCATAGAGCGCGGTAACGGCGGCATCGGCTTCGCTCAGGTTGGTGACCTCTTTGAGGGTGAGCCAGGCCACAGCCAGGGTGCCAAAGGTGTTGTTCCAGGCGTGGCCCACCAGGGGAATGATCACGGCGTAGAGGGGGCGCACCCCAATGCCTACCAGCAGGGGCGCCGCTACGGCAATGGGCACGCCAAAGCCGGTAATGCCCTGGAGGAACGAGGCAAATACCCAGCCAAAGGCCAAAATTTGGATCAGCCGGTTGGGGGAGAATCGCTCAATGCCGCGCCGGAAGGGCTCAAAGGCGTCGGCCTCCTGGGTCACCTCGTAGATCAAGATGGCGGAGATGACGATGTAGAGAATCAGAAAAGCGGCCCACAGCCCCTTGACGCTCTCCAGAGCCACCAGAGTGAGGGGGGCTCGGTATACCGTCAGGGCCGCCACCGTGGCCAGGGCCCAGCCGATGGGGCCAGCCTCGGCGGCTCCCCAGCGAAAGCCAATCATCAAAATCAGCAAAGCCGCGATGGGTAAAAAGGCAATCAGCCAATTTAGCCCGCTAACGTAGGATTCCATGGCAATACCTCTTGCGTTGAGTCAAACGGTCTCTGGACAAACTTTTGGGAATGAAACCCTGGGGCCAACCGGCACAGCTGAGTCGTCCGGGTATACAGCGATGGCGATTGCGTAGCGATCGCTGTATACCGCTGATTCCCAGCCCGTGCTACCAGCCCAGGGCAGTGCCGTCTCCCCTGGGGTCCGCCCCACCCCACAGCACCCCCGTCTCGGGGGGAATGTGGATCATCTGGGCGTGGCCCATCTGCTCGGCCCAGTCAGGCAGGGCCGCCACCGGGTGCCCGCGCCGGGCCAGTTCGGCCTGAATCGCTTCAGGAATGCGCCCCTCCAGCGAAAGGCGGCTGGTGCTTTCGCCCCAGGTACGCCCCTGCAACCAGCGGGGCCAATCGATCGCCGACTGAGGATCAAAACCAAAGTCGATCACCCGGGTCAGCAGAGCCACCTGGGTTTGGGGCTGCCCTTCGCCGCCCATAGTGCCCAGCACCCACTCCAGGTCGCCTGCGGGGTTGAGGGCCAGGGCCGGAATTAGGGTGTGAAAGGGGCGCTTGCCTGGGGCCAGGCAGTTGGCCTCGGCGGGGTTGAGGGAAAAGAACGAACCCCGGTTTTGCAGCACAATGCCGGTTTCACCTCCCACGACGCCACAGCCGTAGTCAAAGTACAGACTCTGAATGGTGGCGACGGCGTTGCCCTGGTCGTCCACCACGGCGCAGAAGGTGGTGTCCCCGTCGCCGATGCCGGGACCGTAGGCCCGGGCCTGGGCCATATCGATCAGGGGTCGCCGCCGGTCGGCGTAGGCCTTGCTGATCAGCTCCTGAATCGGAATGTTGACAAAGTCGGGGTCGCTGAGCCAGCGATCGCGGTCGGCAAAGGCCAGTTTGGTTACCTCCACCATCAGGTGGTAGTAGTCGGCGGTGTGGTGGCCGATGGACTGGAGGTCGTACTCCTCCAGCAGGTTGAGCATTTGCAGCACCGCAAACCCCTGGGTGTTGGGGGGCATTTCCAGCACCCGATAGCCCCGGTAGGTGGTGGCGATGGGCTCAACCCAGTCGCTGCGGTGGTTGGCAAAGTCGGCCGCGGTCAAAATGCCGCCCTGCTCCTTCAGGTGACGGGTGATTTCGGCGGCGATCGCCCCCCGGTAAAACGCCTCTCTGCCGCCCCTGGCAATGGCCCGGAGGCTCTGGCCCAGCCCCCCATTGGTCAGCACTGTGCCGCGATTGGGCACCTGCTGCTGAGGCAAAAAACAGCGCTGGGCAAAGGGATCCTGGCTGAGCAGATCGCGGTTGCGCCGGGTCCATAGCTCTTGGGAGGTGGAGACGGGGTAGCCCTGCTCGGCGTAGTCGATCGCGGCCTGGAGAATTTTGTCGAGGGGCAGGCGACCAAAGCGATCGTGGGCGGTGCACCAGGCATCGACAGTGCCCGGCACCGTGATCGCCGCCAGGGGACCCCGGCTGGGCAGCTCGGTATAGTGGCGATCGCGGTAGTACTCCAGGGTGGCCTGGGCCGCCGCCCGCCCCGAGCCATTGAGGCCGTGCACCTGACCGGTGGCGGCCTCGTAGATCAGCCAAAATGAGTCGCCCCCCAGCCCGGTCATGTGGGGATAGACCACGCCCAGGGTGCTGTTGAGCGCGATCGCAGCATCCACAGCGCTGCCGCCCATCTGCAACACGCGCAGCCCAGCCGCCGAGGCTAGCTGGTGGGGTGAGGCCACCATACCGTGGGTTCCCACCGCTGGGGGACGAGTTGGAACCTGAAACCCTGAAGCCATAACGACCAAAGAACCTAGACAGCAATGTGCGGAGCGGCAAAATATCGGAGCGGTATACAGGGACGACAGACCTGACCCGACTTACAAATCTGCAAACCCCTTATTAATCAGGTGCTCGAAAACAATTTTTAAAGTTTGACAAAGATTTATGACGTGTAACGGTATACAGAATCTTGAGATTCTTGACGCGAAGCATCCCTGTGCTGACGGAATAGTTCTTGGTCGAAGACGGTAGAGTATTCCTGAAATCCTTTGCTAGAGAGGATTTCAGGTCCACGGGAGCAGCTTCACAGTCAATCCAAAAAAGTTTTGCAGCGGTATACCAAACTTTTTTAGGCCCAAGCCTGTATACCAAGCCTGAATTTGTCCCAGGGTCAGGCTTCCTGGGAGAGTTCCAGAGCTTGAAGACGAATCAGTCCCCGCTCCTGATCGGCCAGCAGGTGGCGACTGATCAGATGCACCGCCTGCTCAATGTCCCGGTGGGCGATCGCTGTGTAGATCTGCCGATGCTGCTCGTGCATTTCCCGCACATCGGCATCTTCGCGGTGCAGCTGCACCCGAAACAGCAAAATCTTGTCCAAAATTTGATCGAGCAGCCCCAGCAGCCAGGGATTGCCCGAGCTTTCCGCAATCTGACGGTGAAACTGCCGGTTCAAACTGAGAAACTGATTGCGATCTAGCTTCAGCGCCCGGTCGTAGAGAGCGGCCTCGATTTGGGTCAGCACCAGGTCGATGCGCTTAATTTGCAGCGGCGTGGCGTGGCGACAAGCCCCCGATACCGCCACCCGCTCCAGGGCAATGCGGCATTCGTACAGATGAGCAATGTCCGTCGGCGAAAACCGAGTTACCGATAACCCCCCCTGCTGGTCGAGCTGCAAAAGCCCCTCGAGCTGCAACTGCCGCATTGCCTCTCGAATGGGCGTGCGGCTGACCGCCAGGCGCTCCGCCAGGCTGCTCTCAACCATCCGTTGCCCCGGCACAATCTCACCCGACAAGATGGCCGCTCGCAATTTTTCGTAGGCCTGTTCGTAGAGTGGTTTGGGGCGCTTGCCCTGGGGTGACTCGTTACTCAAAGGGGTTAAGTTTGTTGCTGGGCTGTAAAGGGACAAGCCTGAAAACCTTACTTGGCTGACTCTAGCCAACCACTAACGAAAGAATACATCATGAATGGCCGCAACTTTATTGCATTGCATACCAGCGGGACAGCTGAGCCCCTCACCATTACCCGCTATCTGCTCCCCCTGCCGCCCCCGCTGGAGCAACATGACTCCTCCGCTCCCATATCGCTTCAGAGTGAAGGTTCAAAGCCGCTTAGGACAGCGATCGCGCCTCCGGTCTTCCCCCGGTTTCCCTCACTACAGCCCCAGGGGCCGCCCTGAGGCGCTGTCTTTCTAACCCAGGGTCTCTCTGTAGCCCTTAGCGCCAAACCATTTGGTACCAACCCAATCCACCCTGGGGGCTGTTATAAATTAGCTGCCAAACGTCCAAAAATCATGGGTTACAGCCCCTAGCCTGTCGTTTGGGTCGGGCCTGGCAACGCTGGATATACCGGGCTTTCGACCACAATGGATGACACGCCCTAAGGTATTGTCCCGTGATCATGCAGCCGTCTTGTGCGTCATAGTAGCCCCTGAGCCTATGGTTACGAACATTTACTGAAATGGTAGCTTGCGGACTGCCTAACGTTCCGTAAAACTCACCATGTGCTGGGCCAAATATTCAGGAAATATGTAAATCAACACAGAAAACAGGGTCTACCACCGGCTACAAAACCCTTATTCCTCTCAAAGCGATGTTGTTCTACTTTGTTCCTGCTGGTTTCGTATTTGCCTTTTGCTCAAATTTCCTGTTGGCTGAGTATTCGAATCCCAGGGATTTAGAAAGCTGGCTGTTTATTCTTTTGGCATCCTTGCTTTGGCCTATTTGCCTGCCCTCCATGCTCAAGAAGCAGTATGCCAACTGGCGAAAGCTTTCAGGGGAAGCATCCTAAAACGTCAGGTGTTAAGTTAGACCAAGGGATGAAAGGCTTTATCCCTGCAAGCTATAGGTGACTCCTTTTGCATCTACCCGAACAAGACCTCCCAGGCTTCTGCTTGGGAGGTCTTGCCGTAAGGTCTTGACACTACGCTGAAACCCTGTGGCCAGACATCCAGTAGCCCCAGTCATCCCTGGAGAGATGGCAACAGGCGGCATCCTATAGCCATCTCCAGAACTGTTGGGACATGACCCATGCCCCTGAAGCGATGGCTGTACGTCATTGCGCCGCCCCAGTTTTTGCCTTTGGAAGAGGCCAATGTCCTCAGCGCAATGGCCATCGCTATAGTTAGAAATGCGGCCGCTCCGCAATCCACCGTTCAGGACAGGTCGCCTGACGATAGGGTGAGCAGAAAGGCGAGGTTGGCTGTGGCTTCCAGAGCATGGGGGGCATTGGCCGCCATCACAATAAATACGCCGGGTTCCAGGGCGATGAGGTGCCCCTCCAGGGTGAGGGTACCGCTGCCCGAGATGACCTGTAGCGTCGCGTTGCGGGTGGACGTGTGCTCCGAGATTTCGGTCCCTGCCGCCAGGCAGAACAGGCTGTACTGACAGGTCTTGTCCTTCCAAATGACTTTATTTAGGACGCCGGAGGTGGGGAACTCTAGGTGTTCGTGGAGTTGGAGGGTGGTGCTGGTTGGGGTGATGAGCATGGGAGGGGATGGGTTTGAGGTGGATGGGTGGGCGGGTCTCTGGGCCTCCCCTCCTGGCAGGGGTAGGGGTGGGTGGGACTTAAATGTCAGGTGTTGGGTTTGGGGTAATTAAGGTGCAAGGTCAAACCATGTGCCTTGCACCGTGTCCCCTTACTGCGGCTTCTGGGCGCAGAGAACGATATACCCCAGGTGGTTGGCGTGACGATGGAAGACCTGGCGCATGGTGAGGATGCGATCGCGCAGGACCGGGCGAGTCAGCATGTTCCAGCCGATGGTAAGCAGGGTGGCCAGGCCTTCTTCCTGGGCGATGCGCTGGGGGTTGAGTAGGGCCATGGGGCCGGTGGCGTGGCACTGGACGGTGAGACCCGCCTGGTGGCAGGCCGCGATCCAGGCGTCGCTAGAGAGGGGTTGGGCGTTGACGCGAATGGCGGTGGTCAGGTCCCTTCGGATAGTCTCGGCATTGGGGCCGTCAGCCATGAGTTCGTGGCTGAGGAAGCGGCCACCGGGCCGGAGGCGATCGCCTATGCCCTTTAGCACGTTGGCTTTGCCAGGGGGCGACTGCATAGTCAAAATCGCTTCGGCCAGCACACAGTCAAAGGTGTCGCTCACCTGGTCGAGATGGAAAATATCGCCCTCGCGGATGGTGACCTGGTCACTCAGCCCGGCTTTGGCCACATTGGCGCGAGCCTGGGCAACGCTGTCCGGATTTTTCTCGATGCCGACGACCCGGACGCCGTAGCGCTGGGCCAGGGCGATCGCGCTGTGGCCAAAACTGGCGGCCAGTTCCAGCACCGTTTCCCCCGGCTGCAAATTGGCCCAACTTAGCAGTTGCTCGGTGGCCCCATAGCCGCCGGGGCGGAGGGCCTGTTTGCCAGCCGCCGCCAAAACCTGGTGCCCTGGGGCAATTTGAAGGGGAATGGAGGTTTGAACCATGGTCTTGCCCTGAGTGCGATGGCTTAAGTTTGACAAAGCTGCTCAGGGAGTTCTATGAGGTAGCTCATAGTGACCCAAAAATGGCAGTGACCCACACCCTTGACCCAGGCTATGACCCGTCCCGGAACCGTCGCTGAACTTCAGCAAATCCCGCTCTTTGCCGCCCTGGAACCCACCCTGCTCGATCCCCTGGCCGCCGCCAGTCGCCTGACCGACTACGCCGCCGATGCGGTGGTATTTGAGGAAGGGGATGCCTTGCCAGCCTGTCTGCACCTGCTGGTCTCGGGGCAGCTAAGGGTGACCAGGGTGGCCGCCTCTGGCAAGGAGACAATTCTGCGCCTGCTGCCGCCGGGGGAAGTGTTTGCCGCCCCGGCGCTATTTGGCAATGGTCGCGCTCCGGCCAGGGTGGTGGCGGCGGCCCCCGCCACGGTGCTTGCGCTGGAACGACAGGCGCTCCTCCAGGGGTTTGCTCAGACGCCAGAATTGGCGGTACACCTGCTGGTAGTGTTCAACCAGCGCCTCCAGGAACTCCACCACCGGGTACACGGGCTGGTTTCTGAGCGGGCAATTGTGCGGCTGGTGCACTACCTGGAGCACGTGGCTGCCGAGCAGGGCACCGTGGTCGTAGCTGAGGGAGAGGAACTCAATGCACGGCTCACCTACTACCAGATTGCTCGCACCATTGGCATTACCTACGAAGAGTGTGTGCGGCTGTTCAAACAGCTGCGGCCGTTGGTGACCTATCGCCGGGGCGGGCAAATTACGGTGGTGGATTGGGCGAGGTTAAACGCAGCGAGTGGGGAAGGGGCATAGCCGATCCGTGATCTCTGTCACCCAACTTGATAACTCAAGCACTGGCCCGCTGTAGATGGGCAAGGGAACGCAGCAGGTTGCTGGCGCTGTGGTTGAAGTAATGCTCGGTAAGCGTATCTTCGCCACCCCAAATGGGTATCCATCCCCCAATTCGAGTAAAGATATCGTACACAATGAAACCGGCTACCTTTCCCCTTTTTCCGCTTGCAGAGTAGAGCATCTGGCAGGGGTAAGCAATGTTGCCAATCATTAGGGGAATCATGCCAATAAAAAAGGCCAGCCAGGGAATTTCTTTGCCTTCAGCGGTAGCCTGAAAGATCCGAAAGCCGGTATAGACGGTTCTGGAAAAAGCTCCGCCCATCAAGATAATTATTCCCAGGGTTAGTTCATTGATAAAGCCCGCCAGATAGACGAGTGGAAACAGGCCATACTCGATGATCTTGACAAATACCTTCATCCCCAGGTGAGCGCCAAAATCACTAAGGTAATCAGTGCCGCTCTCCTGGTCTAAACGATTGAGCAGAGCTTCGCATTCCTCAGGGGTCAGCTGGTCGCGATCGCACCAAGCATTTATGCGATCGGTGATATAGTCCTGGGCAACTTGGGTGCGGTAGCGCTTCGAGAAAATTAGCTTAAACAGGTTGCCCGTCAACCTTATATAGGGAATCCGAAGGATTCTCTCCAGAATAGCGCGGGGAATATCCAGCAGCAGTTTCCGAGTACCCTTGAGAATCAGCTGTTTGAGGAGGTGCAGGAACCAGATCACAGGGTACTTCAGGTATCGATCGGCGGCTTTGGGACTGATTTTGCCCTGCTGAACCTGGGAAAAAACCCCACGCTTCAGCCGGTTGAGCGATCGCCACTGCCGCTGATGGTGGCCCAGTGCCTTGATGCTTTCCCAAAGCTCCCCATAGCAATCCTCCCCCAGCATTTGCTTCAAATCGTCGCTGTGAGCTTGAACATAGCGCGACAGGGTCTTGATATTGACATCGTCAAATAGAAAGGTGCGGTACTCAACGCATTTGGGCAGGTAAAACGTAAACAACGTCAGCACGTTGAGGGGAAAAAGGGCGGGTACCCCCGACTCCATGTCAATCCAAACGAAGGTCCGATCGCCCGCCTCCCCATCGACAATTAAAAAGTTGTTGAGGGCCACCGGGTTGCCCTTGCCAGCCTGCCACACCAGCCCATCCAAGCCCGCTTCCACCAGCCGCTGCTGGAGCGGTTTCATAATGTTTTCAGTCAAATCCTTGACTTCTCGGCTGCGCTCCAAGTCCAGCGGCTGGCGTAGGGCGGGGCTGCGGCCCGAAATAAACGCAGCATCCAGCTGGTTCTGACGCAGTTCGACATTGCGCTCAGCGGCGATCGCGTTAGCGATTTTCAGTCGTTTGCCAAACCAATAGTCCACCAGGGGGGCTAGAATTTTGCGCCGATAGTAGGCACACTGAAGCACGTCTTCATTCCAGATGTAGGGGTTGTCGGCACCGAACAATACCAGGTGAACCGCCGCCGCCAGGGTATCGCCTGAGAATACCTTTCTCGCCACCGGCTGACCGTTGACCTCAATTAAAAATACCTGCCCTGAACGACCGGCTCCTAAGGATTTTGGTTCGGATAGCTCGTCTACGCTTGCCATGGAATAGATTAGTGCGATACTTGGGTCTAATTTGGCCACTCTTCCCGCAGGAATGAGTGGCCAACGACGTTTTTCTTACCCCCGGTGATACCAATTACGTGTACTGGGTAACGTTAGAAATAGGGTTTTGAGCTAATTAGCTGATTAACAGAATAAAAAACAATAAATAGCAGAACCGGACGGAAGTATATCCAAAGTAGTTGATTAGCTTCCTAAAAACGTCCTACCCCAGGTAGATTAGTGGGTGGCTAGGCCCTACAGAGCCCATAGCTTCTAGTCTTCGGCGTACCGAACAGGCATACCATCCGCAGAAATCAGCCAGTCCAGCCGAATTTTCGTGCCGTCCTGCAACCGCAAAAACTCTGCGTTATCCACCGTAAACAGATCGATAATCTGACCTTCGGCCCTGATCTCGGTGCCAGCCGGGGTGCGGTAGTGGAGGACGCAGGGGCGGCGCAGGGTGGCCAACGACTCTAGCTCGTCATGAAAGCCACAGCTGACCAGTCGGTAGGGAACGGCGGGGACCAGCACCGTCTGCACCGCTACAGAGGCGGCCAGCAGGCGGTGGACGGGGCAGCGATCGCCAATCTCCCGCAGGCGATCGCGCTGGTCGGCGGTGAGGTCGCCCTCCAGGGTGAGGTGGGCCACAATCACCGGCTGCGATGCCCCGCTCTGCAGCTCTACCGCAACGTCAATGCGATCGATCGCCCAGCCCTTGCGCTCGGCATACATCCGCAGGGTGATTGCCTTGCAGCTGCCCAGACTGGCCAACAGCAGCTCGGTCGGGGTTGGCCCGCGATCGTCGCCGCCGAGGTGGGGGGGCTCGTCGGCCACCAGTCGAAACTGGCGCAGGGCAATGTCCTGGCCAAAGCGTGACCCATTCGACGAAACCTGAACTGAAGCCATAGCACTCTCCCGTCCCCAAACCTGTTTCTACACCAGGGTGGCGGCAGAAGCTACCACCCCCGATCGAATCTGCACCGAGTCGGGGTCGGCCCAGAGCACCAGCTTGGGGTCGTAGGGGCTGTTGAGATAGGTGTGCCGGGGCAAAATCCGCAGCGACAGTCCCTGCAACCCGCTGGCGGTGTACTGCATCTCCAGCGCGTAAATGCTTCTGCCCCCCTCATCCTGGCCCTGGTAAACCATGGGCACCGCCAGCCCGGCGTGAATTTCGCCGTCAATGGCGACGGTGCCCTGGTAGAGCTCAACCTGCACATCGTCGGGGGTGAGGGCCCCCAGGCGAAGGGCCGCCGTCACCTTGAAGGGTTGGTTCACCTGCAAATCGGTGGTGTCAGAAATGGCCACCTCTTCAAAGCGGACCTCGTACCACTGTTCGGTGATGCGGGCCTGCCAGGCGGTGAGCTCTTTGCCGGGGCCGTAGTGGTCGGTGGCCAGGGTGCGGGCGCGATCGCTGGCGGCGAAGTACCCCCGGCTGGCGTAGTCTTTGACCATGCGAGCGGTGTTGAACTGGGGCGTGTTGAGGTAGATCGCCTGCTTCATTTTGGCCACCCAGCCGCGGGGAATTTCGTCCTGGTCGCGCTCGTAGAACAGGGGCACCACCTCCTTCTCCAGGATGTCGTAGAGGGCGTTGGCCTCCACGTCGTCCTGGTACTCGGGGTCGTCGTAGTCTTCGCCATGGCCGATGGGCCAGCCGGTGCGAATGTAGTCGGCCTCATCCCACCAGCCGTCGAGCACGCTGAGGTTGGGCAGCCCGTTCATGGCCGCTTTCATGCCGCTGGTGCCGCTGGCCTCGCGGGGGCGGCGGGGGTTGTTGAGCCACACGTCGCAGCCCGCCACCATGTCCCGCGACAGGTGAATGTCGTAGTTGGGCACAAACACAATCGAGCGGCTGAGGCCCTGGTCGCGGGTGAAGTGCACAATGCTGCGAATCAGCTCTTTGCCAGGAATGTCCTTGGGGTGGGCCTTCCCGGCAATCACAAACTGCACCCGCCGACCTGTGCCGTTGCCACTGATAATCTGGCGGACGCGATCGAGGTCGTGCAGGAAGAGGGTTGCCCGCTTGTAGGTGGCAAAGCGGCGGGCAAAGCCAATGGTGAGCACAAAGGGGTCGAGGCACTCCTGGGCCTCGGTGAGTTCGCGCACCAGGGCCCCCCGGTCCTGCATGCTGCGGGTGAGGCGATCGCGCACCGTCACCACCAGGTGCGATCGGCAGAGTTCGTGGTTGCGCCACAGCTCATCGTCGGGAATGGCAAACACCCGTTCCCACAGCGCTGCGCCGGGGCTGGCCTCAGCCCAGTTGGGGCCGAGGTAGCGATCGTAGAGGGCCTGGGTGGAGCGGGCCACGCAGCTGCGGGCGTGCACGCCGTTGGTAATGGCGGTAATCGGCACCTCGCTCTGGGGCAGCCCGGTCCACAGGTCGCCAAACATATCTCGCGATACCGCCGCGTGGAGCTGGCTCACCCCGTTGATAAAGGTCGCCGTCTTAATCGCCAGCACCGCCATGCTAAACGGCGCCGCAAAGTCGCCGGTATTGGTGCGGCCCAGGGCCAAAAATTCGGCATCGCCGAGGCCAAAGCGATCGCGGTAGTGGCCCAGGTAGTGCAGCACCTTCTCCGGCGGAAACAGATCGATCCCGGCGGGCACCGGGGTGTGGGTGGTAAACATCTGGCTGGCCTGGGCTACCTGCAGGGCCTCGGCAAAGCTCAGCCCGTCGTCCTCCATAAAGGCGCGCATCCGCTCCAGGGCCATAAAGGCCGAGTGGCCCTCGTTCATGTGGTAGGCGGTGGGGGTCAGCCCCAGGGCTTTGAGCATGCGAATGCCGCCAATCCCCAGCATGATCTCCTGGTGAATGCGCATGTCGATGTCGCCGCCGTAGAGGCGATCGCAGATGTCCTGGTCGTACTGGTTGTTGGGGGCAATATTGGTGTCGAGCAGGTACAGGGGCACCGTGCCCACCTGCACCCGCCACACCCGGGCATACACTACGCGACCCGGATACTCCACCTCAATCCTGAGTTCCTGACCGGCGGCGTCGCGCTCCAGGTGCAGCGGCATATTGTAGAAGTCGTTAATTGGGTAGCGCTCCTGCTGCCAGCCGTCGGCGTTCAGGTACTGGGCAAAGTAGCCCTCCTGGTAGAGCAGGCCCACCGCCACCAGGGGCAGCCCCAAATCGCTGGCCGACTTGAGGTGGTCCCCAGCCAGCACCCCCAGCCCGCCGGAGTACACCGGCATGCAGGTGGTGAGGCCAAACTCCATCGAAAAGTAGGCGTAGCACTCACCAGCGACGGGGGCTTTGCGGTGCTTTCTGTACCAGGCGCGATCGCGCAGGTAGTCCTCCAGCCGCTGGGCCGCCCGGTCCATCTGGGCCAAAAACCCCTCGTCTTCGGCAATTTCGTTGAGCCGCGCCTGGCTAATGGTGCCCAGCATCAACACCGGGTTGTAGCGGCTCGACTCCCACAGGTCGGCGTCCAGCCGCCGAAACAGGTCTACCATCTCCACATCCCAGTCCCAGTGGAGATTGTAGGCCAGGGTGCGGAGCGCCTCCAGCCGTTGGGGCAAAGCTGGAGTCACGTTAAAGGTGCGAATTGGGCGCATAGGTCGAGCAGCAGTGGGGTTTGTATAGAGCCATTCTGCCCCCTATTGGGTGTTTATCAGGCAGTGAGCCACGGCTTGTAATACTCTCCCTCGCGGCAGCCCCAGGCCCAGTCAACGGGGGGCAGCGTGGGGGCTTCTCCCCACCAAAAGTAATGAGATCCCTACCTGGAGGCATAGCTTTGGGCGATCGCCTCAGGGAATAATAATAGGAAAGCAATAAAAACTATAAACGGCTTTAGAGGACACACCATGGCTCAGGACAGGAACACCCAGGGGCGCGGCGCAGCTTTGAACAAAGGCGATCGGCCCGAGATCGAGTTTGACCAGTGGGCCAGTGCCGTGCGCCAGCAAATGGTGGCCGCCCTCAAGCGCCGCGGCAACAGCTAGACCCGGTGGGGGATGAGGTGTGTCATCAATTCCTCATCCCTATGGCCCTGCCTCCCACAGCGCAGCATCTCGACCCGACCCGTCGCCCAGTCTTGGTAAACTACGGGGGCATGAGCCCGTTCTAGCATTTGTACCCCCTACAAACCGCCAACCCCGTGGCCACCAAAAAAACAACCGGCAAGAGCAGCAGCAAACCCAGCGACAATTCCCTTTCTACCCCGGCCAGTTCTGGCCGGGGGTTCAAGGTGCAGGTGTTTTACCTGGCCGCCAGCAGCAGCAACCCCAAGGCACCCTTCAAAGACGCCCTTTGGTTTGCCACTTACCCGATCATTCCGCGGATTGGCGACTGTGTTTTTAGGGATGGGGTGTACTACCGGGTGGAGCGCGTATTTTTGTACGAAAATCTAGCGGCAGGCTGGTGCGCCGATGTCGAAGTTTCGTTTTACGGCAGGCGCTGATCGCGGCCAGTAAATAGCCAATCGCCAGCCGTTACAAAACTTATGGAACCCCCCCGCCTCAGGGGCTGTAAGCGCCGCTGACACAGTGTTACAGAAGCATTAATCTTCAGAAAGCTTATGCTAAAGTAAGCGGGTAACATGTTTTGCTTTCGGTAGGCTGGTTAATCACAGTCTGATCTCAGTTTTCGGGTAATCGGTGTGTACCACTCCGAATCGAACTTGTCTACATTACATGTCAATTTTGGAGTTGTGCCATGTCGATTTATGTAGGAAATCTTGCCTACAATGCTACGGAAGGAGACATCACCGAAGTCTTCTCCGAGTACGGAGCCGTCAGCCGAGTAACGGTCCCTACCGATCGTGAAACGGGTCGTCCTCGTGGCTTTGCCTTCGTTGAAATGGAGAAAGAAGCCGACGAAGACGCCGCTATTGAGGCCCTCGATGGCGCTGAGTGGATGGGTCGTGAGCTACGGGTTAACAAGGCTCGTCCTAAGGAAAAGCGTCCCGGTGGCGGTGGCCCCCGCGGCAACTTCGGCGGCGGCAGAGATGGCGGCAACCGGGAATTTTCCCGCTGGTAGACCACCAGTTCACAACTTAAGCAAGATGTTTTACGGCAGAGGATAAATATCCCCTGCCTTTTTTGGTTTTGGGCGTTCTCCTTTGAGATTGCCGGTAACGCTAAAAACCAGGGGTTACAGCTCCTAGGCTGTCGTTTGGATTGGGCCTGGCAAGGCTTGCTTCACTGGGCTTTTGGCCACAATTGATGACACACCCTAGGCCCTGGCTAGGGGCGTGGTGTGGTGCCAGACAACCGTATTGTCGCGGCTCAACCCCATAAACATTAGTGTCTCTATGCCCGGCAGCCCCAGGGAAGCTAGCTGTTGCTGGGTTAACAGGGTGTGTACCTGCGCCGCGGCGTCCTCGGGATTGATGACCCGGACCGCCATCCAGGAGATGTGGAGCTGATTGCTCTCAGTTTTGACCTGGGCGGCAACCCCTCGCTGCTTCAGCAGGCGCTCCACGCGCTCTTCTGGCGTCAGAGTTTCGTCGTCAAGGGCTGCCGCTGCGATGGGTTCAGCCGCAGTGGACTTGGCTGGGGCCGGGGCTGCTGATGCCTGGGCCGCAGGGTTCTCAATGTAGGTTTTGAGCTGGTGAAACGCCTGCTTTAGTTCCTCGACTTTGGCGCGATCGCCCTCTCGCAAGGCTAGGGCCTTGAGCTTAAAGTAGGTGCCTTCTACCTTTTGCAGGGGCTCGCCCTGCTCCAGCCCCAGCAGCGCGTAGGCGTAGGCAATGGTGCCGGATTCTGGCAAAGGCGATGCCGGCTCTGGGACAGACGCGGGCTCTGGGGTAGGCTCAGGGCTCAGGGCCTCGGGCGGTTCGGCCAGTGGGGGCGTCTGCTCCTGATCCATCGCCTGCAGCGGTCTGACCGCCGCCGGTTGGGTCGCCAGATCAACCTCAACTCCCCAGCCCGCGGCCTGCCGATCGGCCTGCTCTGCATAGATCTCAAGGCTGGTCAACGAGGAAACCTGCAGCCGCGCCAGCCCCCGCTGCACATAGTCCACCGTTGTGGATTGGGTGGGTAGGGTGTGGCCCGTGAGCCACAGCTGGAGACAGGTGCCCTGGCGATCGCCCTGCACCGTAATTCCCTTGGGCTGTAAAGCCTGGTTCATCAGCGCTGCGATCGCAGCAGCATCGCCGCCTTTGGCCTGGTCTACTAGTGAGGCAGCTACCATCTGAATCTCCACACTAAGATATCTAAATTTAGGGTACCCAATTTGGCCCTGTGGATCCTCACCTCAACCGACTGGGGGCCACTCCAGCACCCACGAGCCCAGCAGCCCGGTGCGAAAGTCATTGAGGATGCGTTTGGCGGTGCGATCGCTGTTGTGCTGAAATTTTTCGGCCGCCACCTGGGCCACAAACCCTTCCCCCGTGTGCTCATCGAGCAGGACACCGTAGCGGGCGTGGAGGATCTCGCCGTAGGTGTCTGGGGACCCGTCCTGCTGCAGGCTCTTGAGCAGATCCAAAAAGGCCGCTGCGGTGCGCTGGGTATCGTAGGAGGCCTCGCCAATGTCGTCGCAGATGGCCAGTTTGACCGCCGCCGCCTGGTCGTCGAGCCGGGCTGGAATCACCCCTGGCGCATCCAGCAGGTCCAGGTCGCCCGACAGGCGAATCCAGCGCAGCTGGCGGGTTACCCCGGCTTTGCGGGCGCTGGCCACCACCTTGCGGTTGAGCAGCCGGTTAATCAGCGCCGACTTACCCACGTTGGGAAAGCCAATCACCACGGCGCGAATGGGGCGGGGTTTCATGCCGCGGGTCTGGCGGCGCTGGTTGACGGCATCGCCTGCCCCCTGGGCGGCTTTGGCGATCGCCTTAACGCCATCTCCCTGCTGACCGTTGGTGAAGTAGGGCACCTCCCCCCGCTGCCGAAACCACTCCTCCCAGGCGCTGCGGGCCTCTTTTGAGATCATGTCGACCCGGTTCAGCACCAGCACCCTGGGCTTCTCGCCCACCCAGGCGTCCACCCTGGGGTGCCGAGTCGAGAGCGGAATCCGCGCGTCGCGCACCTCCAGCACCACATCCACCCGACTGAGCTGATCGACCAGGGCTTTTTCTGCTTTGGCAATATGGCCGGGATACCACTGAATTTCGGGGGTGGGCATGGGGGGAGGGGGTGTGGGGGTTGGAGGGTGGATGGGTTGGAGGGTGGATGGGTTGGAGGGTGGATGGGTTGGAGGGTGGATGGGTTGGAGGGTGGATGAATGGGGGGTAGTAAGGCCTTTGATTAATCGTAGGGCGCATAACCCCAAAGGCCATAGCAACCTGTGGCAATGCACCAGTTCTGAGCCAGGTCTTGGATCGCGGGGTGGGGCGACACCTACCAACTCCACAGTAAAGCTTGGCCGAGCCGAAGATAACCATACCGCTCAGTAAATTCGCAGTTGCTAGCAAGGGCGTTATGGCTGGTAAGCGTCAGGAATGGAGGCCTTGGCCTGGTTTTGCCCAGGGAGAGGGCGCATCGGCAGGCAGGGTTGCGAGCGTTGCCAGAGTTTCGTCGCACCAGGTTAGCCAGCTGGTCTCAAAGTGAATGCCGTTGCGCAGGGTGATGTATTGGTAGCGGGCCGCCAGAGACATGGCCTCGGGGTCGGCGAAGTAGGTCCGCTCGATCGCCCGGTAGGACTCCAGCGCTTTGACGTGCTGGGCGCGCTCGTGCTCAAGGGTCAACCGCAGGGTGGTGGTGGGCACCAGATAGCCCACAAACAGCTTGACCAGCAGATCGTCTTTGGTCGGCGTGCATTTTGAGGGCTGGGCAATCCAGTCGCGCAGGGTGGCCTGGCCCGCCTCGGTGACGCGGTAAACCTTTTTGTCTGGCTTGCCCGCTTGGGGAACGGCTTCGGCGGTGACCAGGGCCTGCTGCTCTAGCTTGGTGAGTTCGCGGTAGATCTGCTGGTGGCTGGCGTGCCAGAAGAACCCGACTGAGCCATCGAACTGCTTGGCCAGGTCGTAGCCGCTGCAGGGGCGATCGGTCAGGGCTGACAGGATTGCGTGGGAGAGCGCCATGGGACTAATTCACAAAACTAAATATTCAAAACATTGACTATGCACAAAATTGCATATAGCCTAAGAGTATTGAATGCAAAAAGTTGCATATTCACTCAGTTGCATCTTCATTGTCTCCGGTTTCGAACCCACCCGTTTCCTCGATCGCATTTGTTCACATCCTTACTCCCTGGAGAACTGCCATGGTTAGCCGCACTCAGCCCTCTGCCAACCGCCGCCAGCGCGATCGCTCCTTAGTCTCCCCCCTGCGCGGCATCGACTGGTCGGAGATACGGGCCGCCTACGGGGCCTTTTTGAGCAATCCTGCCGCCGGCATTCTGCACATTCTCGCCGCCGGCCGCCACAGCGATTGGCAGGACTGGGTTGAGGCCCGCCTGGAGCGGCAGGCCCCTCACCTGGCCCAGCGCCCGATTGCCGTGGATCTCGACGTGCTGGTGCAGCTGCCGCCCGACACCCTTGGCGGGGCCTACGCCCGCCACATGCTGCGCTATGGCTTTGACCCTGACGTGTTTGTCACCGGCGCAAACGGTCGCGAGTGTCTGCGCCAGCGCACCGCCATCAGCCACGATCTCTATCACATCTACACCGGCTTCGATGCTTCCCCTATCGGGGAGTTTGGGGTGGCGGCCTATACCCTGGTGCAGTACCGTGACCTGCTGAATGTGTTTGTGCTGTCCTTTGTGCCGCTGAGTCTGACCAACCCGCTGTGGACGCTGCCGCTGCTGCGGGCCATGGTGCGGGGCTTTCGCATGGGGAGGAAGGGGAAGGCTGCGATCGCCTATCCGCCTGAACTCAACTGGGACAAGCCGCTGGCGATCGTGCGGCAGGAGCTTGGCCTGGGGGACTTTTTCTGAGATCTTTCTAAAGTCATAGAGGCCGAGGGCCAGGGTGATCTGTAGTGGGACTAGGGATGATGGTGGGCTTTGCCCACCCTGCAGGGTCGTCCACCTGTCTACCCATCCACCCGCCCACCTGCCTACCCACCCACTCTTCCCTAGGGAATAATTAACACTGGACAGGGCGAGAGGTTAATCACCCGCATGGTGACGCTTTCGTCCTGCACGTCTTCGATCAGGCCGACGCCGCGACAGCCCATCACAATCAAATCGGCGTCCAGTTCGTCGGCCACATCGCAGATGACAAAGGCGGGTTGACCCTCGCGCTCAATCGCCTCGGTTTCGATCGCCTGAGCGGCAAACAGGTCCTTAGCTTTCCCCAGCAGCTGAGCTACCGCTGCGGGGGAAGACTGGCCGCTGGGTCGGGGGGTATCGACGGTGCCAGCTTCAACCACAGACAGCAGAATCAGTCGGCTCTGATGGGTTTTGACCAACTCGGCCACCTTGGGCGCGGCCTGCTGGGCCTCAGAACTCATGTCGATGGGAAATAAAACCGTCTTGAACATGGCGTATCGAAGGGAACTCACACTCCGGTAAAATGGGGGCGTCAATCCGTGACTATTACGACAGACCCAGTGCTTGGCTTGGGCCGCGACGCTCCTCAAATCTACCTTAGACAAGGTTGGCGCCGCTGCCTCCTGTGCGCTGCATAACGTAATAAATGCAAAGACTTAAACCGCTTTTAGGAGGTTATCTCAGTGGCTAAAAAATCGGTGGCAAGCCTGTCGGCAGCGGACGTTTCGGGCAAGCGGGTCCTGGTACGAGCCGACTTCAACGTGCCCCTCGACGACCAGGGTGCCATTACCGACGACACCCGCATTCGGGCTGCCCTGCCCACCATTCAAGACCTGACGGGCAAAGGCGCCAAGGTCATTCTCACCAGTCACTTTGGTCGCCCCAAGGCTCAGGTGGTTGACAGCATGCGCCTGACTCCGGTGGCCAAGCGCCTGGGCGAACTGCTGGGCCAGGAGGTGATCAAGTGCGACGACTGCATTGGCGATGAGGTAGCCGCCGCCGTGGGCGCGATGGAAAACGGCCAGGTCGCCCTGCTGGAGAACGTCCGCTTCTACGCCGGGGAGGAGGCTAACGACCCCGAGTTTGCCAAGGCCCTGGCCGCCAATGCCGACCTCTACGTCAACGATGCCTTTGGCACCGCTCACCGTGCCCACGCCTCTACCGCTGGGGTGACCGAGTACCTCAGCCCCTCGGTGGCGGGCTACCTGATTGAAAAAGAGCTTCAGTACCTCCAAGCGGCGATCGAGAATCCCCAAAAGCCCCTGGCGGCTATCATCGGCGGGTCCAAAGTGTCCAGCAAAATTGGCGTGATCGAGACCCTGCTCGACAAGGTGGACAAGCTCCTGATCGGCGGCGGCATGATTTTCACCTTCTACAAAGCGCGCGGTCTGGCGGTGGGCAAGTCACTGGTGGAAGAGGACAAGCTGGAGCTGGCCAAAGCCCTGGAAGCCAAAGCCAAGGAAAAGGGCGTTGACCTGCTGCTGCCCACCGACGTGGTGCTGGCCGACAACTTTGCCGCCGACGCCAACAGTCAGACCGTCAGCGTTGACGCCATCCCCGACGGCTGGATGGGGCTCGACATTGGCCCCGACTCGGTCAAGGTGTTCCAGGACGCGCTCAAGCAGTGCAAGTCGGTGATCTGGAACGGTCCTATGGGCGTGTTTGAGTTTGACAAGTTTGCGGTGGGTACCGAGGCGATCGCCCATACCCTGGCCGAGCTCACCGGCACTGGCGTCACCACCATCATCGGCGGCGGCGACTCGGTGGCCGCAGTAGAAAAGGTGGGCGTGGCCGACAAAATGAGCCACATCTCCACCGGCGGCGGCGCCAGCCTGGAGCTGCTGGAGGGCAAAGAGCTCCCCGGCATTGCCGCCCTGGATGATGCCTAGAATGCCGGTATAGAAACCAGGGTTTCCTTACAGTGCCTGAGCCTTGGTTCACCGATCAAGGCTCAGGTTGAACAGATCGAACAGGGTCTGGGAATTGCAATATCAGGGTTGCCGCCACTGATTCCTGTGCTGTTCGCTATCGCTGAGGGCGTTTGGGTCATTTTTAGGCAACCGGTGACAACGGTGGGGTGGATTCAGATTGACTCACAGTGGTCTGCCGCAGCTTGTTCCACTCCTCATCGGTAAAGTTTTCGTGGTACGACCGCTCCACGTTGACCTCCCACAAGCCATGATTTTCCCCCAGGATGTTCTTGGCCGCCAGTATGGCCGTCAGCATCGAGTGGTCCTGGTTGTTGTAGCGGTGCATGCCGTTGCGACCGACCGTTTGCAGGTTTTCAAAGGTCTCAATGTAGTCCTGTAGCACCTGCAAATGCTGGCGATATTCGCCGTCGTACACCGGATAGGCCTTGTGCTGGCGAATCACGCAGCCATCCTCAATGTTGCCGGGCTGTACACCCAGATGAAGCCGCACAATTTCCTGGGAGGCCAGCTCAATCAGCTGGTGGTCGGGCAGCTGCCACAGGGCATCTCCTTCACTGCAAAAGTACTCCATGCCCAGGCAGGATTTGCTTGGCTCCGGCACCATCGCCGGGCTCCAGTTTTTGAAATTTTGAATGCGGCCCACCTTGAACTCAGGGCTGTGGATATAGAGCCAGTTGTCGGGAAATAGATCGGGCCGATCGACAATCAGCGAAACGATCAAAAAGTCGCGGTACTTAAGCCCTCGGGCGGCGGCCAGCACCTCCGGCGGCGGCGGTGGGTCGAGTCGATGCACCAGGGCAGAAATCGGCATGGAGTTGATAAAATGGTCACCGGTCAGCTCAAAGGTGCGATCGGGCTGTACCCCAGCGGGGTCTACCTGCCTGGCAACTACCTTGGTGACCACACTGCCCTGGTGCTCCAGTCGGACAATCTCGGTGTTTAGCGCCACCGTCGAGCCGCCAGCATTGAGCAACTCCTGGCAGCGCTCCCACATCATGCCAGGGCCAAGGCGGGGGTAGTCAAAGGTTTTGATCAGGCTCTTGGCATTTTGGGCACCAAACAGGGCGTTGAGCACGACTCGCTTGAGCGACATGTTTTGAATCCGCTGGGCGGCCCAGTCGGCTCGGATTTGGCTGCAGGGAATGCCCCAAACTTTTTCGGTATAGGTCTTGAAGAAGGTTTTGTACAGCCGTTCGCCAAAGCAATCGGTCACCCACTCCTCAAAGGTTTCGGGCTCAAAGCCGGGGTTGAGCCGTTTTTTGAGCTTGGCTTTCAAGTAGCTGGTCACCATCAGCGCACTGGCAATTGGCCCCAAATTTCTCAAGGTTTTGAGCAGTGACAGGGGATAGTCATAAAACTTGCCCCGGTAGAAGATGCGCGAGAGCCGCGGCACCTGGATGAAGTCGTCCCCCAGGATTTCGGCCCAAACGGTGTTGACTTCCCCCACCTTGGTAAAAAAACGATGGCCGCCGATGTCGAACCGATAGCCTTTGTAGGTTTCCGTGCGGGAAATACCCCCCACTTTTTCAGCCTTTTCTAAAACGATCGATGACACCCCCTGCTTCATCAGCTCATAGCCTGCGGTCAGGCCCGCAGGCCCGGCCCCAATGATGACGACTGGATGGTGAGACATAGTTCGAGGAACCCCTGTACAAAAACCTTTGAAATGAAGTGACGTGTTTAGAGGCCATGGCTTAACCTCGCCTCAGCCCAGGACTCGACTGAGCGGAAACCAAGACTCGCTTGGGACCTCAGACCAGCTAACCTTGCGCCTGTGCGACCCGTGCCTAGTCCCTTGGTGCTAGAGCTGATGCGTAGCCTACCTTATCCGCCGGGAGCGAACTGTTTCCGGCGGGATAGGTTTTGCTTCACCGGTTGCTTACAAACTCTAAGAAGTCGGCAGAGAGGGTGTCAGAGCTACCTGGGTATTTTCACGATAATTTTATAGTCTCGCGGCGAGATTTTGCCAAGAGGCCGCGATCGCTCCACACCGTGGCTCTTGACCGCCGAATGGTAGCAATAGCCACTTTTCGCTAGTCTGGGGACTCGCGCTTGGTTGGCCAACGGGTCACGGACCGGGCAGATCCGCATTCGGCAGAGGAGAATGGGGTGAGGTTGCGTTTATGAAAGCTTTACCAGGTAACGGTTTCGTTAAGGACACGTGCCAATTGCCTGCCAAGTTATATAACCGGTCAGTGGGGTGTATGGCGCAAGGTCTCAAGTTCGCGGCTAGCCTTGAACCGCAGACCCCAAACCGTGCTCCCTAGGCCTTGGAATCCGCTACTGTCGAACTAATCTAGTACTTGACCAACCTGATTGTGACAGACTCCAACGGTCTAACGGTGCATGGTACACGGTGTACGGTTTAAGGGCTGCCGTGAACCGTACACCGTACACCGTGCACCGTGAGCCCCACCAACCTGTCATAATTGCCTTGGCAGACTACTGATGTTGAGGTCCTAAAAGGCTAAGTGATGACGGTGCCTAGGGGTCAGGCTGCGATCGCCCGTAGTTTAGATCCGGCACCTCAGCAGGAGTATTCAGCTCGCGATCGCGCGGCGAATCCAGCACATCAATAATCCAGGCTTCCTCGATCCAGGTTTTGCAAATCACCGCCAGGGGCAGCGCCAGAATTAGCCCCACCGGTCCAAAGAAGGTGGCAAAAAAGATTTGTGAAATCAGCGTGGCGGCGGGCAGCAGGGCCACCTGTTTCTGCATCACCATCGGCGAAAACCAGTAGCTCTCCACGTTTTGAATCAGCACGTAGAGCACGATCACCGCCAGGGCGGTACCTGGCGACTGCAGCAGCGCCACAAATACGGGAAACACCGCGCTCAGGGTAGGGCCGAGGTTGGGAATGAAGTTAAACAACCCGGCTAGAACCGCGTGGGCAAAGGCGTAGGGCACTCCCAGCAGCACCAGCCCCGTGAAGCTGAGCGTGGCCACAAAAATAGAGCTGAGCGCGACCCCGCCCAGCCAGAACATCAGCGACCTTTCGCACTTGGTTAAGATTTCATCGGCGCGGCGGCGGTAGCCCGACGGAAACAGCCGCAGCAGCAGCCGTCGGTAGGCCGCAGGGTTGGCCAGCATCATCAGGGTGAGCACCAGCAGCAGCAGCACCTGCAGCACAATCGCCACAGAGCTGGAGAAAAACGTCAAAAAGTTGCCGAACACCGTAGACCCAATGGACGCCGCCTGGCGCAGCAGCTCCGGCAGCCCCGGCAGCAGCCTCAGGTCCTGTTCTGGAAACCAGACTG
The DNA here is from genome assembly GCF_000763385.1 of Leptolyngbya sp. KIOST-1. Classification (NCBI taxonomy): domain Bacteria; kingdom Bacillati; phylum Cyanobacteriota; class Cyanophyceae; order Leptolyngbyales; family Leptolyngbyaceae; genus Leptolyngbya; species Leptolyngbya sp. KIOST-1. Next base: position 1,494,210 of record NZ_JQFA01000004.1, read on the forward strand.
GCGGGTTGGCTCGAAACGCATCAAACCAGACGCCCAGCTGCTCAAACCCCTTGGGCGTCAACAGCAGCAACTGCTGGAACTGAGCGACAAACAGGGGCAGCACCAGACCCAGAAAAATAACGCCCCCCAGCAGCACCAGCGCCCCGGTCACCAGGACCGATCGCTGCCGCGGCCAGCCGTATACCTTGGAGAAAAACCGCACCAGACTGTTAAGGGCAATGGTAATCACCGCCGCCGCAAAGATCAGCAGGACGATTTGGCGAAATTGCCACAAAATCACCAGGGCAATGCCCAGGGCAGCCAGATTAATCCAGTCAATTAACTTCACAATGGCCCCTTACACAGTTTCTCTGTGGGCAAATTGTAGCTGTGTATAGCACTCGTTCTAGTATCTTCCCTGGCTGGTATGCTAAAAACCTATCGTTAGTTATCTGGGTGTTATGGTAGCCCCAACTCAACCCTCCCTGCGCGACCAGCAGCATCCGATGATTCGGGGCCTGGCCGATCGCATCGAAGCCACCTGGCAGCAGTACCTCGATCTGTCGCCCTACCGCCTGCCGGAGGATTTGGGCTACATCGAGGGCCGGCTGGAGGGCGAAAAGCTCACCATCGAAAACCAGTGCTACCAGACGCTGCAGTTTCGCAAACTGCACCTGGAGCTGGCGCGGGTGGGAGCCAATCTGGATATTCTGCACTGCGTCTTGTTTCCCCGACCGGAATACAACCTGCCGATGTTTGGCTGCGACCTGGTCGGCGGACGGGGGCAAATCAGCGCTGCCATTGTCGATCTCTCGCCGGTGACCGGGGCGCTCCCCGAGCCCTACACCACGGCCCTCGACCCGCTGTCCGCCCACACCTTTGCCGAGGAGCGCGACCTGCCGGGCTGGGGCACTATATTTTCGCCCTACTGCCGGTTCATTCGCCCCGCCAGCCCCGCCGAGGAAACGGCCTTTGTCGACTTGATTGCCGCCTATCTGGCTGTGCACTGTCAACAGGCGATCGCGACTCCGGCCACACCAGAGCAAACGGCGGCGGTGCTGGCCGGCCAGCGCCACTACTGCGAGCAGCAGCAAAAGAATGACAAAACCCGCCGCGTCCTCGAAAAAGCCTTTGGCGACGCCTGGGCCGAGCGCTACATGACTACCGTGCTGTTTGATCTGCCGGAGGCGTAGGGCGCTCACCCGGCTGGTTCAGCCCGCTTTGCCGCCAGCGCGGCCACGCCCAACGCCAAAACTTGCCTGAGGCTGTAACCGTTGACTTCCAGCGTATTTAGAGCCTCCTTGGGAGCAACTTTTAGGTTAATTAGCGGAATTTCATCCTGCCAAAGGTAGAGGGTTCACTAGAATAAGAATCTCTGTTGTACACACCAGCACCGCCATGACCGTCATCTCCCCTGCCCCTCTCCCCACCTTCGGCCTGGATGCCGCCCCCGAGAGCACCACTCCCCGGCTGGGTCGGTTGATTGTGTTTACAGGTCCCAGCGGGGTGGGCAAGGGAACGCTGCTGCGATCGCTGCGTCAGCGCTACCCAATGCTGAGGCTGTCGGTGTCGGCCACCACCCGCGCCCCCCGCCCCGGCGAGGTCGATGGTCAGGACTATTTCTTCGTCAGCCGCGAAGCCTTTCAGGAGATGGTGGCCCAGGGGGAACTACTGGAGTGGGCTGAGTTTGCGGGCAACCTCTACGGCACCCCCAAAAGGGAAGTGCTCAAGCAGATCGAGGCCGGCCACTGGGTGATTTTAGAGATTGAGCTGGAAGGGGCCCGCCAGGTGCGCGAAACTTTTCCCAACGCCCTCCAGCTCTTTGTGCTGCCGCCTTCCCTGGAAGAGCTAGAAAATCGCATTCGCCTGCGGGGTAAAGACGCCGACGACGCCATTGCCCGCCGTCTTCAGCGGGCCCGCGTAGAGATTGATGCCGCCAGCGAGTTTGATCGGCAAATTGTCAACGACGACCTGGAAGTAGCCCTGGAGCAGCTGGAGAACGCCATTTTCAGGGACTAGTACTCTGCGGCAGCAGTCAGTCAACTGTCCCTGACACCTGACACCTGACACCTGACACCTGACACCTGACCCTTGACACCCTTACATCCCCAGCAGGGGTTGCTCTACTCCTGCTAGCCATCCCTAGGGGCTGTCATCCATTAACTGCTAAACGCCTGCCGAATCGTCTCGATCCGCTGGCGGTTAACTCCCAGGTCGGATTCGCCCAGCCGCGACGCCGATCGCACCTGGATCACCGACGCCTCGGGGTCCAGATAAAACTCGACATCGTCCACGTAGCCCATCCACCGACTGGTGAATTCGGCGTAGAGGTAGCGATCGCCTTGCTCAATGATCTCGGTGCGGGGCATGGCCGTAACGACGGCTGCGAGCTGGGCCATAGCCTGACTGGGGTCACCGCTGTAGGCCAGCGGGGCAATGCTGTGTTCGGAGTCGGTATCGCCCTGGCTGACCACGCAGTTGGGGGAGGCGGGGCAGGGGGCCAGGTGACCTGATTCAATGCCCAGATTGGTGGGGCGATCGCCCGCTAGATTGCCAACAAAGGGCAGTGCCGCGATGGGTCCAACCTCCAGGGAAGCCGCCGCGCTGGGTTCGGCATCGCCCAGCAGGAGCAGCGCAGCGAGGGCAATTCCAAACACAAGACGCCCAAACACAAGACGAATAGAGGTTGTCAGCATGGTGAACGTTTAAATCCTCAGGTGGCTCTCCTAGAGAGTGTACTCAATTCTGGGCCAGAGCCAGGGCTGCCGGGGCTGCGGTTGGCCATGGCGATCGCCCCGGCCAGCACAAACCCGGTTTATAGCGAAGGCCATTGCGCTTAGGACCTTGGCCTCTTCCAAAGGCAAAACCTGGGGCGGCAGCCATCGCTTCAGGGGCATTGGTCATGTCCTAACGGTCCTGGCGATGGCTATGGATGGCGAAGAAGACTCGGGGGTTTGTAGGATGTAAAGATGCGTAACTGCTCCGCTCCCAGCCAGAGATAACCATGACTACCCTTGCTGCCCCTACCGCCGTTGCCGAACTGCTGCGTCGTCAGCGGGCCTACTGGAACACTGGGGCTACCCGCAGCCTCGATTTTCGCCTCGCCCAGCTGAAGGCGCTGCGGACGGCGATTGTTCAGCACCAGGCCGAGATCATCGACGCGGCAAAGCGCGATCTGGGCCGACCCGAGTTTGAGGGCTATATCGAAGTGGCGGTGATCAGCGAGATTGACTACGTCATCAAGCATCTGCGCCGCTGGGCCAAACCGCGCAAAGCCTCCCTTGCCCTCAGCCAGAGGCCCGGTTCGGCCTGGGTGCAGCCCGAACCCCTGGGAGTGGTTCTGGTCATCGGCCCGTGGAACTACCCGTTTCAGCTAATCATTTCGCCGCTGATAGGGGCGATCGCTGCGGGCAACTGCGCCATTCTAAAGCCCTCCGAACTGGCCCCCGCCACCTCCGCCGTGCTGGTCCAGCTGATAGAGACTACCTTTGACCCGGCCCACATCACTCTGGTCGAAGGTGGCGTCGATACCGCCCAGGCCCTGCTGGCCGAAAGATTTGACCACATTTTCTACACCGGCGGCGAACGGGTGGGCAAGATTGTCATGCAGGCGGCGGCCCAGCACCTGACTCCGGTAACCCTGGAACTGGGCGGGAAAAGCCCCTGCATTGTCGATGCCGATGTCAACCTAGAGGTGGCGGCCCGACGCATAGTTTGGGGCAAGTGCCTCAATGCAGGTCAGACCTGTGTGGCCCCGGACTACCTGCTGGTTGACGAGCGCATCAAAGCCGAGCTGGTGGCCGCGCTTCAGCAGCGCATCCAGGCCTGCTACGGGGAAAATCCGGCCCAAAGCCCCGACTATTCTCGGATCGTGAACGATCGCCAGTTCGATCGCCTGGTGGGCCTGCTGGGTCAGGGCACTGTTCTGGTCGGGGGTGACCACAACCGGGACGATCGCTACATCGCCCCCACCCTGATCGACGGCATCGGCTGGGACGACCCGATCATGCAGGAGGAAATTTTTGGTCCCCTGCTGCCGATTTTGACCTACCGAGACCTGGACGATGCGATCGCCGCCGTCAACCAGCGCCCTAAGCCCCTGGCCCTGTATCTGTTTTCGCGCGATCGCCAGGTGCAGACCCAGGTGATCGATCGCACGACAGCCGGGTCGATGTGTCTGAACGACGTTGTTGTCCAGGTTGCGGTCTGGAACCTGCCCTTTGGTGGCGTCGGCAGCAGCGGCATGGGCAGCTACCACGGCCAGTACAGCTTCGATACCTTCTCTAACCTGAAAAGCGTGCTCAAAAAGCCCTTCTGGTTGGATGTGGACTGGCGCTACCCCCCCTACCAGGACAAAGTGAAGGTGTTTCGAAAACTGATTGGCCTATCTTAAAGAATCGGCTGGGCGGCGTTGCTGAATTAGGGCATGAATTTGGGGAGGGGCCAACGGCTGTTGGCCCCTGCGAAAGACGATAGGCTATCGTTTATACCTGTGTTCAGCTATGCCTGTTTGGCATCCAACCACTAATTTTGCATAAAAGAAAACATTAGCTCCAGCCAGCAACCTGCTATAGTCCCGAGCGAATGCTCGTTGCGGGGATGCCCCACTGTGCCAACCCTTCTGGTTAAAAACATTCACACTCTGGTCACCCTGGATGACCAGCGGCGAGAGATTCGCGCTGGGGCGCTGTTCATTCGCGATCACGTAATTGAGCAGGTGGGGACTACCGAGGAACTGCCCACTGAGGCCGACCGGGTGCTGGACTTGGGCGATCGCCACCTGGTGTTTCCAGGCCTGGTCAACACCCACCACCACTTCTTTCAAACCCTCACCCGCGTGGTGCCGGGGGCGCAAAACTCGTCCCTGTTCAACTGGCTCAGCGCCCTCTACCCACTGTGGCAGCAGCTCACCCCCGAGGCCATTCGCCTCAGCGCCCAGGTGGCCGCCGCCGAGCTAATTTACTCGGGCTGCACCACCGCCAGCGACCACCTCTACCTCTTCCCCAACGGCTGCACACTGGACGACGAGATCGAGGCCGTCGCCCAAACCGGACTGCGCTTCCACGCCAGCCGCGGCAGCATGAGCGTGGGGGAGAGCAAAGGCGGCCTGCCCCCCGATTCCATCGTGGAGGTTGAGGCCGACATCCTCAAAGACTCCCAGCGCCTGATCGAGCAGTACCACGACAACAGCCCCTACGCCCTGACCCGCATCACCCTGGCCCCCTGTTCACCCTTCAGCGTCTCCCCAGACCTGATGCGGGAGTCCGCCGCCCTGGCCCGCAGCTACCCCGGCGTGCGGCTACACACCCACCTGGCCGAGAACAACTCCGACGTCACCTACAGTCTCAACACCTTTGGCCTCACCCCCGGCGACTACGCTGCCTCGGTGGGTTGGCTGGGGGAAGATGTCTGGCACGCCCACTGTGTCAAGCTCGACGACAAGGCCATCCACAGCTTTGGCCAGACCGGCACTGGCGTGGCCCACTGCCCCTGTAGCAACATGCGCCTGGCCAGCGGTATGGCCCCAATTCGCAAAATGCTGAATCACAATGTGCCGGTCAGTCTGGGGGTAGATGGGTCTGCCTCCAACGACGGCAGCCACCTGCTGGCCGAAGCCCGCCAGGCCTTTCTGATGGCCCGAGTACGGGAAGAAGACCCCGCCGCGCTCTCCGCCCGCGAGGTGCTGGAAATTGCCACTCGCGGCGGAGCCAGGGTGCTGGGCCGCACCGACATTGGCCACCTGGCCCCCGGCATGGCCGCGGATTTTGTTAGCGTTAACCTTGATCGCCTTGCCCTCTCCGGCACCGCCTACGACCCGGTAGCGGCGCTAATTTTCTGCATGGTCGATCGCGTGGACTACAGCTTTATTCACGGCAGAGAGGTACTCAACCCTGAAGGCCTGCTAACGCTGGATCTGCCGGTGGTGCTGGAGAAACACGGGGCGGTGGCGCGATCGCTCGCCGCCTAGTGCAGCGTCAAAGCTAAGAATTAGGGTTCCCGTAGGTTGGGTGAAGCGGAGCGTAACCCAACGGCAGTCAGCCTTGTTGGGTTCTGCTAGCGCGCCACCCAACCTACAAACTTAGGTTTGACAGAGCACTAGCTTGAGGGTTTCGGTTTTGCAGGGGTAGACCCTAGGGTTCTGCTATGAAGAGTTGATAACCACTAGAAATGCCCAGTAGAACCCTGGGGTCTGGTGCCGTAGGTGCATTCGCAAACGCGATTTACCAGATTTCGGGTCTGCTTCACGGCTGTTTTTGGCCCAGGGCCGCCATCTGCTGGCTAAGCCACGCCGCCGCACTGGTATTGGTGCCCTGGGCCAGCTGTTGTAGCGTCTCATCCAGCAGGGCAATGGGTAGATCCGCCAGCGCTTGGGAGGTTTCGCAGGGCAGGTATTCACCATTCTCCTGTAGCAAAAAGGCAAACACCCGCTGCCCCCGCACATCCACCACCCAATATTCGGGAATGCCAAGGGCGGCGTAGAGGTGCTTTTTCTCGTCTAGGTCGCTGGCCAGGGTAGTATCAGAAATTTCGCCTACCAAGTCAGGCAATCGAGTTTGGTTCAAATCGATCCGGCGCGGCTCCCCAGGCTGCCACTGGGGATAGTCTGGGCCAACATAGAGCACCAAGTCAGGCGCACTGGCCCGCACCTCAGCCTGTTCTAACAAGCACCGTCCCAGGGAACTGAAAACCTGGTCTGGGTGCTGAATAGCCCACAGAAAAAGCAAACTGGTGAACAAATCGCTGACTGTCGCGTGACTAATACCTTCTGCACCCATCGTGACCCACAGCCATCCTTCGTTAAAGGCCAGTCTTATGCGCTCAGGGCTGGGATCATCGCGCAGAGCCACATAGTCGGCCCAGGTCGCCCGATGCCACTGGTTTTGAGGAATATTGCGCAGAGCAGTTTTTGCCGGAGACGTCGCGGTCATAGGTTTAGCCCAATCCTTAATGACCAATGTAAGTCATAGACCGATAGTTATCCCAATGCTGAAGAATCCACAGGGCAGTGACAATGCTGCGGGCTTCAGAGGCTGGAGGTTTTGTCAGATTCGACGGAAGCTTTTGATCGGGGAGATAAATTTGCTGACTACAAATCGAACCCAGCCTTCGAAGAGTATGTTCTCATCCATCAAAAGCAGGTGTTAGTCGAGCGATTTCAGCGCAAGTCAGACAAGCTGTGGATTCCCTACAATTATCAAGAGGGGAGCACGGTTGAATTTGACAGTATCGGTTTCACCTGTGCGATCGCAGCCCTCTAGGACAACCTCAGCCAGCTCCTGTAACCGTTATCCAATCTACCTAGACCGCTACTATGCCGACCCTCAACCAGCCCAGCACCGCCAAAACTCTGCAAAGCATTCAGCGCACCCAGGGTCGCCACTGGGTGGGTGACGGCTTTCCAGTTCGCACGCTAATGGCCTACAACGGTCTGGGCCAAACCATCAGCCCCTTTCTGCTGCTCGACTACGCGGGGCCAGCGACTTTCTCCCCTACCACTGCCCGACGCGGCGTCGGTGAACACCCTCACCGGGGTTTTGAGACCGTCACCATCGTCTACGACGGCGAGGTCGAGCACCGTGACTCCGCTGGCGGCGGCGGCATCATTGGCCCCGGCGACGTGCAGTGGATGACGGCGGCGGCGGGGCTGGTCCACGAAGAATTCCACGGGCCGAACTTTGCCCGAGACGGCGGCCCCTTTGAAATGGTGCAGTTGTGGGTTAACCTGCCCGCCAAAGACAAAATGTCTTCGCCTCGCTACCAGGGCATCACCGCCGATCGCATCCCAGTGGTCGAGTTGCCCGAGGGCCAGGGCCACCTGCGGGTGATCGCTGGAGAGTTTCAGGGTGCTTTGGGGCCAGCGGAGACCTTTACCCCCATCAACATGTGGGATCTGCGCTTGAGTGACGGTCACCCCGTGAGCATG